>JABIQA010000204.1 GCA_018699155.1 Chromatiales bacterium
CCTATTGCCGAGCGTATTCAGCAGCGCTTTGAAGACATCGATCGTTTGCATGATGTCGGTGAACTGTCGCTGAATATTTCCGGCTGCATGAATGCCTGCGGACATCACCATGTTGGCAATATCGGCATTCTTGGTGTTGAGAAAAAAGGTCAGGAATACTATCAGTTCACTTTGGGTGGTTCGTCTACCGAAGATGCTGCTCTTGGCGACCGCACCGGACCGGGCTTCTCTACCGATGAAGTTGTTAATGCAGTTGATCGAATCCTGAGCACATACATTGAGCAACGCGATGATGTTGAGGAAACCTTCCTCGAAACCTATCGCCGCGTTGGCATGGCACCATTCAAGGAGGCCCTGTATGGCGCTAATTAAAGACGGCGTAGAAGCTAAGGATAGCTTCGTTAATACAAGCCACCTCGATACCCTGCCTGCAAGCGGTGACATTATTGTCAGCCTTGATCAGTGGAACGAGCAGCGCGATGCCCTGCTCGCTCGCGGCACTCAGCTTGGTGTAACACTCAAAAGCGATCAGCATCCTGATTCCATAGCCGATGATCTGCAACACTTCGCATTAGTGGCACTGGAGTTTCCGGCCTTCACCGACGGTCGCGCATACTCTTATGCACGCATTCTGCGCGATCAATACGGCTTTGCCAAAGAACTGCGTGCGGTCGGCGATGTGCTGCTGGAACAACTGCTGTATATGAATCGTGTGGGTATCAACGCGTTTGATATTCTCGGTGACAATGACCTCGAGCAATGGAAAGTTGCCGCTGCAGATTACACCGTTTGGTATCAACCCACTAACGATGGTCGCAAAACGATTCGCGACCTGCGCAACAGCTAAACCGCAATGCACGGCTGGCAGATTGGCGACAGTAAAATTATTCGGGTTGTAGAAACCGAAGACACCTCAATGCCAGCCGAAGCTTTGGTGCCTGATGCCACAGCTGAAAATGTTCTACCCATTAAATGGCTGCAACCGCATTTCATCAGCCCCGAAGGCGAGTTAATTTCCAGCGTCTTTGCACTGCTGGTCGAAAGCTGCGGTAAACGTATTGTTATCGACACCTGTCTCGGCAATGACAAAGAACGGATCGTGCCACAATGGAATATGCGTCAGGGTGATTTCCTCAACCAAATCGCAACCGCGGGTTTTGACCGGGAATCTGTCGATTACGTGGTTTGCACCCACCTCCACCCGGATCATGTGGGTTGGAATACCATGCGGGTTAATGGCGAATGGCAACCTACTTTCCCTAATGCACGCTACCTCTTTACCCAAGCCGATTGGGACTGGCTCGATAACGCTGCTGTGAGTGCACTGGGCGATTACGCCGGCGATTCAGTGCGACCCTTGTTCGCAGCAGGGCTTGCCGACCTATACGCGCCCGATCACCAACTCACCGATGAAGTCAGACTGGTGTCTATGCCCGGCCACTCACCCGGACATATCGGTGTTTCTATCAGGTCACAAGGTGAATCAGCATTTGTCACCGGCGATATGATTCACCACCCCTGCCAACTCGCCCATCCGGAATGGCGCAGTCCATTTGATTTTGACGGCAATACTGCACAAAAAACCAGAGAGCAGTTTCTAAAAGACTATGTGGGCAGCGGCACACTCGTCATCGGTTCTCATTTCGCCACGCCTGCAGCAGGCTATGTGGTTACCGACAACCACAGTTACAAGCTCGACATAGAAAATAGCTAAGCCCTTATTCCTATTGACTCTCATCCAATCAGCGGGCAGCGCCTGTATCAACAGAGCAAGTTGCTCACTATAGGCAGACTATTACATCGGTCATAAGGCTCCAAAGTTCACAGGCAACCAAAATGCAACCGGTTAGCCTTAGCAAGGCATGCGTAAATCATGGATAAAGATAAAGAAAAACTGCGCGGTAAATTAATTCTCGCGCTCGGGATGACCCTGTTCGCAATCGGACAATCACTGTTGTTTATTGTGGTGGCTCCGCTTGCACAGGAAATAGGCATGTCGCCGCAAACCTTCGGCATTATTCTGGGCGTTTCGAACATCCCGCTGCTCATCGCCGCACCGATGTGGGGCAAGTACAGCGACAAAGTCGGCAGACGACCTGTCTTTATTATCGGCCTGCTGGGCAGTGGCAGCGGTACCTTGCTGGTGGCACTCGCATTGCAAGGCGCAATTAGTGGCTGGTACTCCATCGTCTGGATTGGCTTTGCTTTTGGTTTGTCACGTGCTTATTACTCCGCTACCGGCTCTGCTATTTACCCGGCCTCCAGCGCTTACATGGCTGATGTCACTGAGCGATCACAGCGCGCGCAGGGAATGGCACTTATTGGTGGCGCTAACAGCATGGGGTCTATTCTAGGCCCGTTAATTGGCGGTGGACTGGCAGCCTTCAGCTTGTTGTTTCCGATGTACATCATCGGTTTCATGACGCTGGGCGGTGCCGTTATTGCCTACTTCTTCCTGAAAGAACCTACACGGCACGCCGATACCCGCTCGAAGGTATCAACGCTTAAGTTCACCGACCCGAGACTGCGCCCGTTTCTTATTCTTTGGTCAACCTTCTTTCTTGCGTTCATCGCGCTCAACGTCATTACCGCGTTCTACATTACCGCCAAGTTCGGTATTACAGATCCTCCCGAAGTTGCTGCCACCGCTGGCTGGGCACTGCTCACACTTGCAGTAGTTATTACCGTTGCACAGGGCTTGGTATTTCAGGTATTCAAGCCGTCACCGACCTTACTGGTGAAACTGTTCGGTCCGATCTATGCCATCTCGTTTCTAATTATCGGCTTCGCACCCAGCGTAGCAGTGTTGTACATGGGCTATGCTGTACTGGGTCTGGCATTTGCCTTTGCCACACCGGGCATCAATGGCGCTGCCAGCCTCGCCGTTGAGCCACACGAGCAAGGCACCGCCGGCGGCTACCTTGCTGCAGCCAATACATCCGGCGCTATACTCGGCCCATTGATTGGTCCATTTCTTTTTCAAATTAAGCCCAATCTGCCCATGCTGGCAGCGGCTGGCCTGTTCGCCATACTCAGTATTTATGCCTTCACCATTAAAGTGGCAAAACACGACGACTAAAATCGTTACACGCATTATTTAACGAAAAAAAGGCCCGACAGATTGTCGGGCCTTTTTTAATTTATGCGCTAAAACACATAATCTATCTGAACGATCACTGAGGACCTAACTCCGAAGCATCTGGAATCAGGCCCCGCGCCACAATATAGTCGGCAAGCCCTTTAGCGGAGATAGCATGCCCCAGCGGTGACCAATGGAAATCTGAGCCTCCGCCGGCACGGAATTCGACACCTTCAACAGGGTACCCAGCAAGCACTCCGAATGAGTCGAACACTGGAATACCGTTTGCCACACAGTAATCAACAACTGACCTGTTGTAGCCAGCCAAAGCATCGGAAAATGTGCCATCCTGACGCTGATGGACCAGAACAAATACGATTAAAGGAATATCCGCTGCACTGGTCGCATCATATAACTTACTCAGCTCATCCAGAAACCATACGGTAAGCTCTTCAGCGCTTGGCTTCGGTGGCTCCGGCGTTTCAACAGATGGCGCTATCAAGGACCATAGCCAACCACCAAAATGTAAATTCTCAAACAGCCAGAACTGAGCCTTGTTGCTAAGCCAACGGTTATTTGTTGCCAACAAAAAGCCTGAATCAGTCACGCGCAAACGCTTAACCTTGGATTGCCGAACCGGGTAACCATTCAACCAGACAAAGGGGTCCCACAAACGACTCGATACCGCTGGGTAAGCCCCAACGATAATCGCACCGGGCTTAAGCGCGACAAGGTCCTCTCCAGCAATTCGAACCTGCTCCATGTTATAGCCGGAGACACCTGCATTAAGCACACGCAACTGGCGGCCATCTGCATTCAACTGTTGTTGCAACTGGGCAGGCCAGGCTTCCTGCTGCTCAACCATGGCCCCAGCAGTAAAAGAATCGCCAATAGCCAAAAAATCGATCCGCTCGTCTGCCGACACTTCGGTATCACGCATGCCCAGTGAATTGATCGACACATTAACTGTGCGAAAACTCTCTTTGATATCAGCGCTAAACCCCGGTCGATAGCTATAACTGCGACCAGAATGAGCCTGCAAAAGATCAGCCGGCACGCTTTTTGGAAAAGCACTAAAGCCCGGCTGCGGCAATGCCACACGCAGTGCCAGTTCGGCAACAGCGAGTGAGGTCACACAAACAAATAGAAACAGGATTAGATTACGCACATTAGACTCTTTCGCGTCTCAAAGGGATTAGCAACATTAACAGCGTCATAGCACTACAGCAATTTACTTGGCAGTCGACTATGTATATCGATATTGATGCGCCACCCCTAAAGCTACTGCATACTAATCAACAACTACTTTCACACTAAGCCGCTCCCGCAAGAATAGAGGCCATAATTCTGCCATAAAAAAACCGGACTCCCGCATGCAGGAGCCCGGCCATACTTCTTTACCCGCGAGTTTAATCAGTGCCGGTACGGAAACGCTCCATGAGCTCAGAGTCAATGCCATACTCTTCTGACATCTCAATAAAGCGTTTAGCAGTTACTTCAGTATCGCCTTTGTTCTTGGCAAAATCTTCGACTGAAGTGCACACCATCTGACGCATCGTGGTTGGCACAGCCATTAAGCCTTTTTGCGCTGCAGCTTCCCAAGGAATATCCATCTTCACCTTACCGCCCTTCTGGCCACCTGGAGGCTCTTCCAGCTCATGCATGGTGACATCGCTAGTGGTCTTAGCATGGTAGTAATAACGGCGATTCTGATCACCCAAACCAACGGGTAGATCCATCTTCTGTATTCGCTCGCCACGATCCATATCCTTAAGACCTTCCTCCATCACAATCGCTTCGATATTAGCGATAATAATGCCACTGCTCTTCGGCAAGCGGATAATTTCATGAACCGTACATTCCGCGATCTGCGGGCACTCAGCAAGGCTAGGTGGCTTCACATGCAATGATGGAATCGGAGTAAAGCGGGTATGGTCTAACTCATTAACACCTTCTGGCCAGAAGCGTGCTGTTTCCATCATGTCATCAAGATAGTCAGCGGGCGGGCAGTTAATAACGAACTCACCGGTCTCAACAATATTTGTGAACGTATGAGACTCCTGACGAAAGCCCACCATCATGCGTGGTGTTTTCGCCATCACATCGTACTGCATGATATGCGAATAAGGTGCGGCGTTAACATTACCGTCTTTATCAAGTGTCGTAATGACGGTAATCAGCTTAGGGAACAACCAGATGTCTGAATACCAAAAGGGTTTTATCTTAATCTCTTCTTTAGCCATGAGGCCTCTCCCGAAAATGGGGTTAAAAATACGTGTATGGGGATGAGACTAGCACGCAATCTGCAAAGTACGGCACCTGTTACGAAATGTTACTGCCAGACTCCGCATAATGAACAGCCCATGCCGAAAGTCTGGAAATCGGGCACAATCGGATAACAGCCTCCAGCGGATGCCATGCAATGAAGATAGACCCTTGGATTGAGCAAAATATGGCCTTGGTTCCGGCGGCAGGCTTGTTACTGGATCTGGCCTGCGGTCGTGGCCGACATACCGAGTTTGCGCTGCAACAGGGGCTTTCAGTGCTCGCCGTCGATCGCGACATCAGCAGCCTCTCAGCACAATCACCCCGGTTGGAGACCCTAAGCTACGATCTCGAGGCCGGTTCCTGGCCATTTCCCGCGAATTTTTTTGACGGTATTGTGGTCTGCAATTACCTGCATAGGCCGCTCATGCCTCATCTGCGGAACAGTTTGCGGGCGGGCGGGGTTCTCATCTACACCACCTTCATGCAAGGCAACGAGGTCTATGGCAAACCATCAAACCCCGATTACCTGCTGCGCGAGAACGAATTACGCGAAACATTTGGCCTAGGCTTTACTGAACTGCGTTTCGCCCACGGTCCGGTCAACAACCCTACCACGGCGATTCGCCAAAGCATCTGTGTGCGCAAACACGCAGATAGCACTATAGTTAGCCTATGATGAAATCCAAAGCTCCACCAATGACAAATCTTCGACACACCTGTTGTGAGGATCATTCGTATGAAGCTCAACAAGAATATACTCTGGCTATTCATTGTTCCGCTAACACTGCTCGGCTGTGCGGGTAAGACAACGATGCAACCACTGCAAGCCTATGATAAGCCCATTGAGATAGAACGCTTTATGGGGACTTGGTATGTCATTGGCAGCATTCCGGTAACTATTCCGGGCTTCAGCGAAGCAGGTGCACACAATGGTATGGAGTCTTATGAAATGACGGATGATGGCACCATCCTCACCACCTACACCTTCCGCAAAGGTTCTTTTGACGGCAAGGAAAAGCGTTTCACACCGAAGGGTTGGGTGTACAACAAACAAACCAATACCGAATGGCGCATGCAATTCCTCTGGCCGTTCAAAGCGGTCTACCTCATTGGGTGGGTATCCGATAACTATGAAGAAACCATTATTACGGTCCCCAATCGAAAATACATCTGGATTATGGCGCGCAACTGGCGAATGACCGATGAGCGTTATGCCGCTTTAATACAGATGGCGCAGGACATGGGCTATGACACCGAACTGATTCAGCGCATACCACAGCAATGGTAAGTGGGCTGCGTATAGGTGGGCTGCTGCTGGCTTGCCTGCTGGTCGGCTGCACCCATCAGCAGACTCGACAATTACCTCCCGACAACCCCACCGTACTCATTACCGGCGCCAATCGCGGGCTCGGACTGGAGTTTTCCAGGCAGTACGCAAACCTTAATTGGAACGTCATCGCTACCTGCCGCGACCCGCGACATGCCGATGAGTTGCAGGCACTAGCGGCAGAGCACGCCAACGTTCGTATTGAAAAAATGGACGTCACCAGCGACAAACAAACTGAAGCTCTGCAATCCCGTTACAAAAATCAGCCCATCGACGTATTGCTTAACAATGCCGGCATTTATGGCACCCTCGAAAAGCAAACCCTGGGTGGTTTCGACTATGACGAACTCGAAGAAGTCTTTCGAGTAAATACTATCGGTAGCCTGCGTGTCTCCAGCGCCTTTCTCGAGAATGTAAAGCGCAGCCAACAGAAAAAGATCATTAGTTTAGGCGGGGGAATGGGCACTCAAACTATCGGTTCACTGTTTGGCGGACACTACTTTATTAAGATGAGTAAAGCGGCACACCTAATGGCCATGGGCGTGCTGCAAAAAGAAACCAAAAATGATGGGCTCACTATTGTCATGATCTCACCGGGAAGGGTAGACACACAGTTAATGCGGGATTCAGGATGGACCGGCCAGTCAATTAGCGCTGAAGACAGCGCCGCTGCCGTCATAAAGCAAATTGCCGCGCTGAACAAATCCATGCGCGGCAAATTAATTACTTACGACGGGAAAGTCATTCCCTGGTAAGCCTATGGTTTAAGAAGCTTTGACCGTTTTAGGAATATTACTGTCTTCCGGCACTTTCAAATAACGACGGTAGTCGAAACTTCGGCCCATCAGAGCATCGAACACAATATGTACGTACAGAAAAACCTCACGCCAACGGCGCAACCAGCCGCCGATAAATCGTCCAGGCTTAATCACCCGCAGCGGCAGCATGTCGTACTCGTAGAAGTTAAAGAAGTAAGCCAACATGCGCGCCTTTTTCCATAAGCGTTTAGGCATACGGTATTTAACGCGCTTACTAATAGCCAAATGTGAGAATAAATCGGCAATGATGCAGTGATTAAACAATGCCGTGGCTATGTGAATTTGGAATGGGTTCGATTCATCAGTATAGGCATCAATCAGAGTAACCTGTTTGCGAAACAGGTCCACCTCAACCAACTCCTGCGCATCGCCCGCGGTTAAAACGAACAGAACTTTGTCATCGCGGAACATGCGGCGCATAAACCAAGGCATAGCTTTAAATACACCATCAAAATATTTCTGCGTGCGTTTCATGCTGACCTTCGCCTTAGCTTCCTTGGCGTAGGTCTTTTCCAACTTATCGCTAACCTGCTCAGCATATTCAGCAATGTGATCATCACGGCGCGAAAACCAATCATTTTCGGGAATGACAAAGCCCTCTTCACTATCGTAATAGTCGCCGGAAATCATTACATGCAACTCCGGGTTAGCAATATCGTGTTCAACGAAATAATCGGCAACTTCCTGCTGACTAATTGCATAACGGTTGTAGTCGACAACATCTTTATGTAAATGGCAGTGGTTGCTGGCAAATGGAATGGCATGAGTTGCACCGCTCGCCTGCACAAACTCAGCAAAATTCTGAATGTACCGTTCACGATCATCCACTTCAACATAGGGGTCATCGGTTACTTCATAACAAATTCTTGAGTTGGCGGAACTGTGGCTGCGCAGAACAAAATCTATATGCGGATGGTTATGCAGCAACTGATCCATCGGACCCCCCATGAATTTCGCATCATTAGCGTTGAATACAACTTTGTCATCCGCCTCAATAACAATGGCGCTATCGGCAAATACAGAGAACTGATACGAAGTAAGTTTGATATCACCCACGGTGAATGATTCGCCATGATTGAGCTCAACAATATTATTTAATTTCATCTGCCGAAGGTCACGGGCAATGCGTCCAGCCGGCTCCTTCGGAATAATAATAGGGGTATCTGGGTCGAACAGTCGCAATGAGGGCCCGGTAAAATGATCCCAGTGAATGTGGGTAAGATAAATTGCATCCGGCTTTAATGAAGCGATTAACTCATCAGCGACCGGCGGGTAGTTCCACCATGAACGCCAATAGGTACTGCCAATTAACCAGGGGTCACATAGCAGCTGGCTGCCGGCAGAAGAGGTGACGGTCATACCCGCATGCGAAAGGATCTGTAATTTCATAGCAAAGCTTTCTTTAGTAAGTTTTTATCACTCTACACTTGTTTAAACGGAACACTGCTCCTA
>JABIQA010000063.1 GCA_018699155.1 Chromatiales bacterium
AGATCTTCGCCATATACGCAAACCGGGTTTATCTCGGCGCGGGCACCCAGGGCGTGGAAGCCGCCGCGCGGCGTTATTTCAATAAATCCGTCCGCAATGTCACGCTGCACGAAGCCGCCCTGTTGGCCGGTCTTTTGAAGGCTCCGTCGCGCTATTCGCCGTTGCGCCACCCTGGAAACGCGAAAAGCCGCGCCGAACAGGTTTTAAAGAAAATGGTCGCCGCCGGATTTCTCAGCGCCGCGAATGCCGCCGCCGCGCCGCGCCGTTCCCTCACACTGAACCGGTCGCGCGCGACATCGACGCAATATTTTGCCGACTGGATCATGGAACGCGCGGCCGCGTTTGTCGGCGACGGCAAGGGCGATCTGGTGATCACCACCACACTGGATCGACGCCTGCAGAAACTGGCCGCCGCCAAGCTGGGTGCCAGGCTGGCGGGCGAGGGAAAACGACGGAGGGCGAACCAGGGCGCGCTCATCGCCATGTCCCCCGACGGGGCCGTGCAGGCCATGACCGGTCAAGGCGGTTGGCCCATGAGCGTATTCATTACACCCGATCTAAAACCGTTCTGGGGCGGTACCTACTTTCCAAAAGAGAGTAAATACGGTCGTCCCGGATTCATGACCATTCTCGCATCGATCGCCGACTCGTGGACGACAAAGCACGAGGATATTTTGAAATCGGCAGACCAATTAACCAGCCGGTACCCATACGGTAGTGACGCGGCAATCCGCAATAGTTGAACCCAACTGACTTTTCGCCACCCTCCAATAACTGCAACTGTCTTCGTCTTTTTAAACGGAAGCGAAAAATTAATATTGTTGATCAGAGGCATCAGACTGCAACATTCTTTTTGAACGCGCTCACTAAGGTCCTGAACCTGCTCTTCATGCAGGTAAAATAGATGATCAAACTTGCTTACCAATTCATCGGTAAAAATCACGGGAAAACTCTCAATAATTTCCATGCTCACGGCATACTTATAACGCACATCCATATCAACTGCCGCTGGCAAGGAAAGTGGCAAATGAAATAAAGCGGCATCTGCTTTCAGAGCATTAAGAGTATCCAGATCCTGATTGATAAAATGCAAGTCGGGATAAGCGAGTCGTAAATCCCGATCAATACTATCGTTCACCTCAGGCAAGGCGACAAACACTTCGGTCTCATCGGCCAAGTGCCTACCTAGGTTCAGTAGCAGCCGAGTAGATCCACCCATTCCGCCAACCTGCGAGTAAAAAAGAACACGCATAACTACACGCTCACTTTGTTGTATCCCACAATACCTTCCTTAATCACCCGCGCCGGATTGCCGGCGACTACGACATTGTCAGGTACGTCTTTAGTTACAACTGCACCAGCTCCAACAATCGCGTTACGACCGACTTTTACTTTTGGGACCAGCGTCGCACCGCCGCCAATAAAACTGCCGGCGCCAATATGACAACTGCCACACAGCAGGCAACCCGGTCCGAACGTCACATAGTCCTCGGCAACCGTGTCATGCCCGATGGATGCCGAACGGTTAATCTGTACCTGCGTACCGAACTGCGAATTTGCGCCGATAACGACTCCGGCATTAACGTGAAAACCGGCACCCCAACGCGCAGTTGTTGGAACGACCGCAGTTGGATCGATAAGATCATAGAAACCTGCGCTGAATCCACGCTCTTGGGTTTCAGCAACCAGTTTTTTTCTGTACCCCGGAGTGATCAGCGGAATCGAAACCGGCAGTTGCAACAACTCAGGCTCCAATTCATCAGGCACCAACAACGGCGATAACACCGACGATGCAGGTTCAGTATTCACATTATCAATGTAGGCTGCGACATCAAGCCTCCCACGCAAAGCAATTTCCATCGCCTCATAAGCGTATTCAGAAGCTACGCCATAAAAAACTATCCTCTCTTTGGTGGCCATTGTTACTCCTAGTTAATTGGTTTCGGCCAGGCCCTTACCAAACACCTAGTGCTGCTTCTATTTGCGCCACTTCAGTGTCGGTGAGCTCAGGGAATAGCGGTATGCTCAACATACGCTCATACAGATGAGATGTATTGGGCAACTCCAACCCGGTCGCATACTGCTCGAAATGAGACTCCCCATGTGCAGGTCTCGAATAATGATAAGCACTCGCGATGCCTCTCGCAGCAAGATGAGCGGACAATAGCTCAGGCTCTGCGCATTCCACAACGAACAGATGATAAGCGTGCACATCCCCAATGGGCGCTTCGCGATGAGATAATTTCGGGTTACCTGCTACGGCATTTTGCATGCGCTCGGCAATATGTAACCGACGCGCAAAATCTTGCGGCCAGTGCTCCAGCCGCAAATTCAATATGGCAGCCTGGAACTCATCCATTCGGGAGTTGATGCCAGGCCCGCAAACACGACGCTCGTCATCCCATCCATACTGGCGCGCCGCCACTAATCGTTGAGCCGTAACCCCATCGTTGCAAACGATCGCGCCAGCATCGCCCGCTGCTCCCATATTCTTGGTCGGATAGAAACTAAATGCACCCATATCACCAAGCCCTCCAACAGGAACCCCTTGATGGGTAGCACCAAACGCTTGCGCGCAATCTTCTAACAGTAACAGTCCATGAAGGCTCGCTAGCTCGCGCAGTGCGGTCATATTGGCACTGACACCAAACATGTGAACAGCAACGATCGCACGAGTTCGCTCGGTAATACGACGTTCGACATCTTCTGGATCCAAACACACACCTCGTGATTGAATATCAGCGAAAACAGGTATAGCTCCTGCCTGCTCAATAGCTGAAATAGTGGCCGCAGCGGTGTGGCTTGGAACAATCACTTCTCCATCACCGATACCGGCAACAGTTAGCGACAAATAGAGTGCATCGGTGCCCGAATTAACCGCAACGGCATAACTCGTATTGCAGAAATCGGCAAGCTTCTGCTCAAAGGCTACTGTCCGGGAAGCCAATAAATAACGGCCGCTGCTGAGCACTTCACCAAGCAACTGCTGCACTTCAGACAGATGCTTCCGATACCATCGCCCGGGATCGACCATCGGAATTTTTATTTCGGCTACAGGCAAGTTATGTTCCTCAAAGCCTCTATCAAAAATTACCAGTACTCGGCACTATAGCGGCGATAGTAATCCAGCGTCTTTTGCAAACCTTCTCGCAACTCAACACGTGGCTGCCAACCGACTGCCGCGGCAAGACTACTATAATCGCCGTAATAATCACCAATATCTATTTTCTTGCGTGCAGCTGGAAAATCAATCATTTCGAATGATCCACTACCGGCCTGTTCAACCACCATGGCGGCTAGATTTTTAAGACTAACCACCTCACCGGAGCCAAGGTTATAGACTTTCCCTTTGCAGGCATCTGATAGTGCTGTCATCAATAAGGCATCGACAACATCATCAACGTAATTAAAGTCACGCAGCTGAGCGCCATCGCCGTAAACCAACAAGGGCTCGTCCTCTAGTGCGGCTTTTAGCCAGATACCAAGAAAAGTCTGGCGGGCATCTCGAACACGCATTCCCGGTCCGTAAGTATTGGTCATGCGAAGGCAGACTGTGTGAATACCGTAAACATCACTGTAGAGCCTATGATATAACTCACCAGAAAGCTTGTTAATGCCATTCACATCCACCGGATTAATAGGATGATCTTCATCTACCGGCAGATTAATAGGCTTGCCATACAATTGGCGGGTACTTGCAAAAACTATACGCAACCCAGGATTTCTGTGGCGACAGGCCTCCAGAATGGATAACTGAGCACCTGCGTTTATCTCCATATCAGTATGCGGGTCGA
This sequence comes from Chromatiales bacterium, assembly GCA_018699155.1. Classification (GTDB taxonomy): domain Bacteria; phylum Pseudomonadota; class Gammaproteobacteria; order Steroidobacterales; genus JABIQA01. The sequence continues at coordinate 3,795 of JABIQA010000063.1, forward strand.
CCATGGAGTCTAGGTGACTGGTCTGACCTGCCAGATTAAACAGGTAGTCTGCTGATGCGATCTGCGGCTCCAGGTTTGCTCTATCACGAACATCGGTCTTATCAATGCGAATACGATCCGCAATATCAGCAACATTCTGCATGTTACCGCCATACTCAGGAATCAAGTTATCAACGACTGTTACATCGGCACCTATAGAAACAAGTCTGCGCGCAAGATTAGATCCGATAAAACCCAAGCCTCCCGTAATCAGGACATTCGCACCCCTCAGCCCCGTTGCAATGGAACCTGAAGTTATCGGAATAGTGTCAGACACAAATGGCTTTCTCTTTAAGCGGACATTACAGACATAGAACTAACCAAAAAATCTAGTCTAGTAAGTCATTTGGGGCTTCACGGGCATTAATTATTTTTTAACATAATGACGCAAACTCGTTTTTCGCTAGGGCTAATCCTTCTAAAGGAGGACATATCTCTTCAGCGTAAAAGCGATAAGTAGTCATTTCATACTGGAAAAACGACCTATCAATGTGTTGGCTGCAGGTCTTTTCGCTCTTCGAGGAAAGCATCAAAGCCTTCACTAACGCCTGCCTGGCCAAGCATTTTAATAGTCTTTTGGGTTGTCGCATAGTCGGCCCTCTCTGCATCAGTGGCCGCAGGATTAGCCTTAATCATCTTGCGCACCATCGTAGCAGGGCCCATGGGGGATTCGGTATAGGCAGACATTTTCCAGCTTTCACCTTCCTTCACAAACACGGCCATAAGACGGTCCCAACCGTGCATTGCCGGCATCCCAACCAGCTTAATGTCGTAATCAAGTCGATAGGTTGCTACAGCTACACCCGGTGCCACATATTTGGCACGAACTTCAGAATAACGGTTGTCGATACCGTCAAGAATCTTCCTACCAGGACGCGGATTGAAATAGCCGTCAAGACGGCTCTGGCCATACAGAGGGAAAGGCACTTCCTCTGCCATATAGATAGGGTTGCCATCTGCGGACCACATGCTCTTAACGGTACGATAGTCCTGATTGTTATAAGCAGTCTCATAATCGACCAGAAACGCAGTGATCTCTGCAGCAAGGGCCATATCTTCATTGCTAATAAGGTTTTTCTTTTTCGCATCGAAGTGAAAGTCGGCAAGCACCACTGATGGCAGTAACACAAAAACACAAATCAATAACCGGCGTATCGATATAGGCATAACAATCTCCTTATTCAAACAGTCGTTCGAGTATATAGCGGCACATCCCCGACCACAGAAACCTGAGCAATAAAAAAGCCCGCTGACCATTGCTAAGTCAGCGAGCTTATTATCATACCCAGCTTCTTCAGAGCAATTCCGGCTATATCGCCGGCCCGCAATTACTGCGACTCATAAAGCTGCTGCACCACTTTATCGATGATAAAGCTGGGCTACTCCAGCATTAGGTACTATGAATCGCCGATCTCACTAGTGGCCTGAGAAATATCATCAGCACCCCCGCGCGGGTAATACCAACCCGAGTTCTTGTCATTCTCACGACATTCGCAAGCGTGAATAAACACACGACCACCAGTCACCTCATCCAACATCGTCTGCACATGATCAACCACATACTTCGCAGTTGCTTCCATGCTCACATTAGGCAGCACCCGTAGCTGAATAATGCCCCGTTCATCAAGCTGCTTAAAAAGTTCAAGCTCAGGATCATCGGCATTAATAAGGCAGGTATGGTCAAACATATTATCAAGCCAGGCTTTTACACCTTTCAGGCCACTAAAATCCATTACAAAATGGGTTCGGGGATCAACCTCATCGGCGCCAAATATAAAATAGAATGAACGGGAATAACCGTGGAGGTACTGACAGTGTCCATCATGCGAGGGCTGGCGGTGAGCGCAGCTGAAACCAACAAACCGTTTGGTACTTTTAAACACTGGGACTGCCTCAATAAATTTATTGGAGGTTATTGTAGAGAATTTCCGGCAAGAATGTATATGCGGGGTGCTTCATCGCGCTAAAGGCTTATGCCGAGCAGGCCTCCACTTAACGTAAGCCGTTAAAACAGCGGGACTTCCGTAAATATCCCAGCCCCGGATTTACAGGGATGCTCATCGAGGGCTTGCACGGCAAAATCAACTCGGCGAAACCTATTCATGCTGCTCTGCAGAGGTGTGGAACAATATTGACAATCAAGCGCCATTCACTCTAATCGATTGTATCGTAAGAGCCGGGGCGTTTAGAATTGAAAAAGCGCGACTCCTAGAATTAATAATTGAGAGTTTTAATAATGCTCGCTGAATTTTTTATCGCTTTTTTTCTTCTTGGCTTAGTAGCAGGCCTAACAGTCGGTTTAGCCGGCATAGGAAGTACTTTATTGATACTGCCGACTCTGGTTCTTTTATTCCCGCATTACATGCCTTCAGATCTCTCAATAAAAATGGCAGTAGCTACCACGCTGGCCTGCACAAGCGTTTCTGTTAGTTACGCCGCCGTGATACACATCAAAAAGGGCAACGTTGATTTTTCTTTATGTCTACGTATGGCTGTCATCTATGCGCTAACTGCTCTGATCGGTGCTTATACCGTTCATTTTCTTCCAGCTAAAATAATCGAAATAATGTTAGGCATTGTCTTGATTCTTGTGGGCGCTAAAACAGTTCTAATGAAGCAATCATATGCAGCCACTGAGAAAAATTTAAACACAAACTCCTTTATTTTGATGACTACTTTTGCTGGCCTGAGCAATAGCATCTGCGGAATTGGCACAGGCAATATAGCCATCCCGTATTTGTCACGCTACTTTTCGGTCAAAAGGTCTACGGGAACATCCATCGTTAGTACCGTTGTTGCTTGCGTGTTCGGGACCATCGCATACATTTATTATGGCTGGGATTTGAGCGCCCTTCCGAAATACTCGCTAGGTTATGTTTATGCGCCATTATTTATTGTTATATCTATAGGAATGGTTATAGGGACACCTATTGGTTATAAGCTTTCAGAGCGTCTTGACCCTAAATGGATAAAACGCTTGCTAGCAATGTTAGTGTCGGTCGCGGGTGTTTTTGCATTAACAAAAGGCATACTTTTGACAGGAACATAGGGCCTCGCCCGCTTATCCGGCAGCAAAATGCGCTACGCACCAGCGCTAGTATTTGCGCTAATAACGCCTGAAATGCTAGCCTTGATCTCTCAATCTTTTTTATCTCTCGTATCTGTCCCTGCACTACACAGTACCGAGCACCTAAAAGAGCTTGAATGAGCCGCTGTTTCCGACTCGGCTCTAACAATCAATTAATACACCTATGGGGGCAATCAAATGTTTCGTCCAATTCACTCACGTATGTGGGTTCTGCTGGTCTGCATCACTGCCGCAACATTCCCAGTTTTCGCAGAGGACACACTAATGATAGAAGATGGTAAGCAAGTTTCAATAATGTATTCACTCACCGTTGATGGTGATGTGATCGATAGCAATGCCGGTGGCGAACCACTGATTTACGTTCAAAGCGCGGGACAAATTCTTCCCTCCCTAGAAGCAGAACTCGCAGGCCTTAAGGTTGGCGACAAAAAGAACGTAGAGCTGGCAGCTGCTGATGGCTACGGTGAAACAACCGAAGAGGCCTTCATGGAAGTGCCTATCGACCAGATCCCGGAAGAAGCTCGTACAGTAGGCGGGCAACTGCAGTCGCCGGATTATCCGGGCCCGATTCGTGTTGTCGAAGTTAAAGAAGACGTTGTTGTACTCGACTTCAATCATCCGCTCGCAGGCAAAGAGCTTGCCTTCGAAGTTGAAATTGTTGCTATTGAAGAAGCACCTGCGGCACCTGCGGCACCTGCTGCACCCGCAGAATAAACCGAGGCCTGACCCTGGTTTTAAAAAAAGGTCGGACCATTTGGTCCGGCTTTTTTTATGTGCAGCTTGTTTTAGTAGGACAGTTGGGCTTGAGAAAACCCATTATTCGCCTATGTTACCGGCACTGCCGGTAGCGCAGATGCCATAGACCAGCATTCGCCGAGTAACTGGTAGGCAAAGACCCGTGTCTGAGCGCCGACCCATTCACCTGCAACAGTGCGAGATACATGGACTTAAATGCCCGGCTGAGCACCGTAGAACCAAAATACTAGAGCAATAAGCGTCAATCATCATGTCGCTCAAGACCGCGGCGCTGGCTCTATAAGCTGCTTTGCGCCGGGATAACCGAAGTCTCGCCATACCTTGATTTTGTTATCAACAATCAGAAAGTAGCCCGCAACCCGAAACCGCATTCTGGGTACCTTGCTATCAACGTAGGGATAAAAATCATCAATCCGATCATTAATGACCAGTTGGCCGATAGCAAAAGAACGAAGAACCTGCCAATCGACTTTTTCGAGACCGGCAAACATAGCGCCATTTCGCTGCTTGTAGTCCTCAATCCCCACCACCTCAGGCTGGCCTTCCGATATCTGATAGATGATATCGTCATGCATGTAATCGGCCAGCACATTCACGTCGCGAGTGGAGTAGTCACGCATAAAGTTATTTACCAACAGTTCATTCGACTGCTCTAAATCAAGCTGTTGCTCGGGCGATAAAAAAACGCGCTTGCCTCCACGGTGCCCGCCACCTATCGCTGCCTGCGAAAAAATACCGGCGGTTGCCAATAAACTGCCGGCGGTTAACAATTCACGCCGGTTAATAAAACTCTGCGCCATCGGATCAATATCAAAGAAACTCTTCATAACTTACCTCTCAATATGTTATTTAATAACTGCGCTTCAGGCTAGATGCCAAAGATCATTCCTGATCTAACTGCGGGGCCACAAAACGATCAAACTCCGGTTCGTAGGCAAACAGGCGCATATCGCGAATATGATCAACATAGAGCTTGCCATCCAGATGGTCAAACTCGTGCTGGAAGACAGTTGCAAGAAAACCCGTCAACTCAATTGTCTGGGAGACTGCTTCGGCATCGAGATAACTCACAAGAATATGCTGTGGCCGCTCAACAAAACCCCGCATCCCAGGCACCGATAGGCAGCCTTCCCAGTAACCAGCCGTGTCCAAACTCAAAACCTTAACCTTTGGATTGACGAATACGGTCAGCGGCATTGCCTCAAGTTCACCATAGCGAGTGAGGCCCGCTTCGATCTCGATAATTGCGACCCGCAATGAAACACCAATTTGTGGCGCCGCCAATCCAATACCGCCCTGCTCAACCAGCGTATCTTTTAGGTCCTGAATAAGGTTGGCAAACTCCAACGTATGAAAATCATCAAGCGCAACTTCGTCTGCTACCCGCCGCAGCACCGGATGGCCCAATCGCAAAACTTCATTCACCGGCATATTAGTATTCCTTTCCCATAGAACGCAGCGTGTTTAATACGGTCTGAATTTTTAGCTTTATTATTATGCAACTAAACTGTGCCAAGCTAACATTCACTAGAAACCAGCATTTGGGTTGTCTTCAATGATGCTAAGCTTCACATTTATGATGCCCTAGGTCACTGCATATTTCTTGTTTTGAGAATCGACTAAAAACTGAGCTAATGTCACCGGCAGTAGACAAGTCGAAATCATCAATTCGCTTAAAATAATGACACAATTCCTTCGACGAATACCAACCCTATCAACAGACACCGGGGCTTGCCCACCTGCATCAGCAAGCGCTGGAAAATAGCGATAACTCAAAACACATAGTTCATATAGCTTTGGCATTCAAACCCCTTTCACCATCGGGCTGATACATATAGGTCCCCATTCTTTATGCCGGCCAATTTAAGCGATATCACAAGCCATAATCCAATGCTCACGTGGAACCTGTTGTGCAAAAAGCCCGCAACACCAAGCACAGTGCTATAAGCGCTTAGCTATAAATCATCTTTCAACAGAGCTACTTGCTAATGCCTATGGCACACAATGCGATTTCAAACTAGTATTAACCCATGTACATAAACTTCTGGTATCCCGTCGCTTGCAGCGATGAGGTCATAAGCAAAGCACCATCTCGTATCCGCATACTAAGTCATGACTTCGTGGCCTATCGCGACTCCGCAGGTGCGGCACATGTCCTTGCCGATACCTGTATCCACAGGGGCGCGGCACTCGGTGAAGGCAAGATTATTGATGACTGCGTGCAGTGCCCTTATCACGGCTGGCGTTACAACAGTGCCGGAGAGTGCGTGCTTATCCCTGCCCTGCCCGATGACAAGCCACCGGCCAGAGCAAAAGTTGATTCGTACCCGGTAGAAGAGCGCTACGGTATTGTCTTCGCCTTTCTCGGTAACCTACCTGAGGACCAGCGCCCACCGTTGTTTGAGATTGAAGAATTTATGGCGGATGACTGGCGTGCTAATGAGGTGGTGGTTTTTGAAGTTGATTACTACTATGAACGCTCAATAGAAAATGGTCTTGATCCGGCACATAATGAATTCGTACACCCCAAACAGGGTAATCCGGGCATGAAGCTGGATTTCAAAAAAACACCCATTACCATTGATTTGATGGGCGACTACGGTAGCGGCTTTATGATGCCCTTCAGTCTCGCAGCTCCAAAAAATGCCGCAATGAGCCAAGAAATGCTGGAGCGCGAAGACGTGGTCTCTGCCGGCTCTGGCCATTTCGGCCCCAATGTACTCATCACCTGGTTGCACTTCAGCGAAAAGAATAAGTTTCATCAATACTTCTTTGAAGCGCCGATTGATGAGAATCGTACCCGTATTTTCTTCATCAACATGCGGCACTTCATGCTAGACCCTGCCATGGACAAGCGCATCATGGACGTGAACATGGAGATCGCGCAGGAAGATATCGACGTCCTGGTTAAACTTAATCCAATACGCACGCCCGAAACCACCACCAAGGAACTACTAATTGCTACTGACACACCGGTGGTAAAATTCCGAGAATTCCTTAAAGACTGGGAGGGTCGTGGCTGGCGTATTAATCAAGAACAACTCATTAAGCAGCGAGGCAATATTGCATCAGCTATTCCATCTCCCACAAGAACCCAAAGTAAAAACTGGGTGCTTGATGAAGTTCCGACTCTATAACCGCAGTCACGGCTAACGCCTCAGTCTTACCCGGACTGCAAATGCAGACCGGGTATCGGTACCTGAAATTGTCAGATGATCATGCCGCCTGAATCAGGCGCTAAGCTTGCGCCGAAACCCCAATAGACCCAGAGCTGATGCAAATAACCACGCGGCCGCTGGCACAGGCACAACCGTCAGACTATCCATCGCGAAATACGTTGGCGTATTCACGCCAAACAAGCCGCTATCGGATGAGTCCATAGCAAAGCTCATGCCGTAAACCTCACCCAGACCAGTAAGGTCAAACCATTCCCAGGTATCGATAACATTATCGCCGTCAGCAAGGAGAATATCTAAGGTGCTAATGGTTTCACCGCCGTCACCCAAGCCGGAGATAATCAGCTTATAAAAATCACCGTCACCAAAAGGGCCTTTCACAAAAGCGGGGTCATTCCCATCATCGCCATTAGCCATTGCCAGATAGCTATAAGTGGTATTGGTAAAGTAACTGCCCTGTACGGTGCGCGCACCACCAAAATCAACAGCTAACGAAGTGCCTGAGTAGGTATCAAGATAACCCACAGCATAGTTATCCTGGCCAGCACCCACACCATCGCTGGTGATGGCACTCTGATCATTTGAGTAGCCTGGCGTTGTCGTATCAGTTTTATTTGAATAGGTAAAACCGCTCCAGCAACAATCGTAGTTGTAGCCGTAAAGAAAGTCTGCGCCACCGCTGGTCCAATTCACCGTGGAACTGTTATTAAAAGCACTATTAGCAGCTAGGGCCTTGTCATCAAAATCAATTACCGCCGACTGAGCGCTCGCCATCATCAAAAGCGAGACGGTCAAACCCATATATATTTTTTTCATCCTAACCCTCATTTGTAGTATTTTAGTATTATTCAAATCTTACGGTGCCAGGACTAGTGGCAAGCGCCATCGTCGCATTCACCTGTGCTGATAAAGTCAGTGGCACTGAATGCTTCACCACCCAGCGTTTCGCCCAGCAGGACTGTGCTAATGTCTTCACAGGCGATACCTGTATCCTGTGTTCTGAAACCAAAACTCATATCCGTGAGGCCATCGCCGTCTGCATCAACAGCGGATGGTGTGCTGACATTAGCTGCATCGGTATAACCAAAACGCAAGCTCGCTGGGTTAATCTGGGTTGCGTCAAAATTCTGCGCGTCACCATCGGCAACGCTGCTGCTCAGCACAGCCACCGGGATAACCGCGGTCGAATCCGGGTCGATGGTGTTATTGGGGTCAGCTGGAACCACATCCATTTGTACAAGCAGCAACTGATTAATCACACCAATAGCGTCAAGATCAAAACCAGCACTGCTGATCGTCGGATAAGGATCATAGACAGCTGCCGGCGCGGCATTAATTGCATCAACGACGTAGGCCGGCAACTGAGCTACTGCAATACCCGCCCAATCGGCAACCGCCTGAAGACTGATGCTGTTATCGGCTAAGCCATCGCCTACCACGTCGATCAATCGCACGTAAGCAACATTATTCAGGTCTACCAGCGGATTGCCGCTCAGCTGACTCAGGTCGAATGGCGTACCATAGCCAGCGCGATACTTACCGGCCAACTGCTCAATATCACTAGGGTCGCTGCTACCAAAAACACCTACCGGTGCGGGCACTAATGAGAACGCCAGGAATTGCACAAAATTTACCCCATCGGATGACACCTCTACCTTTGCCAATTCCAAAAATGTATTACTAAAGGAGTTCTCAAACACCGCAAAATCGTAGCCGGCACCATCAACAATCGGCGGATCAAAGCTCAACACAATAGAGCCTCCGCGACCCAGTGATACGATGTCAAACACCGAGCCCTCGCTAATGCCATTGGAGTTACCGGGAACACCTAACGCCTTTTGCGGCGTTTGAAAGGTAAGGTCAACATCTGTTCCGGGTGCGTAATTTTGATAACCCGCCGCCCAATCGACAATAGATGCATCATTTGCCGGCACCGCGGTGCTGCTCTGGCTGCCAGGTGCGGCACCGAAGATGCCTGCCAACGCCCATACTGGCAAAACCATCAATATCACTGCCAATGAAAATTGTTTATTTTTCATATCACTACTCTTAGGTCACCCGTCGATGACATTGTTTATCAGAGTCGACTTCGCGACTCCACTCGTTTTCTTAAACTAGTTAGATCCCATGCGATAAGTTATACCAACGTAATAATTCCTATCCGGCATGGGGTAAAAATTCTCGCTGTACACAGACGCTGAATAGACCTCATCCAACAGATTGTCGATACCGGCATAGATCTGCATAGAGTTCTGTTGGTAACTCAGCTTCATGTCGACTAACTGATACGCCGCCACTTTGCCACTCGCCTTATTGCTAAAGTCGTTGCCATCAAAACGACTGCCCACATAGTTGCCCTGAGCAATTACAACCCAATCGCTGGCAAACTCCCACTCCACACCAAGTGCTGCCGTCCACTTCGGCACCATCGGCACATAGGTATTGGTCTCAGCAAAGCGCGCATTCATATAACCGGCATTCGCGTTAAAGCTTAGCGTGTCGGTGGTGTACCAGCGCACATCGGTTTCTGCGCCCTTGCGCTTAGTCGGCTGATCGGCATTGCGATTTAACTGCTTTGTCGGGTTGAGTGGGTCGATGCCATACAATATTTCATGCTTGGTTTCGCTGTAGAACGCCGAAAACGAAAATTCCACTGCTCTGCCCCATAACTGACGAAGGCCGGCATCCCAGTGATTCGCCGACTGTGGGCGTAAATCATCATCAGCCACAACCAGGTCATCAACATTCGGATTACGGAAGCTTTGTGAGAAAGACACATACCAGTTGCTGCTGTCGGTGGGGGTATAGACCAAGCCCGCTTCGGCGACATTATTGCGCCAGCTATCACGAGTTTCAAAAATAGGCGTGCATTGCAGAAAGGGTTCAAATCCAGTGCAGACCTCGCCAACTTCTTTCTGATGGCCTTTGCTCACAAAGCTATCCTGCCGGTAGCCCGCCGAAAATATTAGGTCGTCGCGCAAATGAAGATCGGCAGCGGTGAACCAGGCCTGCTGACGAATCTGACCCTGCTTAGGTTCCGTTGTCGGGTTACCGGACTCACGAGAGTAGTCCGTATTGGCTAAATCAAAGCCGAGGGCAAAAGCATGCTGCTGGCCAAACAACTCAAAGTCCTTTTCGTATTTGGCATCAACCGCCTCACGATCTTCCAAAATAATGTCATAGGGCGCATCCGGTCCGACCGGGCCCAGACGATACGGATTTTTGCGGTCACGAGTCTGCATTGAGAGCAGGAACTCCCCTGTTGCTAAATTGCCAGCTGTCAGGTCAAAGCGCAGGCGATCATCATCGGTACTGCCATTTGCATAGGGGGTGGAGGCCGCTTCACGGTCGGCATCAGAACCCTCATATTCAGTTTTACTAACCGGGCCGGGAAACCCGAATTCATCACGATGCAAAATACCGCCTAACGAAACGCCAAACCAATCCACAGGATCAAAACCAACACGTGCTGCAAGGTCTTTCTTCTGCAACTGACTGTTGTCTCGGTAACCGTCGGTATCGTAAAACACGACGTCACCGATAAATGACCATCGATCACTGCTCCAAGAAACACCCAAGCCAGCATCGGAGGTGCCGTAACTGCCGGCGCGCAAACGTGCATTCGCGTTTACACCTGTCGCATCGCCGCCTGCACGACGGGTAATTATGTTAATGACTCCGCCAACCGCACCATTACCGTAACGCACGCTGTTAGCTCCGCGAATAACCTCAATGCGCTCAACTTGCTCGAGAGGCAAAGAAGAATAATCGGGGCCTGCCTGGTCCTCGGAATTCAAACGAATACCATCCACCAACACCAGAACATTGCTGGTGTATGTGTCACCCTGTCCGCGGATATCAACGCCACTGAACTTGTCATTGCCCACAGTAGAACGCAGTTGCACATTGGCTTCGCGGGCGATTAAATCCACTATATTGGTGGACGGCGATAAAGCGATATCCTCCGCAGTAATCACATTAGCACTGCGGGGAAGCTCGGCAAGACGCTTGGCGCGCATGCCGGTAACAATTAACTCATCAATACGCGCATTAGCTGCAAGTACATCATCAGCGTGAGCAGCAACACACAGGCAAAGCAAGGCAACGGCCTGGAGGGCGCGGGCTATTCGATGCATAAATTTTTTGCTGCTAGCTAGAAACAATCTGACTTCTCTTCATCAACTGAACGTTGTGCTGAAGAGAAGTTACTGAGCAGGTATCGACCGCAGGGGCCGTGATAAAGGCTGGTACTTAAGCCTCATATCGCCTGTCATGCCGCCCTCCGCGAACAACTAAAAACGCACTATTCAGGCCGGTTCCGGGCTTGCAGAATATTCTGCTTACCGTTGCGGGGGCAGCGTCGGATTTGTGCATACACACTCACCGGACTTCCCGTTTAACCCGCTTGGCCTAAGCCGCACAGGCACCTGTCTAGGTAGGGCTACTTTAAGACCTGCCACAGACGAGTGTCAAACCCAATTCTTTGGCGGTTACAAAACCACGACTTATAACGTAGGAATAGAACAGAGCAGGGCTAAATCAGAACCCCTCGGTATAATTTAATCCGGATAGGTTGCGCAAAGACGGTTTGGCTTTAGCGCTTTTTCGATGAAAATGCACCACCGAGTACAGTGGCAGGAATACCCGCATCATCTTCACCATCAATGGCATAGTGATACAAAGCCGCGGAAAAGATGCCCTGCAGGGTTGCGTGCACCAAAGCTATCAGTACAAACACCACAATAAATACTGCCAACAAGACAATAATTCCGCTGCTACTGCCTAGCGAACTGCTCAGCGCCATAAGTGCAAACATCACCATCGTTACGGCGATATACACCAACAAGAACACCAGACCCAAACCGGCATTCGCGATGATGTTTTCACCCCAAGTACGACGCATAAGACTGAGGCTCTCTTTAAGTGCATCAATGGGCCCGACATTGCGACTGACCAAAATAGGCACTACCAGAAAACTTGCGAGCGACCACACAATTCCGGTAATGGCCGAAAGCAGGCGCCCCACTAGTCCGCCCCTCTCACCAATACTGCGCAATAAAACGCCTACTGTTGCGGCAATAATTGAATAAAAGAAAATGATCCCTATTTTTGCAAAGGCAGCTTTCAGTCCTGAAGACACCGTCGGGTTGCCGCCATGAATCCGCTCCAACGCGGCAGAAACCAACGCGGCGTTAAAGAAGAACATCACGAAATACTCAATCACATAGATAATAAAAAGCAGCACCATATCGACCTGGTCGTTCATCGGCGCTCCGTTCCCAGTATCCCTCATGGCGACATCGGCAAGGATTAATGGCAAGAAAGACCCCAGCACAGCCATTGCGGCGATCGATGACAAAAGCGGGAACACCAGTAGCTCTTTATCTTGCTGCAATACTG
>JABIQA010000193.1 GCA_018699155.1 Chromatiales bacterium
CTAAACGCTGCTGTAAAGCCTGTAACTCTGCATCACGAACCTGCAGTAAACGCTGAGCTTCTTCGAGGCCATCACGTAAAGCAGCGATTTCATCACTCTGCGAAGCAGAACTTTCAGCGGCATTAGGTGCTGCAACACCGTCACCGTTAGCTGCACTGGCAGAAGGTGCAACCAGCTTCAATTGCGCAGGCTGTGGCAAAGCCTCTTCTGGAGGACGGCTAACAATATCTCCATTGCGCCAAGCTTCTTTCTGGGCAACAACTTCAGCCGTTGCTCCACTCTGGCTTAGACCCGCCATCGGAGCAGCGGGCACACGCAAAATTGAACCCGCCTTCAGGCGATTGATATTGCCCATAAATGCTTCAGGGTTTGCACGAAACAGTGCCACCATCATCTGATTTACACTGGCATCCGTACCAGCACGAACGCGATCCGCAATAGCCCAAAGAGATTGTCCATTGCGAACCGGGCCATAGGTTTCACCCGAATACTGAGGCTGGCGGTTTACCATGGCAGGTGCAGAGCTTGCAGGGATAACTTGAGTGACGACGGCCTGAGACTTTGCTTCCGGGGTAGCGGCAGACATTGGCGCAGAAATCACGGCTTGTTCTACCGGAGCACCATTAACAACCGTGTCAAATATAGGAGGGTCCAGCAGCACTGTGTATTCGCGCAACAAATTACCCGATGACCAACTGAACTTCACCAGTAAGGTAAGAAACGGCTCCAGTACGGGGAGAGAGCCACGCAATTCAAGCACCGCATCGATGGGACCGATGCGGCGGACACTAAAATTGATGTCGCTCAAAAAACCCGGTCGATCCAGCGCGTAATTATCGAAGGTCTCCTGAGACGCCAGAGAAACCTTCACGGTCTCAATCTCCTCCGGCGTAGACGCAGCCAATGCGACGTCCGCGCTGAACGGTTGATTCAGTGAAGAACTCAGTTCGATTTCGCCGACAGATAAGGCGGATGCTACTGTCGAAAATGAGAGAGAAATAATAAGAGCTAAAGCAATTAAACTGCGCAGCATATCTACGTTCCCGGAATAATCAGGAGAAAAAGTTAAATCGAGCGAAGAAGTTCCATGAATTTAGTCTATAAACTCGGACTAAGTGCTAGAAATCACAATATAAACTATAGCCTATAAATAATCTGTGACCAAAATCTCTGCGATTTGGACGCTGTTTAAGGCGGCCCCCTTACGCACATTATCCGCGACTACCCACAAACTCAGGCCTTTAGGGTGCGAAATATCCTCACGAACACGCCCTACAAAAATGGGGTCCTGACCCGCAGCCTCCTGGGCCGGGGTTGGATAGCCACCTAACTCATGCTCATCAATAACGCTAACACCGGGGGCTTTTTTAAGTAATGCGAGGGCATCGGCAGCCGAAATTTTATCGCGGGTCTCGATATGCACTGCTTCCGAGTGCCCAAAAAACACCGGCACGCGAACACAAGTCGGATTCACCTGAATGCTATCGTCAGCAAAAATCTTCTGGGTTTCCCAGACCATCTTCATTTCTTCCTTGGTGTAACCATTCTCCATAAAGACATCGATCTGAGGAATCACGTTAAACGCAATGCGCTTTGACCCATCTGCAGGGCTGCCATCACGACCGTTCATCAGCGCCCCGGTCTGAGTTGCAAGTGTTTCAATATAGTTACGCCCTGCTCCAGAAACCGCTTGATAGGTCGCAACATTAATACGAGTAATACCCACCGCATCATAAATAGGCTTTAACGCTACTAGCATCTGAATGGTTGAGCAATTGGGGTTCGCAATAATATTAGCCGGCGCATAGTTTTTGATTGCTTGCGGATTCACTTCAGGAATAACCAAAGGAATATCTTTATCTCTACGAAAATACGAGGTGTTATCGATAACGACACATCCGGCCGCACCGGCAATCGGCGCGAACTTTGCGGAGATACTGCCACCCGCTGAGAACAATGCAATATCGCACAGTGAAAAATCGTAGTCATCAAGCAACTCACATGGAATATGCTTGCCACGAAATTCAACTCGCTTACCCAATGAACGTTCACTGGCCAAAGGCACCAGTTTGCCAACGGGAAAATTCCGTTCTTCAAGAATTTGGATCATGGTTTCACCAACTGCTCCGGTTGCGCCCACTACCGCCACATTCACTTTGTCTTTCATTGTTCTAAAACCTGTATAAATCTGTATAAAACTGCCCGTCAGCCTGCGCTTGCAACTAAGCCGCGTAAGAATATGGGATTAATTAATACCAGCCCAACAAGGGCTTATAGCGTTACTTTCGCGCCATGATATCCGGCGTAGATGGCTTCACATCAGCATTTTGCCCACGCTGACGAAGAAAATGATCAAGCAACACAATGGCCAACATCGCCTCAGCGATCGGCGCTGCCCGCAAGCCTACACAAGGATCATGCCGCCCGGTAGTAACCACATCGACAGGCTCGCCCTGCATGTTGACAGTTTTGCCAGGCAGCCGAATGCTCGATGTGGGCTTTAGCGCAATGCTTGCAAAAATATCCTGACCGGAAGATATCCCGCCGAGAGTACCGCCAGCAGCATTTCCATCGAAACCGTCAGGCGCCGGGAACATTTCATCGCGATGCTCCGTACCTTTTTGTTCAATCACCGCAAAACCATCACCAATTTCCACGCCCTTCACTGCTTGAATACCCATCATTGCATGCGCAATGTCAGCATCAAGCTTGTCAAATAC
>JABIQA010000178.1 GCA_018699155.1 Chromatiales bacterium
AATCGACACCGACGCACCCATCCCAATAACCCCCATCAACTTATCTGGGATCGCCCGCAAAATAGAATAATAAGGTGTCATATACCACACTGGTGCAATATGCTCCGGTGTTTTCATGGGATTAGCTTGTTCAAAATTAGCATGTTCTAAAAAATAGCCCCCCATTTCTGGCGCAAAAAAAACAGCCGCACAAAAAAAGAGCAAAAAAACCACCACGCCAAACAAATCTTTAATCACATAGTATGGAAAAAAAGGAATGCCGTCTTTTGGATTGCCATCCGTATTTTTATGATTTTTAATTTCAATGCCATCGGGATTGTTTGAACCGGTTTCATGCAGCGCAAGAATATGCATTATCACCAACATACAAAGCGCCAATGGCACCGCAATAACATGCAGCGCGAAAAAGCGGTTTAATGTGATATCGGAAATAAAGAAGTCGCCGCGAATCCACTCAACCAATGGGTCACCCACATAAGGAATCGCGCCAAACAGCGAAATAATCACCTGCGCACCCCAATAGGACATCTGACCCCAGGGGAGCAAATAACCCAGAAAGCCTTCTGCCATCAGCGCAACATAGATAACCATACCGATCAACCACAGCAGCTCGCGTGGTTTCTTGTATGAGCCATAAAGCATGGCCCGGAACATATGCAGATAGATAACGATAAAGAATGCAGAAGCACCGGTTGAGTGCATATAGCGAATCAACCAGCCCCACTGGACGTCGCGCATAATATATTCAACCGATGCAAATGCATCATCGGCCGAAGGTTTGTAATTCATGGTAAGGAAGATTCCGGTGATCAGCTGAATAATCAGCACCACCATCGCCAATACACCAAACACATACCAAAAATTCATGTTTTTCGACGCGTAGTACTCGGTCGCGTGCTCTTTTATCATTTTGCTGAGTGGAAACCGTTCGTCGATCCACGCCAGCAACTGCTGGCCGCGACCGTCGTTTGATTTTACGTTGCTCATCCGGCCTCTCCTGAGTTTTCACCAACAATAATCAGATTGTCATCGGCAAACCGATACTGAGGTACCGTGAGATTAGTCGGAGCAGGAACGCCGGCAAATACGCGACCAGAAAGATCAAACTTCGAGCCATGACAAGGACAGAAGAAACCGCCCACCCAATTAGGGCCCAAATCAGCCGGTGCAACTTCGAATCGATCGGTAGGCACACAACCCAGATGAGTGCAGTTTGCGACCAGAACCAAAACGTCTGGCTTTATAGCCCGAAATTCGTTCTTCGCGTATGGCGGTTGATCAGAGTCATTAGAATCAGGGTCACGCAGGTCATATGTACTGTCTTCGATACGATCCAGCATCACCTGACTGCGACGCAGCACCCAAACTGGCTTCCCGCGCCATTCAACGCGCAATAACGCGCCGCTTTCCAACTTGCTAATGTCGACTTCAACAGGGGCGCCCGCAGCCTGCGCGCGTGCGCTGGGCTTCCAGGATGACAAAAAGGGCACGGCTGTAAGTGCTATACCCACGCCTCCGGTTACGCTGGTTGCTACCGCAAGAAAATGGCGGCGACTGAGACCTTCGTCTGCGCTCATCCAGTAAAACCTCTTTAATTAGTGACTGCCTTACACCGGCCGGAAGGTCGGTGCGCCGAAAAGTGTGCGGATTATACACAGTGAAACTGGCTATTGCCTATAGTTTGTCGTATTTACAGGCGCTCTAGGAGCACATGGCAATGCAGTTTGCGCAAACTAGGCTGCCGAACGAACCCAAGTCAGACGACTAGTGGCGCCATCGGGAGGAAATTCTTACGGAAGGCGACGTATCTGAGCGCCAATCTGCCGCAGCTTTTCCTCAATGCACTCGTAGCCCCGGTCGATGTGATAAATGCGATCGACGATAGTCTCGCCCTCGGCAACAAGCCCCGCCAGCACCAGACTGGCCGAAGCACGCAGATCAGTCGCCATAACTGGCGCAGCTTTCAGCTGATCGACGCCACTAACCACTGCCGTATTGCCACTCAGGCTAATATTCGCGCCCATACGCTGCAGTTCAGGGATATGCATAAACCTGTTTTCAAAGATATTTTCAGTCACAGCCGCTGCCCCGTTAGCAACGGCATCAAGCACCACAAACTGCGCCTGCATATCAGTGGGGAACCCTGGGTAAACTTCTGTACTGACATCGACAGATTTGAGTTCACGCCCGCGCATATCCAGCTCAATCCAATCATCGCCAATCTCGATAGAAGCGCCCGCCTGCTGCAGCTTCTGCAATACGCTCTCAAGATGTGATGGATTAACCTTCTTTAATCGCAGATGTCCGCCGGTAATGGCCGCGGCAACCAAAAACGTACCCGCTTCAATACGATCGGGCTGCACACGATAATTTGTTCCGTGCAGACGCTCAACACCGCGGACCGTGATTTTGCTGCTGCCGGCACCGGAAATACTCGCGCCCATTGAAATCAGGAACTCGGCCAGATCCACTACTTCAGGCTCCTTGGCGGCATTATCCAATATTGTTTCGCCTTCAGCGAGTACCGCAGCCATCAGCAAGTTTTCCGTACCGGTGACCGAAACCGCGTCCATAACGATATGCGCGCCATGCAATCGCTTGGCCCGGGCCCGTATATAGCCATCGATGATGTCCACATTAGCGCCCATCGCCTGCAGCCCTTTAACATGGACATCAATCGGGCGTGCGCCAATCGCGCAACCTCCGGGAAGCGATACATCAGCCTCGCCAAAACGCCCCAGCAAAGGGCCCAGAACGAGAATCGACGCTCGCATGGTTTTAACCAGGTCGTAGGGTGCCTGACGTTCGGTAATCTCCGCCGCATCGACTTCGATTTCCATTTGTTCATGCACAGTGACCTTCGCGCCCATGCGACCGAGTAGCTCAATGGTCGTTGTCACATCCTGCAGATGCGGAACATTGCTGATACACACGGGCTCTTCGGTTAATAAGGTAGCCGCCAGAATAGGCAACGTAGCGTTCTTCGCACCCGAGATCGTTACCGACCCTTCGAGTTGCGCACCGCCTGTAATAGCAAGCTTATCCACTCATTTACTTCCGAATTGACTAATACAGTTTAGTAATTACCAGTCTGATGACTCTGCCGGCATCATGATCAGGCCTCGTCAGGGGTTTTAGCCTGGATAGACAAAGCATGTATTTCCCCCCCCATCAGCTCACCGAGTGTCTGATAAACCATCTGGTGACGCTGCAACGGCCGCTTGCCCGCAAACTGCGAACTGATAACCATTGCTTCAAAATGAGTGTCGTCTTCACTCATCACGCTCACCTGTGCATCCGGCAAACCTGTCTGAATGAGTTGTTCTACTTGCTGAGGGGTCATACGGCTAATTCCAGACTAATTAAAGAAGATTCATATCACGCAATAGGCGGGATTCTAGCGCATCCTGCATACAGGCGGACAGGAATCAACCCACTAGGGAAGCTAAGCGCTGTTTGGGCGGCACAATAGATAGCGTTTGTGTATCATGCTGAAAGTCCTGTTAGCTAAGAATTGCACCGCTAATCTTGCAGAAAAACGCTGGGCAGACCTTAACCGCTGCTCAACCCTAAACGCATAAATCAACCCAAAAGTCTAAGCAATGCTAATGCATATACTTGCCATTTTGGCAGGCACCGCCCTCCTTATTTATGGCGCCGATAGATTTGTTATTGGCGCCAGTGCCACCGCACGTAACTTTGGCTTATCGCCAATGCTCATCGGGCTTACTATTGTCGCCTTTGCCACGTCTGCTCCTGAGATTCTGGTGTCAGTTACGGCCGCATTAAAAGGGGCTAGCGATCTTGCTGTTGGCAACGCCATCGGCAGCAATATCGCCAACATCGGTTTAGTTTTGGGAACGGCCGCGCTGGTTAAGCCCATAATGATCAGCAAGTCCACAGCACTGCGCCGTGAAATGCCGGTGCTGGTGGCTTTATCTTTCGCGAGCATTCTGGTGTTTTACGATGATTATCTCGGACGCATAGATGCGGCGGCGATGTTGCTGACCTTGTGCATCTTTGTCACCTGGATCGTGCGAGTCAGCATAGGTGATGGTGTCGCCGCGACTAACAACATCCCAGCAGGCATGGCCACCCCAACAAACGATACGATTGCCGCAGAATTTGATGCTGAAATCCCTAAGGGCATGCCAAGGTTAACTGCGTTTGCCTGGTTAGCTTTGGGTCTCGCCCTGTTACTCGGCGGCGCCAACCTAATGGTTTGGGGCGCCGAACATCTCGCGCGGGCGCTGGGAATCTCGGAGTTAATTATCGGCCTTACTGTCGTCGCAATCGGCACCAGCCTCCCAGAACTCGCGGTAACCGTTATCAGCGCCTACAAAGGTGAAGCCGGATTAGCCATCGGCAATATCGTGGGATCCAATATTTACAACCTATTGGCTGTCATCGGGATAGCCGGAATGGTTGAGCCCGCAATACTCGACCCTGATGTTCTGCGCATCCATTTTCCGGTAATGGTGGCATTCACCGTCGTACTCTACGGATTAGCTTACAATTACAGCAAGAGTGGCGAGGTCCGCATCACTCGTACACACGGTGTACTGCTTATCGTTGCATTTGTGGCCTACCACCTTAACAATCTGACCTAAGGTATTTTTGCCCAAGCTCGGCTGTTTGCCGCGATCGGCGTTGATAGGAAGCGTGATGAGCCATCAGAAAACAACCAACTTCAAACAACAGGCCTTGCAGGTTTTGACAATTGAAGCGCAGGCTGTCGCAGACCTGGCGGCAAAAATTGACGACCGCTTTGATACTGCCTGCGAGCTTATTCTTGCCTGCGAGGGTCGCGTGGTCGTTACCGGCATGGGCAAGTCCGGTCACATCGGCGGCAAAATAGCCGCTACTCTGGCAAGCACAGGAACTCCGGCATTTTTCGTCCACCCGGGGGAAGCGAGTCATGGTGACCTTGGCATGATTACCGCCAAAGACCTGGTCATCGGCATATCCAATTCCGGCGAGACCAACGAGATACTTAAGCTGATTCCGTTACTAAAACGTCTCGGCATCCCGTTAATTACCATGAGTGGGGACCCTGACTCATCGCTGGGCAAGGCGGCTAATGTAGTGATCGATGTCGGCGTTCGCGAAGAAGCCTGTCCGATGAACCTTGCCCCCACAGCTTCGACAACGGCGACACTCGCAATGGGCGATGCCCTTGCAGTTGCTTTGCTCGACAATCGCGGATTTACCAAGGAAGATTTTGCTTTATCACACCCGGGTGGTTCGCTCGGCAAACAGCTATTACTAACTATTGCTGATTTAATGCATAGCGGCGATGACATGCCAGTGGTCGAAAGCAAAGAGAAACTCTCTGCGGGGCTCATGCAAATGACCAGCAAAGGCTTGGGCATGACCGCAGTTACGGACAGCAACGGAATTCTGCTGGGAATCCTTACTGACGGCGACCTCCGCCGGGCTGTCGATCGTCATGGCGACATCCGCGACATCGCGATTGCAGAGATCATGTCACGAAAATGCAAAACCGTCCGGCCAGAAATGCTTGCGGTGGAAGCGGTGCTTATTCTCGAGGACAACAGAATAAACGGACTGATTGTCGTCGATGCGGATAACCGTGCCATCGGTGCGCTTAATGTCCATGATCTGCTTCGTGCTGGCATAATGTGAGTGTCGAATAGGTTGCCCGTAAGCTACGATCAACGCTGAAGGAATAGTTAAGAATGACAAAAAAAGCAATATGGCAGCGCGCCGCCGGCATAAAACTGTTGGTACTTGATGTCGATGGCGTACTCACTGATGGCAGACTGTTATTTGATGCCGAAGGTCGCGAACAAAAAGTTTTTCATGCTCGCGATGGCTACGGTATGCGTGCGCTCATGCGCTACGGCACAGAGCTGGCCATTATTTCAGGACGAAAATCCCGACCGGTTGAAGCTCGCATGAAGGAACTCGATGTTCCTTATGTTTATCTCGGGCAAAGCGACAAAGTCGCTACACTGAAAAAGCTCATACAAGAACTGGGCATTAAACTCCAACAAGTCGCGTACGTTGGTGATGATATACCTGACCTCGCGTGCATGCAGGCCGTTGGACTTTCCGTTGCCGTGCACGATGCGCATCAAACCGTGCGCAAGCAGGCAGACTGGCGCACCACACTACCCGGCGGTCGCGGTGCAGTGCGCGAAGTGTGCGACCTACTGATCGATGCGCAGCAGGTTGCGCAAACTTGAGCGTTGTTAAAGATACACGATCAACCGTTCGTGTTGTGCTCTTGGCTATAGCTGCAGCCGTAAGCGGCTTCGTTATGCTGCAGAACAATGACCCTGAACAAGAAGAAAACTATA
>JABIQA010000102.1 GCA_018699155.1 Chromatiales bacterium
CTGATGAGCGTGTTTTCTGCCGCGGCCAGGGGTCTTGCGATCATGGGCCGTTAGCTCAGTTGGTAGAGCAGTTGACTCTTAATCAATTAGTCGTAGGTTCGAATCCTACACGGCCCACCACTTTCTCTTTAAGCTCTATATTTTATGTAGCAACCGAGTTTTGGGACACCTTTGATTGTTTCAAGATCAAAGACAATAGCTCGAGAAGTTATGCGCAGAGCGGTCTACTGACTGAGCCCTGGTAAGGGCAGGAGTACTAATGCAAATTTCACGGAGAAGATTTTCAGGCCTTATGGGCGCTGCGTTGGGCACTATGTTTGTTCCAGCTTATGCTGAATCAGCGTTAACTTCTCCAGATGATATTTTGCATGCATTAATAAAGCTTCGTGGCACACTGGATGACAGGCTGGTGATGTGGTGGATGAAGGGCATGCGCTATGGGGTTGTTAATGACAGCATTACACCTTTATATGGAATGAAGACGGGAGGGTTTCAGCTGTATCAGCAACTGGCCGATGGTCGTCACTCTATGACTATGCTGGAATTGATTTTCTTCACCGATTTGGAAACCGATAAACCATTGGCTCAATTTGCTAACCCTTACAGTGGCAAATTAGTGGATATCCCGGAACAAAGGCTTGGTCCATATACGGTTTATCATACGACTCAGGGCGTCGAGATACCGCCTAACCCGGCATTTGGAACCTTTGAATTACGCACGCAGCTTGGACCTGTTGTTGTAGAGGGCGATGATGTTTGGATAAGAGATGACAGTTTTGTTGATGTTGATTCTGATCAGCCAATGATGGGTGAACACACTTACAATGAGTTTGTTACCTACCATGGTAGTCTCAAAGATATTGAGAACCCTGAGCTCACATCTGCGCCTGCCAGTGTTGCCTTCCAAAGCGTTACAAGCTGGCGCGAATGGATGGGAGCTGAGGGCATTGGTGGGCACACTACCGCGCGAGCTGCTGGGAGAAAGTGCTTCTCACTGGATGAGTTTCCGGATGACTATCTGCAGATACTTAACGATCGTTATCCGACAATAGCAAAAGATCCTCGTGCGGCCCTGCTGCAAAAACCAGCCTAGCCAGATTTAACTGTCTGAATACTCGTAACTAGCTCAGTCATAGGTTCGAATCCAGCACGGCCCAGCGTGTTTAAGCCCCGTAATGCGGGACTATTTGATGTCCCCAATGAAGCCAATGGAGAAAAGTGCTCTGTTGGGTGACCACTGCAAGCACAGCCCTGCAGAGTCTTGTGCAGAAGCAATAGACAATATCGCGCGGTTTCTTTAATGTAAGCAACACACTTTATATATCACTCGGGGACAGTAATGAGAGCATTAATTGGGATTTTCACGGCATCCGTGCTGTTGGTATCCGGTCCGGTTTTGGCAAAGGACACGGGTTGGTATACCGGTTTAGGAATGACCTACACCGACTTTAAAGTTAATGCCGGTGCCTTAGGCACTGCCAAGGATAAGACGCCCGGTTTTTTAGTTCTTGGCGGTTATCAGATCAGTCCTCACATCGCCTTTGAAGGTGAATTGGCTTATTCAGGCGAGGCGAAAGACTCGATCAACGGTACCAATGTAAAAGTGAACTATAACTCTTGGACTGTGGGTATCGTCGGTAATTTACCGATTGGTGATGTCTTTGATGTTTTTGCTAAGTTCGGTGCTACCTATGGGCAGGGCGAATACACCATCGGCGATGTAAAGACCACCGCTCGCGACGGCGGCTATACAGTCGGTGGGGGTGCGGGCATGAACTTTGGTAGTGTCGATTTGCGCTTACGTTATGAACTGCAGCGGGTTCGTCTTGACAATAGCAATGTTGTCGATAACCCAACCCGTCTTGGTCTGGATGTGCTGTTTCGCTTCTGAGTTCATAGTAATCAAAAAAAAGCCGCTGTATTCGCAGCGGCTTTTTTTTGTGCAATATTCTGAAAATAATAACCGTTTATCATGCGCCTAGATGGCTGAAAAGGTCTCTCGGTTTTTTGAACTTTGACAGCAGAAAGCGCCGCATCACCTTGCCACCGGTAAGCCAACGCACCGCATCGCCGTTGTTCTCGGCAGCCAATACACCGTCAACCAGATAGGGCGTTACGGTTTCCACGGTGTCGGCAAGAATGTTGAGCACTTTCTTGCTCTTCTCCCAATCTTCATCCCGCTGCTCCGGTGGTGGCACCAATAGGTCGGTAACCACCATGCCCGGGCTCAGGTAGCACATTCTAATGTTGCTGCCTTCGCATTCTTTGACCAGAGTTTTAGTGAAATAGCGCAGGCCATATTTGGTCGACCCGTAAACGCCGAGTCGCGACCTGGTCATGCCATCGCTGCCGAAGCCTTCCATGTTGAAAATACGTCCGCCGGAGGATTGTTGTTTCATGCCCTGTATTGCGACCTGACAACAGTTCATCATGCCGGTGACATTGGTATCGACGGTCATGCGGAAGTCTTCCGGGGGCAGATCAACGAACTTGACCTTCAGACCGTCGCGTCCGGCGTTATTGACCCAGATATCGACACTGCCCATTTTTTCATTAGCAAAGTCCCAAAGGTTTTTAGTTTGCTTATGATCAGCAACATCGCAACTGGTGCCGCAAATAATTTGCCCTTCAGCGCTTGTCTTGGTCAGCTCATCTACGGTTAGATCAATGTCCTTCTGGCTGCGGCTGCAGATGGTGACGTTGTGGCCGCGTTTTAGAAACTCAGCGCTCATGCCCTTGCCGATACCTTTTGAACCGCCTGTGATAACTACATTCATGTTGTGTTCCTTTGCTCGAGGGTGTTGCCGCGTTGCTGGAAAAGCCTGACTGCAAGTCTAGCCGATGATTGGGGCTTTTTTGGCGCCAGTGATCAATTTCAGCTTCGCAGCGGCATATTTTCGCGCATTTTTTGTGTTTTTGGCTGGAATGAAGTCAAGTCTGATGACCTGTTTTATCTGCATCCTGCAGTTAGGGCTTGCGCTAAGGCATTGTTTTATAAGTCTATGTGAAAAAAACTACAGTCTGGGGCAGTTATGAAAGTAAGTGGCGTTTAGTTTGGGCAAAGATTGAGTCAACGGGTGGCATCCTCTTCGCTATAATGCGCGGGTTATGCGCTGGGCTAGCTTGCGAATGTGGCGGAATTGGTAGACGCGCTGGTTTTAGGTACCAGTGGGGCAACCCGTGAGAGTTCGAGTCTCTCCTTTCGCACCAACGCATAACTCCTATAGTGATAGTCCTATAGTCCTGATTATTAACCTCAGAATCTGCAGCAGTAAGCGGCTTCGCGATCGGCAGAATAGCTGCGGGGGGCGGCAGGATTTGCACTGGAATTGCCGGGATTGGTGCGCCGGGGCGGGCGGCTTTGGGTGTGTCCGCAACGATAATGTCTTAAAACTTATAGTTACAGGTAGATAAACATGCAGGTTTCCGTTGAGTCCTCAGCCGGTCTGGAACGCGTTATTCGGGTCGAAGTGCCCGCCGAGAAGATCGAGCAGGAAGTAGAGTCACGCCTTAAGAAAGTGGCGAAAGACGCAAAAATTAAGGGTTTTCGTCCGGGTAAGGCCCCAGCGAAGATTGTTCGTCAACAGTACGGGTCAGAGATTCGTCAGGATGTGCTGCAGGAAGTATTGCAGTCCAGTTACAACGATGCGCTCAGCCAGGAAAAACTGGTACCTGCAGGTCAACCACGAATTCATACCGAGTCTTCGGCTGATGGGCAAGCTCTTGTTTATAAGGCGACTTTTGAGGTTTACCCCGAAGTTAGTTTGCAGGGCCTAGATAAACTTAAGCTGGAAAAGTCGGTGGTGGATGTCGCCGAAAGCGATATTAAAGATATGATGGATAACCTGCGTAAGCAGCGCGCAAGCTGGATTGACGTTGATCGCGCGTCTGCCGATGGCGACCAGGTTAGTGTTGATTTCGAAGGCACGCTGAACGGAGAAGTCTTCGAGGGCGGCAGCGGCGAAGATATGCCAGTAGTGCTAGGTAGCGGGCAGATGCTCGAGGATTTTGAGAAGAATTTATTTGGGTTGAAGACCGGCGATACCAAGGAATTCGATGTTAATTTCCCTGCAGACTACCCTGCCGAAGAACTTGCGAGTCAGAAAGCTGTCTTCAAAGTAACAGCGAAGAAGGTTGAAGAGCAGCAATTGGCTGAAATTAACGAAGAGTTCATTAAGGGCTTTGGTATCGAGAGCGGTACCGAAGAGGATTTGCGTAAAGATATTGTGAGCAATATGGAGCGCGAATCTATTGCCAAGAGTAAAGATTTGATGAAAGGCCATTTGCTTGAGCAGATCCATGATGCCAACAAAATTGATGTGCCATCAGTAATGATTGACCAGGAAATCACGTCAATGCAGAAAGACGCGATGCAACGAGCCAAAATCACCGATGAGAATGATGCACCTCCACGTGATAGCTTTGCAGAGATGGCTGAGCGCCGGGTACGTCTCAGTTTGTTAATGACTGAGGTTATTTCAACTGAACAGGTTCAGCTGGATGAGGCTCGTGTTCAGGAAAAAGTGGACGAATTGTGCAAGCCTTATCCTAACGCTGATGAAATGCGTAATCTGTACTTGCAAAATGAGCAGTTACTGAGTCAGATTAAGAATACGGTGATCGAAGAGCAGTTGATCGACCTTTTGATTAGTAAAGCGAAACTAACTGAGAAGAAGGTTAGTTTTATGGAATTGATGGAATCCTAAGAGGATAAATATCTAATGTCGTACACAGGGACAGAAACTGAAGCGTTGGGTCTTGTGCCCATGGTAGTCGAACAAAGTGCTCGTGGTGAGCGGGCCTTTGATATCTATTCACGGCTGCTAAAAGAGCGTGTAATTTTTGCTGTAGGTCCGGTTGAGGATTACATGGCTAATCTTATTGTGGCGCAGCTGCTTTTCCTCGAGTCTGAAAATGCCGACAAAGATATTCATCTTTATATTAACTCTCCGGGTGGTTCGGTGAGCGCAGGCTTGTCGATCTACGACACAATGCAGTTTATCCAGCCGGAAGTCAGCACAATTTGTATTGGTCAGGCGGCTAGCATGGGTGCTGTATTGTTAGCTGGCGGCGCGAAGGGCAAGCGTTATTGTCTGCCACATTCACGCATGATGATTCATCAGCCGCTCGCCGGTTTCCAGGGGCAGGCTAGCGATATTGATATTCATGCGCGTGAAGTGCTGCAGACCCGTGAACGGCTGAATCAGATTTTGGCGAATCATACCGGGCAGAGCATGGAGAACATTATGAAGGACACCGACCGCGATAACTTTATGAGCGGTGAGGTGGCTGCCGAATACGGTTTGATTGATACCGTTTTGGAGCACCGTGGTAGTGCAGGCAAAACGAAGCAGGCTAAAGACTAAGGTCTATATTCAGGTATTTGGGCAGCTGTTTTGCACACAGGTTTGCTGGCGTGTTATATAAAGTATGAAATCCCTAGCCGCAGCGAGCGGCTGAGATAAATTAAAGGTGATATATGTCTGATGACACTCTGAGCGGAAGTGACGACGGTAAGCTGCTGTATTGTTCTTTTTGCGGCAAGAGTCAGCATGAAGTTAGAAAACTAATTGCGGGACCGTCGGTTTTTGTTTGTGATGAGTGTGTCGAGCTGTGTAATGACATTATCCGTGAAGAACTAGAAGATCGGTCTGAGCCGGGTGACACCAGCCTGCCTAAACCCCACGAGATAAAAGAAAACCTCGACGAGTATGTTATCGGTCAGCCGCGCGCCAAGAAGGTGCTCTCTGTCGCCGTTTACAACCACTACAAACGTCTCACTGTTCGCAGTAACGATAAATCAGATATCGAACTGTCTAAGAGCAATATTCTGCTGGTCGGCCCTACCGGTTGCGGTAAGACGCTGTTGGCAGAAACTCTTGCGCGAATGCTGAATGTGCCGTTTACCATCGCTGATGCCACTACCCTTACTGAAGCCGGTTATGTGGGTGAGGATGTTGAGAATATAATTCAGAAGCTCTTGCAGAAATGCGACTACGATGTCGAGAAGGCGCAGACCGGTATTGTGTATATCGACGAGATTGACAAGATCTCGCGTAAATCGGACAACCCCTCAATTACCCGTGATGTGTCGGGTGAGGGCGTTCAGCAGGCTTTGCTTAAGCTGATTGAAGGCACCATAGCGTCGGTTCCGCCTCAGGGTGGCCGCAAGCACCCACAGCAGGAATTCCTGCAGGTTGATACGTCCAATATCTTGTTTATTGTTGGTGGTGCATTTGCGGGCCTCGAAAAAATCATTCGAAATCGCTC
>JABIQA010000190.1 GCA_018699155.1 Chromatiales bacterium
CAGACGAAATTCAACGATGTTACTTACTCCATCGCCATCAAGATCAAGCAGTCCATCGTAAACATCCAGATAATCCAGGCCCGCTGCAATTTCAAACCAATCGGGCATCCGGTCACCATCGGTATCGATGTTGTCCGGCGCACTGCCGTAAATATTGACTTCGTCACCGTCGCTAATGCCATCACCATCTGTATCAGCATTAGATGGGTTAGCGTTATAACGATACTCATCAAGATTACTTAAACCATCACCATCAAGATCGGTGGCTGCATCAGCCGGTTCGGCTGGATTCAATCCGTTAGCCAGCTCCCAGTCATCAAGCATAAAGTCGCCATCGGCATCGAGATTGATGACCCGAAATTCATCAAGGCGCACGCAGCCACAGCCATTTTGCATACCGTTGCTTTGTTGGTAAGCAATACTTAAGAGGTTGTAGCCCGGCTGCAGCCTAATATCGCCACTTGGCTTCCAGTAGCGACTGCCCACACTTGATAGAACCTGCTCACCATTCACACTTACGCCCAGATAATCGCTACCGTTGTTATAAGGGTATTCATCTGCATTCCAGTAGTAGCGAAAACTCAAGTTCGACTCATGCACAAACAATGGGATTTCGATAACAGCAGCGCCGTCAGAACTAACGGGGTCAGACCTGATGCTCCAACTGCCATCGGTGGCAGTAATATTTTCGGGGGCCCAACTGGCCTCAGCCCCGATACCCTGCACCCAACCAGTCGGCAAAAGCGCATTTTCAAACGATTCAAAAACATCATCAGTGTAGGCAGGCACTGATGCCGCATTGGTCGGGTCAGTACCGAAAGCCAGCTCACCTTCATTGGAGAGGCCGTCACCATCGGCATCGAGTTTTGCATCGGCCATAGATGTCGGATCAAGACCGTACTGAACCTCATAGCCGTCGGACATACTATCGCCGTCGGAATCGGTATTCAGTGGATCGCTACCGTAGCTGTTAACCTCATCGCCATCACTAAGGCCATCGGCATCGCTGTCACTGTTGTTCGGGTCGGTACCCAGATCCTGCTCCGCTTTGTTGTTCATACCATCGCTATCGGCATCAAGCAGCGCATCGGCTGCATTATCCGGATCAAAGCCATTGTTGATCTCCCACAGATAATCCATGCCATCGCCATCGCCATCGATAGGGCTAATCCTCAGCAGGTCTGTCCATCCATAGTTGCCCTCATTACTTAAACGCGCACTGAACGCTATATTGACAAGCTCAAGCTGATTACCCTCCATATAGATAGGGTCTATAGCTCTTATATTATTGCCTGCAGGCGCACCGTAAACATACTCGCAGTCGGAGTACCCCAAACACACACGCACATAGTCATTTACATTTGTTGATGAAATACCAATAACGGCAGAAAGATAACTCGGTTCAATGCGAACTTGTTTGCTAACAAACAGAGACACCGCATTTGTGGAGGAGCTCGACAGAGGCTTCGTAACCAGAGCACGTGAACCGCTGTAGGCCACCTGATCGCTAACCTCCCAATCCAGATCATGAGTATCTCCACTGGGTCCGTACCAACTTTGGTCTAATGGGCGGGCGCCCTCATACGATGTGAGATACGCTCCACGGAATAAAGGAATCGAGCCAAAGTTTAATGGGTTGGATTTGCCCCGATACTCATAAAGACTGTTATATCCATCACCGTCTGGATCAAGATGGCTGTCTCCGGTTAGAGGATCAAGTCCGTACTGAACCTCGTACCCATCGTTGATGTGATCACCATCGCTATCAGCATTGAATGGATCTGTGCCAGCAGCAATCTCGTCAGGACCGAGCAAGCCATCACCGTCGTTGTCGGGATCATTCGGGTTGGAGTCGAACCCATACTCTTCCAGATTGGTTAAACCATCGGCATCGCTATCAATGAGCGCATCTGCCGGGTCTGCCGGATTCAAGCCATACTGCAATTCCCAGCTATCCAATATTCCATCAAGATCTAAATCAAGGTTGGTAATTTCGATACGGTCAATACGAACGCAATTGCAACCAGCAGAATATACCGATGGCTCAGAATAAATAAAATCGATTTCATTGATACCGTTCTTTAAACGGATAACAGGTGACCAGGTCCAGCCACGCTGTTGAGTAATTGGAGATACCCAGGCATCAACACCATTAACTCTCAGGATAAAGGGATTAAGCGCATAGGCGTTCACATAGATTTTGAAACGTAAGTCAGACTCATGAGTTTCTAAGCTTAGGCGGGTTGCAGCTTGCTCATTGACTGCAATGCTATCGGAGATAATACTGTAGGAGCCATCAGCAACACTGGCGGTATCGATCGACCAGCCACCTGCCACTCCGGGCACAGAGTTCGCGAACTCTGGCGGCAGCAAACCCAACTCAAATGATTGATTATAATTGTCATCGTAAGCAAGAGCGCTACTGAATACAGCAAAGCCTGCTAAAGAAAGAACCAAACCACGCAAGATAATCATCGAAACTCCAATCATTATGAAGCTGTGTAGAAATTGATCATTGAGGAATTAATAGGATTAATCTATCGGCTTACGAGTGTCACAGCAAACTGCTTATGTAAAGCAACCCGACAAAAATGTGGATGCGGTGCAGAACAAGGATAGCTAGCCCTGACTTAAGACCTGCCCATGCTCGCGTGTGGCATGAAATCCAACCGTGTTCCACTTTTCCTGGGTTAAGCTCAGCTTGTATTTACTGTTGGCCAGAAACACGGGGTTGCCATCGACATCCAATGCCATTGACGCCAGTTCGCGCTTCTGAAAATCATGCCGCGTGATCTCATCAGGAAAGCTTAACCAGCGAGCTGTGTGAATCTCAACGGGCTCATACTTGGCTTCAACACCGTACTCAGCTGATAAACGATGCGCAACAATTTCAAACTGCAAACGACCCACTGCGCCCAATAACATTCGGCCGAGGTCGTTAGTAAACACCTGCACTGCGCCCTCTTCACCGAGTTGCTTCAAGCCCTTAGCAAGTTGCTTGGCTTTAAACGGGTCTTCGGGGCGTGCGGCTAAAAATAACTCGGGTGCAAAATAGGGGATACCGGTGAAGGTAAGATTCTCACCTTCGGACAAGGTGTCGCCGATCTGCAGCTGGCCGTGGTTATGAATACCGATGATGTCGCCGGCATAAGCTTCTTCACTGGCGACGCGGGTATTCGCCATAAAGGTCAGCGCATTACCGATGCGGAGTTCACGATCAAGGCGCAGGTGGCGCGTCTTGATTCCAGGCTTGTACTCACCCGAACAAATACGGAAGAAGGCAATGCGATCGCGATGCTTCGGATCCATGTTTGCCTGAATTTTAAACACAAAGCCACTGAATGGTTTTTCTGCTGGTGCCACTTCGCGACTTAGCGCAGCGCGCAGCTGTGGCTGAGGTGCCCAGCCAACCAACGCGTCGAGAACTTCCTGAACACCAAAGTTGTTAATACCAGAACCGAAAAAAACGGGTGTCTGCATTCCAGCCAGAAACATCTCTAAATCGAAGGGGTCGCTGGCTTCACGCAGCAGTTCAACTTCTTCACGGAATGTTTCGATTTCGTCCGGATACAAGGTATCCAGCAATGGGTTATCTAAGCCTTCAATGACCTGCTGGTCTGTGCCTTGCTTTTCCTTACCCGAGGTAAACTTTACCAAATGGTCGCGCTGTAAATCGTACACGCCACGGAACGACTTACCCATGCCGATAGGCCAGGTTACCGGAGCACAGTCAATTTTCAGAGTTTCTTCAACTTCCTGAAGGATATCCAGCGGACCACGAACCTCGCGATCAAATTTATTCACGAAGGTAATAATCGGCGTGTTGCGTAAACGACAAACTGCCAATAGTTTAATGGTCTGCGCCTCAACGCCCTTGGCTGCATCAATAACCATCACTGCCGCATCGACAGCGGTCAGAACGCGATATGTGTCTTCGGAGAAGTCTTCGTGACCAGGCGTATCAAGTAAATTGATGGTGGTGTCGGCATACTCGAACTGCATCACCGAGCTGCTCACCGAAATACCTCGCTGCTTTTCGATCTCCAGCCAGTCGGATGTAGCATGGCGGGTTGCACGTCGCGCCTTGACCGCGCCGGCCTCCTGAATTGCACCACCATAGAGCAGCAGCTTTTCGGTCAAGGTTGTTTTACCTGCATCAGGGTGAGAAATAATCGCAAAGGTACGGCGCTCTGCCACTTTCTTGGCAAGCCGTTGCATTATTTCGGGCTGATTGCTGGTGTCAGGCATACGCTAAACAGGGTTAATTAATAGCCGACCCAGAGGACCGGAGAATGCTTCAAGAAGCGCGCATCATACATTGCCTGAACACCTTTGGGTAAGGATTAGGAGCAATAGCCTAGCGGGAAACACTCTTAGCGGACAGTTTCCTAAAATCGCTGGCGTACTTATTGAGTCGCCGCTTTGCACCTTCGCGCTGTTTCGGCGTCAGACTGTTAATCAGACCACTGGTGAGATCGAGTGCGGCAACCAAATTAGCATCGACGGTTTTCTGAAACTCTGGCTCATCATAATACCGCGGGTACACGTAAAGATTAGTAAGGCGCTCACGATACTCTGCCTGCGGCGGATGCTCTTTGACCAATTGCACAAATACCAACTGCCAGCGACGCCGGTTTTCAATCCAGTCTTGGGTAGCATCTCGCATATTGCCTAAAGAATTGCTGATATATTGCTTTTGCTCAGCATTCAATTTACCCAGAAATTGCTCAAGTATTTTAATTGTTCTTTCATCACGATTTGCTTTTCGCTCTTCTTCAGTAACCCCAGAATACTCTTCAAACAACTCCTGATTATTCTCCTCCATGCGTTGAATCATCTGCTGCACCTGCTCGTCGGTGAGGCCACTCAGAAATACTTGGGCGTCCGGAATAATGTGCAGCATGGAGGCATCCCAAAAGTCGAGCATCTCGTCATAAGCAATGCTAGCTTGCTCAGGCGTAAAGGTTTCATCAAGCGATGCAGCCAAAGCAGCAAGGTAGTCGGAGTAAAGCGGCAGCTGGGTCTGACGATGCCAGGCGAGGTTGCGATCCACCATCTCCCGCAACTCGACCTTCTGCTGCTTATCGAGATCGAAATGACGGGCCAGATAAAAAGTAAGCACCCAATCAATCTGATTGTAAGCGAAACCGGTTCGGCTACAGCCATTCAAGCCAGAAGCCAGCACCGCAATACACAGCAGCATAGCCAATGGTCGGCGGACTAATACAAAGAACTGTTTTCCTTTAACGCCGACACCTGTCATAGAAGACCTCAATCAAATGGATGCTTCAGGATAATCGTTTCATCACGGTCGGGGCCGGTGGAAATAAGATCAATAGGCACCTGTAAAATCTCTTCAATACGTTTGAGATAACTCCGCGCCGCGTCAGGAATGGCATTCAAGTCAGTAACACCCGCGGTGTTATCGCTCCACCCGGACATAGTCTCATACACGGGCTCGCAATCGGCATACTGCTCTACCCGCATCGGCGGCACAGTGAATACTTCATCGCCAAGCTTATAGCCGACACAAATTTTCACTTCCTGCAAACCATCGAGCACGTCCAGCTTGGTAATACACAAACTCGTTATACCGTTGTTAATCATAGTTCGACGTGCAGCGACTGCATCAAACCAACCACAGCGACGAGGCCGGCCAGTGGTAGAACCAAACTCTTTACCAACATCAGCAATACGGGCAGCCACA
This sequence comes from Chromatiales bacterium, assembly GCA_018699155.1. GTDB lineage: Bacteria > Pseudomonadota > Gammaproteobacteria > Steroidobacterales > JABIQA01. The sequence goes on from JABIQA010000190.1 coordinate 5,708, forward strand.
TCATCAAATAGCTCTGTTGGAAAAGGCCCACTGCCCACACGGGTGGCATAGGCCTTCACAACACCGAGAACACCGTCAAACATATTCGGCCCCAAGCCGGAACCGGTTGCCGCATAACCCGAAGTGGTGTTCGACGAGGTCACAAACGGATAGGTACCATGATCAATATCAAGCAACGTGCCCTGCGCACCCTCAAACAGAAGGCTCTTACCACTGATGATGAGGTCATTCAAAAGACCTGCAGTATCTGAAATTAACGGAGTAATTCGTTCAGCCATACCCAGCCACTCGCTGAGGACTTCGTCATAGTCGATAACCGGCTGCTTGTAAAAATCTTTCAACAAAAAGTTATGCAGTTCCATAGCCACTTTGAGCTGTTCAGCAAAACGTTGTTTATCGAGCAAGTCCGAAACACGTAATGCGCGACGGGCAACTTTATCTTCGTAAGCAGGACCAATACCCCGACCAGTAGTCCCAATAGGGTCTTTGCCCCTGGCAATTTCACGCGCCTGGTCCAATGCAATATGGGTTGGCAGAATAAGCGGGCATGCCCCACTCAAACGCAGCCGTCCGACAACCCGAATACCGTTGGCCTCAAGACCGTCAACTTCTTTAAGCAGCGACGGCAAATGCACCACCACTCCGTTGCCAATAACACAGTCTACCGAGTCGCGTAAAATCCCTGATGGAACAAGGTGCAACACGGTTTTTTTACCATCGACAATCAGCGTATGACCCGCGTTGTGCCCACCTTGAAAACGAACCACGGCTCCGACTTTTTCAGTAAGCAGGTCGACGACTTTACCCTTACCTTCGTCGCCCCATTGGGCTCCAACTACAACAACATTTTTTGCCATGATTCCGGGCTCTGTATACCAACCAAAACAAGCCGCTTAGACACGGCTTCATAAACATAACTGCACACTACCGGCGGCATAACTACACCAACCAACAGTACTGCAGCACCAAAATTTCGCAGCTGAATATCGTTCAACTACTCGATCGCAAGCTAACCTAAAACCATGCAGGCCAGACCGTGGGACTGACAAATGGCAGAAAACTGCTCTTACCTAATGCCGCACAAGTACCGCACGCAAATCAACCTAGATCATCCGGGAGAACCCCGACAAACCAATGCGAAGCTTAATTCTGCCGATTACTTGACGGTGGAATTATTCAGATAACGGAAAAACTCACCATCCGGCGCAATCACTAATAGGTCGCCTGCGCTGCCCAGTGAGCGTCGATAGGCCGAAATACTGCGATAAAACGCGTAAAACTCAGGATTCTTCGTATAAGCCGCCGCATAAATTTCAGAGGCCTGAGCATCGCCACTACCTCGGGTAATTTCTGCATCACGATACGCTTCAGCCAGCAACACTGTACGCTTGCGCTCGGCATCGGCACGAATCTGCTCAGCCGCTTCTGCGCCCTCAGCACGCAACTCCGAAGCAACACGGGCACGTTCCTGACGCATTCTGCGGAACACAGAATCACTAACGTCTTCGGAGAACTCGATGCGTTTAACACGCACATCAACCACTTCGATACCCAATGTCTTAGCGTTTTCACGCACACCCCTCATCATGTCAGCCATCAGTTCACGACGCTCGGCTGTAACCACCTCTGGCACAGTGCGCTTCGCAAATTCGCTACGAATACCGTCTTTAACCTGCTCCAACAAACGCTGCTTAGCGACCAACTCATCACCACGAGTGGCATTGTAGTAATTATCGATATTAACGATACGCCATTTGACGAAGAAATCGACATACAGATTCTTTTTCTCAAAGGTCAGAAAAAGCTCCTGAGGGTTGCTAAGAGTGAGGATCCGTTTGGGATACTTCTCTACGTTGTTCACAAACGGGAACTTAAAGTGCAGACCCGGTGTAAAATCAGACCCTACAATTTCACCGAAGCGAAATTTAATAGCGAGCTCGCGCTCATCGACGGTAAATAAACTCTGAGAAGCCACAAGCAAAAAAACTGCGATGATCAACACAAATACAGGTTTAAAAATATTCATTATCGGCTACCCCGGCTGCGTGAAGCCTGATTAGAAGGTGAAGTGCCTGAACTTGCCGGTATGCTGCCACCACCACCCGAGTTAGACTGGCCGCTGCCGCCAGTAACATCGCCACCACGGCGCTGCTGAATTAACTGATCAACCGGCAGATACAACAGGTTGCCACTGCCTTCGGCATCCAGAAGAACCTTATTGGAATTACTATAGACCGACTCAATAGCTTCGATATACAAACGATCACGTGTCACCCTAGGTGCTTTTTCATACTCAGCGAGCAACTGAGAAAAGCGCGAAGTTTCACCCTCCGCATCGGCAATAACCTGCTCTTTATAACCCTCAGAATCCAGCAAACGACGCGCGGCCTCACCACGAGCTTTTGGTAAAATATCATTGGCGTAAGACTGAGCTTCGAAAGAAAGCCGCTCTCTGTCTTCGCGGGCTTTAATCGCATCCTGCACAGCTGCTTCGACCTGACCAGGGAAGTTAACATCCTGCAGGTTCGCAGTGGTCACCAATATGCCTGCACCGTACTCATCCAAAGCATTCTGAATAACACTTTTGGTTTCTTCCGCTATCTGCGCACGACCTTCCAATAGCACGAAATCCATTTTGTACTTACCAATAACTTCGCGAATAGCACTTTCGCTAATATCGTTAAGTGTTGTGTCGGCATCACGCACATTAAACAGATACTCCTCCGGGTCAGCATTGCGGTATTGCACCACCAGATCGACTTCGATGATATTTTCATCGGCGGTGAGCATGCGGGTCTGCTGGTTATAGTTTTTTACGCCGGAAACGTTAACCTGCAAAACCTCTTCAATGGGCCAGGGGATGTGCCAACGCAAACCAGGCTGGGTAACGTTGGTAAATGCACCAAAGCGCAACACCACACCGCGTTCCGCGTTGTCTACCGTGTAAAAGCCTGAGAAGGCCCACGCGCCTGCAAGAACAATTAAGACTAAGGTAGCAATCGGGCCACCGGCACCGCTGCCCTGCCCCGCAGATTTGCCGGATTTACCGCCGCCGAACATCGCGTTAATCCGCGCCTGCCACTCGCGCATGATTTTATCAAGATCCGGCGGGCCATCATTGCCACTGCCGTTATCCCAAGGGTTCTTACCGTTACCGGATTCATTCCAGGCCATTATATTGTGTCCGTATTGCTGTGCTGTTTGTTTATGCCACTTTTACACCGTGGCTTCTAAATTATATCCGGCAGTCCATCGAGCCCAAAACGCCATATAGCGCTTTAAAATAACGACGCCTAGCCGTCGATCAATAACCGTTCCTGCTGACGAAGACGGTCGTAGCGATAGCGATCGATCTCAAGATCAAGCTCACAACTTCCGTCATCATGCATTCGCTCTGTAAAAACCCGCGCCTGCTCGTACAACAATGCGCGCAAACGAGCCTGTGTTACATCAAGCTGTACCGTTCCTCTGACCCTATCCTTATGCAGAAATTCCGCAATAGCATCTAATAACAGGTCGATTCCGGCACCGGTGTGTGCTGACAACCAAATTCTCCGGACTTCACCGGTTTCGGAACGGTCAACCCGTGGCTCGACGCCAAGTATATCAGCCTTATTGTAAATCTGAATCATCGGCAGCTCATTGGCACCGATCTCCTCCAATACCTCGTCAACCTGACCCATGCGCACTTGATGCTCAGGGTCTGCACAATCAACCACATGCAGCAGCAAATCGGCATCACGGGTTTCTTCAAGCGTGGATTGAAAAGCCGCGATCAGCTCATGCGGCAGATCCCGAACAAAGCCCACAGTATCAATAAGAATGGTCTCATCACCCCCGGGCAACTGCACCTTGCGCAAAGTGGGGTCCAGCGTTGCAAACAGCTTATCGGCGGCCACCACCCCAGCACCACTTAAGATATTGAACAAGGTCGACTTGCCCGCATTGGTGTAGCCCATTAATGATACCGTCGGCATTTCCTGCTTTTTACGATGCTGTCGGCCCTGCTGTCGGCGGGCATCAACGCGCTTGAGCCGCTTCTGCAAGCGCTTAATACTATGGCCGACGAGGCGTCTGTCAGTTTCCAGCTGTGTTTCACCCGGCCCACGCAGACCTATACCGCCCTTCTGCCGCTCAAGATGAGTCCAGCCACGCACCAGCCGCGTGGACAAGTGCCTGAGTTGAGCCAACTCAACCTGTAACTTACCCTCATGGGTACGGGCACGCTGGGCAAAAATATCCAGAATAAGGCCAGTGCGGTCAATAACCCGGATATTCAGCTCTTGCTCAAGGTTAATTTCCTGGCGCGGCGTCAATTCATTATCTATCAACAGCACATCAATGCACTCAGCCCGCACATAGACCTTCAACTCTTCGAGCTTGCCACTACCGATGAGGAACCTGGGGGTTGCTGTGTTCCGACGGGCATGAAGCTGACCCACAATATCGACACCCGCCGACAACGCGAGTGAAAAAAACTCCTGCTCATCGTCGGTGGTGCAAAGCTGGCCTAACTTAAAATGCAGCAGCGCTGCACGATTCCCGTATTCGGGCCTGTCAAACAAGCCTCGACTCCCACCCTTTCAATAACACCTGCAAAAAAGCCGGACCCCGCGATGCGGTCGCGGATAGTGCTAGCAGTCTAGTAGCAAACTGAAACTTAGTCTTCGTTTTCATCACCATAAGGGACGGTTATCGCACGTGATGGCACGACCGTAGAAATTGCATGTTTGTAAACCATCTGGTTTACACCATTGTTCAGCAACACGACAAACTGATCAAATGAGTCGATGGTTCCCTGCAACTTAATACCGTTTACAAGAAAAATAGACACCGGAACCTTTTCTTTCCGCAGTGCATTAAGAAATGGATCTTGCAGTGAATGTCCTTTTGACATTATCGACTCCTGAAGGCATTTGACAGCCGGATAGTGATCCGGCTTTATCGTTATCTGACTAGGCTAGATATACTTGTTATTTTTAAAAAGCTCTCTTTATTATTATCACTGCCAAGCCTGTCGACCGACAATAAATGCATTCTAGCCACTAATTTTGCCAGTTGCACTACTCAACCTCGATTCTTTGGGCGCAGGATGCCCAAGTGCTCAATCGCGACGACTTGCCAGATGCTGATGCACTAAAACCAGCACCTCCTCAACTTTATGTTCAGAATCACTATCTACCAATTGCATCTCCCCCATACCCCGCATCCAGGTCATCTGGCGCTTGGCAAGCCGACGGGTCGCAACTATCGCGCTTTCAGTTGCATCAGTCAGGCTGCTTTCGCCCAGCAAATGGGCGACGATCTGGCGATAGCCGACAGCCCGCATGGACGGCGCATTCGCACTCATCCCCTCTAATTCGAGCAGACCTGCCACTTCAGCCAATAGACCATCGTCAAGCATTGCCATAAACCGCGCGCGTATATTCTGATGCAGACGCGCACGATCTCCGGGCATCAGACCAATATTCACAAACTTAGCTTCTATAGCGGGGGCAGTTGCCTGCTGAAGGTCGGACAGCTTTTCACCGGAAAGCGCAATCACTTCCAGCGCTCGCTGAATGCGCTGCCCATCGGCCGGTTTGATGCGAATTGCGGCAAGCGGGTCCAGTATGGCCAACTCCGCGTGCAGCGCAGGCCAACCCTGCTCCGCCGCCCGCGCATTTAAACTTTCGCGCAATTGAGGATCAGCCTCAGGCAATCGCGCCAAGCCCGATTGCAGCGCGCGGTAGTACATCATTGTTCCGCCGGCAAGCACGGGCACCCTACCTTGCGAACTAATATCAGCAATCTCGCGTGCTACGTCGCTGCAAAAATCGCCGGCGTTGTAGGTTTCCCATGGATCGCGAATATCGATCAAACGATGTGGTGCGGCCGCCAACGTTGCCGCATCGGGCTTTGCTGTGCCAATCTCCATGCCCCGGTAGACCATTGCCGAGTCCACGCTCACGATGTCGCATGGGATTTCCTGCGACAGCCGGACTGCACTATCGGTCTTACCAGCAGCCGTGGGGCCAAGCAAACAAATGACTAAGGGATGTTCTGACACCAGCTGTTATCTGCCGCGCGAAAACAAACGATCAAGATCTTTTAGCGTCAGCGCGCTCCAGGTCGGTCGCCCATGATTGCACTGATCAGCCCTATCGGTAGTTTCCATCTCACGCAACAATGCGTTCATCTCCGCAATAGTCAGCTGGCGATTTGCTCGCACCGAACCGTGACAGGCGATAGTGGAAAGCACCTCATCTTGCTTTGCCTGCAGGCGCTCGCTGCTGCCGGTCTCGGCGATATCGCTAAGCATGTCGCGCAGTAAGGCCTCGGCATTGCGGTCACCAATCAGCACCGGAATTTGTCGCAGCATGACGGTGTCCAGGCCGGTACGACCAACCTCTAAACCCAGACCTGAAAAATAATCCTGATGCACTTCAACCAGATCGGCTTCCGCTTCAGCCACGTTAATCGTTAACGGAATTAAGAGTGGCTGACTCTGCACACCACCGGCAGCGACCGATGCTTTTAGTTTCTCATAGGTCACTCGCTCATGCGCCGCATGGGCATCCACAATTACCAGACCGTCCTGATTCTCGGCAAGAATATAAATGCCATGAAGTTGCGCCACTGCGTAACCTAATGGCGGTAAATCTGCGTTATTAACATCATCCGAGCTCAATGTTGCCAAAGACTCATAAAACATATCATTGCCGCTGCGCGGGGCATAAACCCCGCCACGATCACCTGCCTGCGCACGACTCAAGCCAATGGACTGCTGCTGGTAGGGCTGCCGATAATCCGGCAGCAATCCGGCCGCCGTCGCTGGGGCTTTAGCGGCAAGTTCCGCTGCGCTTCCAGCTGGGCGGGTTTCGGCCAGCGCCGCCTCAATTGTGCGGCGGATAAAGTCATGTACAGGGCGACTGTCTCTGAAGCGAACCTCATGCTTCGCAGGATGCGCATTCACATCAACGGCTTTGGGATCGATCTCGAGGAATAACACACAGGCCGGATAACGGCCATGAAACAACACATCCCGATAGGCGTGCTTTACCGCGTGGGTTACTGTTTTATCACGCACTGCACGACCGTTCAGGAAGATGTGCTGCATATCCGGCTGGCTGCGCGAAAACGTCGGCCGTGCAACCCAACCCCACAAGCGCATATCGCCCAATGAATGTTCTATATATAAAGCGTGCTCAATAAATTCATTGCCACAAATCCGCGCTACCCGCTGCTCCTGCGATGGACGATCATTGGCGGCAGGAAGGTCGGGGTGCTGGGCTCAAA
>JABIQA010000206.1 GCA_018699155.1 Chromatiales bacterium
ACGCTGAATTTCACCAAATTCCAACTGCGCTCTAAACGATCAAACATCCCAACGCCCCTAAAAAATCAATTTCTTTAACAGTCAATAACCTAGCATATCCGATAGTGCAAAAAAGCCCGTCATGTCATATGTCAATGGTGACAAGTTGCCTCCGACAAACGATACTTCTGCTGCCGCAGAGTTGCGGCATATCTTTTGTATCGATCATCAAGGCAATAGCCATGTTTCGCAATGTCCGCTTCTACCGCATCAAAGCCCCCTGGCCAAAAACCGAAGATGAGCTCTCAGAGCAACTCAGCAAGCTCGCATTTAAGCCCTGTGGCCCGTATTCGGAGATGAGTTCTGGCTGGGAAGCCCCTGCAACCGAATTGCCCGACACCCTGTGCCGCCGGCTAAATGGTGCTGACCTGCTGCGTTTGCGGACCCAAACACGAGTCCTTCCAGCTGCCGCAATCAATGAAGCATTGGGCGACCGGCTGAAAGATTACGAAACCAGAATGCAGGAAAAACCCAGCGCTAAACAGAAGCGCCGCCTCAAAGCAGAGTTGCGTGAAGAACTGCTGCCGAAGGCTCTGGTTAAATCAGAACGGGTCAATGGTTTCTATATACACGCCCTAGGGCTACTCGGTATCGAAGCCGGCAGCGAAACCAAGGCAGAGCGTTTTCTGGATTGTCTGCGCATCGCTTTTGGCGAACTCGAAGCAGTACCACTTATTTTCGACAAGCCCGTCAGTGACTGGCTCAATGCCATGTTTCTGGGCAGCGTGCCCGAGAACTTTCGACTCGGTCGCGAGTGCCGCATGCAAGAGCCCACAATGGGCGGCGCCGTAGTCAACTGGAAAGATATCGACCTAAGCGATGCAAGTATCCGCAAGCATGTTATTGATGGGATGCGCGTTGAGCGACTTGCACTTGAGTTTGACGACATAATGAGTTTCGTTCTGGATCAGAACGGGGCAGTTAGCAAATTGAAGTTTGTCGGTGACGAAGCCTCTGCTGACATTGAGTCCTCTGATGAAAGCCAGGTCGCAAAACAAGATGCGCAGTTCGTATTGCTCACCGGTACGCTAACGCGGTTTGTTGACGGGCTTAAAAAATCTCTGGGCAGTTACACTTAAGCAGCTTGCTGAACTGCGATAGGCCCTAGAAAGGCTTCCGGGCTAATCATTTATCCTTCGAATTAAAGTGCGTCGTATCGCCCTATGCTGATCGGGTTGGCAGCTTAGTTACGGTGCTGAACGTCAACGGCTCTCCTTTATCAACAGATGCGTGCCGCGCTCTCGCGTAACTTTGTTGCCACGAGGAAAAAGATGTTGCCGGCATCGGTTTACTTACCAGATATCCCTGCGCTTCTTTACAGCCTTCGTCTGCAAGGAAATGCCAGCCCTCTTCGCTTTCAACACCTTCTGCGACCACATCCAGACCCATCGTCTTAGCCAACTGAATTGTGGCACGCACAATCGCAATATCGATCTGATCAGAGGGAAGTTCACGAATAAAATCACGGTCAATCTTAAGCTCATCAATCGGCAAGTGCTTTAGCTGATGCAAAGATGAATAGCCGGTGCCGAAGTCATCCATAGAAATACGAATGCCTCGCTTACGTATGTGGTTAAGCACGTCCACTGCAGAAGTGAGATTCTGTGTCAGCGCCTGCTCAGTAATTTCCAGAACAAGGTTCCTGGGTTTAAGACCCAGGTCCAGTAGCATTTGATCAATAGCTGTTGCGAGACCCTCATTTTTCAGATCCTGCACCGACAAATTGACCGATACAGGCAGATCAATCTCATCATGTTTCCAGAGTGCGCAATGATGGAGTGCCTCAGCAAGAACCCAATGGGTCAACTGAGAAATACTGCCAGACTCTTCAAGCATGGGAATAAATTCACCCGGCATAATTTCCCCGAGTTCCGGATGGTTCCAGCGCACAAGGGCCTCAGCACCCACGACATCACCACTGGTCATGCAGACTTTCGGCTGCATATAAAGTTCAAGCTGATGCTCATCAATAGCAACACGCAGATCACTTAGAATCTGCAACCGGCGGGCATGCGCC
>JABIQA010000106.1 GCA_018699155.1 Chromatiales bacterium
ATAGCCATTCCGTTGTTCAGTATTGTGATTGTGCCGCTGTTGTTGCTCGCCATTATTTGTGTAGTGATTTATCCCACATTGGCGGATCTGTTGTTTGGTTTTCTAAGTGTGTTGTTGCAGCAGTGCTTTATGGCGCTCGAGTGGCTGGCAGCATTCCCTTTTGCAACACTGAGCCTGTTTGCTGCCGATGCTGTGGTGTTGCTCAGTGCATTGCTTGCAGTGCTGTTGTTGCTCGCGCCACACGCTGCGCCCGGTCGCCGTCTGGCGTTCCTATTGTTACTGCCCGCGGTGTTTGGTGTGAAGCCTGTAGGAAGTCCGATGCTGAAACTGGATGTGCTGGACGTCGGTCACGGTTTGGCGGTGGTGGTGCGGGCGGGAGAGCACAGCTTGCTCTATGACACAGGGCCGTCATGGCGCGGTGGTGATGCTGGAGCTTCGGTGGTCTTGCCCGCGATTCGAAAATTCGGCAGCGGGCGCCCGAACCAACTTATTGTGTCGCACAGCGATTCAGATCACGCCGGAGGGCTTGTCAGTGTGCAACAGGCGTTTCCCGGAATGGAACCTATGCAATGCGTTGCCGGTGACCAATGGTTCTGGAGTTGGCCTGAAGCTATCGGTGACGGTGTGCTTTTTACCGCAGTCCACCCATCGGCAGAGCATCGATGGTCTGATAACAACGGTTCCTGTGTTTTGCTTATTGAATACGCGGGCCAGCGGATTCTATTGCCCGGCGATATTGAAACCGCAGCTGAGGGTGTCTTAGTGGCTGCCCAGGTTCCCGGGGCTGTGGATTTGGTGGTTATTCCACACCATGGCAGTCTGACCTCGTCCACTGCAAGTTTTGTTGCGATGTTGCAGGCGGATTATGCGGTGGCATCGACTGCCTGGCGCAATCACTGGCAGTTTCCGCGTGAGGTCGTGGTCCGCCGATGGAATGCCAGCGGCAGCTGCGTATTGAACACCGCATCTGCAGGCGCATTGCGGTTTTTGGTCGATGAAAATGGCTTGCGCCTCGAGCGCAGCTGGCGAACAGTGCGGACGCTGCTGCGTTGGCCGTGGGTGACCAATTCAGTGGTAACAGTATGCAATGGGCTGTGATGCACCGAATACGCCGAAAATAGCTTCCGGCGAGCCCCCTGTAGGCCCGCCAAGACTATGCACAGCAGCAATTCGCACGGTATAGTTGACGCTTGCTCATATTAGTTAGCAATACCAAAAGGGAACGAACACCATAATGCTGGAAATAGTGCAGGCTGGCGGATGGGTTATGTTGCCCATCATTGTAGGTTCTATCCTCGCATTCGCGATTATTCTCGAGCGTCTCTGGACCTTGCAGGAAAAGCGTGTATTACCGCCAAACCTGTCTAAAGAAGTCTGGGCTCTGGTTAAAGACGACAGCCTCAGTCGCAAGCAGATTGAGACTCTGAATAACAGCTCACCGCTGGGTCAGATTCTGGCCGCAGGCCTGAATAACCGTCACCGCAACCGTGAGGTGATGAAGGAAAGTATCGAAGATACGGGCCGGCACGTGGTGCATGAGCTCAATCGGTATCTTAATTCTCTGGGCACTATTGCCGCCATCTCACCGCTCCTGGGCCTGCTGGGCACGGTGATTGGCATGGTTAACGTGTTCGCCGCTATTACCACTCATGGTGTGGGTGACCCGGGCGTTTTGGCGGGTGGTATTTCTGAAGCGCTTATTACCACGGCTGCCGGTTTGTGTGTGGCGATTCCATCGCTTATTGGTTATCGCTATTTGCGCGGTCGCATCGATGCACTGGTGGTGCAGATGGAGCGTGAAGCTTTAACATTGGTGGAGTCGCTGCTGCGTAAGCAGTATCTAGATACGCTCGAGTCAAACACCATGACTGCGGTGAACGGAGATCAGTAATGAATCTTAGTGCTCCGCGTCAGGATGACCCTGAGATCAACTTAACGTCATTAATTGATGTGGTGTTGTTGCTGTTGGTGTTCTTTATGGTCAGCACCAGCTTTGTGCGTGAATCGAAAATCGGTATTCGCTTGCCGGAAGCCGGCAATGCCTCGCCAGTGCAGTTAACGGTTGAGCAAATGAGTATTTCGGTCACCGCTCAGGGCACCTACTTGGTGAATGGTCAGGCCTTGATTGATAGTCGTGCAGCCACCCTGGAGGCAGCTGTTGCGAAGTTGGCGCCCGATTTTTCTGATGCAGCGATTACAGTAAGCGCCGATGCGAATGCCAGTCATCAATCGGTGATTACGGCGATGGATGTGGCCGGGAAATTGGGTTATCGCGAGATTAGTATTTCTACTGTTAACGCAGACGAGTAACCTTTTGAGTAAACGCGCCGATTATGGCGCGCTGTGGGTAAAATGTGTTGAGTGAAAAAAACGTACAAACTGAAAACCCTGAAATGACAGCTGGTGATATTTACGGGCGGTTATTGCGAATTTCTTTAAAGCAATGGCCTATTTTCTTGGCATCAATCATTGCGATGGCGGTGTTTGCAGCGTCTGATACAGGGTTTGCGTTTCTGATCAAGACGCTGACGGAAATTATCGAAGCGGGTGATGAGCTCACCAAGCAACAGCAGTTTATTAAGGACTTTTTGCCTCTGGGTGTGTTGTTGTTGTTTTTAGCGCGCGGTATCGCGGGTTTTCTCTCTGGCTATGGGCTTGCGGTGGTTAGCATGAAAGTTGTCGGTACCTTGCGACAACAGTTGTTTGATAAGTTTTTGGTGTTGCCGACGGCCTATTACGACCAAAATTCATCAGCCAAGCTGCTAGCCAAGATGAACTATGATCTCAATCAATTAGCCGGCGCGGCCAGTGGTCTCGTTATTGTTGTTGTGCGTGATGTTCTTACGGTTGTTGGCCTTGTTAGCTATATGTTCTATTTAAACTACAAGTTGGCAGGATTTGTTTTTATCACGGCACCTCTCATCGCATTGATTGTGCGTTTTCTTGGCGGCGTGTTTCGTCGGCACAGCAAAAAAATTCAGGGAGCTGTTGGCGAGTTTACAAGGGTGCTGCAGGAGTCATTACAGGCTACTCGTATTATCAAGCTCTTTAATACGCAGCAATTCGAGAGTGAGCGTTTTGCCAAGGTCAGTCAGAATGAATTGAAGCTGGGTCTGCGGCTCGCCGCAGTTTCTGGAATGGGAAATGCTGCAACGGTATTTATTACCGCAATGGGGCTTGCTGGCGTCATTTATCTGGTGACTAAAATCACTCCGGGTGTTAGTGAGGTTGGTGGTTTTATTGCTGCAATTGTATTGCTCATGGCGCCACTGAAGCGAGTTACCGGTATCAATGCCACTATCCAGCGCAGTATCGCCGGCGGTGAAAGTGTCTTTGGTATGTTGGGCACCCAACCGGAGCTGGATGCTGGCAAGCATGCGCCTAAAAGTATTCGTGGCGAGGTTGACTTTAAGAACGTGAGCTTTAGCTATTCAGGCGAGCAGAACCTGGTACTAAAGAATGTCGATTTAAACGTACCTCAGGGTCAGCATATTGCTATCGTCGGCAGATCGGGTGGTGGTAAGACCACGCTGGTGAATTTGATTCCGCGTTTCTATAACCCCACAGAAGGCCAGATTCTGATTGATGGTGTGTCGTCGGAGGACTACACTTTGAATTCGCTGCGCTCGTTCATAAGTGTTGTGAGTCAGGAAGTGACTTTGTTCAATCAGACCATTGCCGAGAACATTGCCTACGGCGCCGGGGATGTCACTCTTGCTGATATTGAGAAGGCTGCAAGTGCGGCGCATGTGGATGAATTCACCAAAGATATGCCCGAGGGTCTTAACACCATGGTAGGTGATCGCGGTGTCATGTTATCGGGTGGCCAGCGTCAGCGGGTATCCATTGCCCGGGCCTTATTGAAAAACTCACCCATTTTAATTCTGGATGAGGCGACTTCGGCTCTCGATACTCAATCGGAGCGACACATACAGAAGGCTCTGGAAGAACTGATGCAGTCACGGACCACCTTTGTTATTGCTCATCGCTTATCCACCATTGAAAATGCTGATCGGATTATTGTGATGTCGGCCGGCAAGGTGATTGAAAGCGGCAGCCATTCTGAGTTGTTGGCTGTCGATGGCGCTTACGCAGCCCTTCACCGGATGCAGTTCCGGGAAGCTGAGGCACAGTAATGCTTTGCGCTACTAGGGTAGGGTAGGTATGAAGGCCCATCTGGCGCGCTGGATAGAATCTGTCTGGTACACACCTAAGGGGCTGCAGTTTGCGGCTATGTATTTTTTGGCACCGCTAACACTCCTGTATTACCTTTTTACTTCGTTAAGGAGTTTGGCCTATCGCAGTGGCCTATTGGCCTGTGTTGATAACGGCGTATTCGTAGTGGTGGTTGGCAATATCACCACCGGCGGCACCGGCAAAACGCCCATAGTCATCTGGCTAACACGACAACTTCAGGCTGAGGGCTTTACGCCCGGCGTAGTGAGTCGAGGTTATGGCGGCAAACGTGCTGATGATGTTATGGCGGTGACCGCGGACAGTTCTCCCGCAGAAGTCGGTGACGAGCCGTTCCTGATTCATCGCGCTACCGGGTTTCCGGTGCAGGTGGGTGCCGATAGGGTTGCCGCCGTAAAGGCATTACTCTCGCGCAGCAATGTCGATGTGGTGGTTTCTGACGATGGATTGCAGCATTACCGCTTGGGGCGGAAAGTGGAGTTGGTTGTTGTTGATTCCAGTCGCGGTTTAGGCAACGGTTGGTTGTTGCCTTCTGGCCCGTTGCGCGAACTGCCGCATCGCTTGAGCAGCGTTGACGCGCTTCTGTTTAATGGTAAAACAGGTGCGCAGGAGCATGGCGACCTTGGGTTGACTAATGCGAAAGACCTGCCTAAAGATATTCCTGAAGGAAGTTTCGGTTTTGTACCCGGCCCTGCTGTGAATCTGAAAACGGGCGAGTATCGTGGGCTGGATAAGTTCAGCGGCTTAAGTGTGCGGGCGCTGGCTGGTATCGGTAATCCTAAGCGGTTTTATGATCTGCTGCGGCGCTTCGATATTGCGTCGGTGCCCATGGATGTTGAAGACCATGGCATGGTGGATATGGCGCATATGTTGACTGAGGGCGGCACCGTGCTGATGACTGAGAAGGATGCGGTGAAATATTCTGCTAACGCTGATGAGAATTGTTGGTATGTTCCGGTGCGTGCAGTGTTTGAGCCTGAGGTGGAGCAGCGGCTGATTCAGACTGTATGCTCTAAGCTTCGGGGCGAGACATTAAAGGCGCGCAAGCAGTCGCCGAAACCGGCCGGCGAGAAGCCGGGCAAACGGCAAGCGAAGAAATAGGCAGCACCCATGAGTCAGGATTTTAAGATTGTTATACCCGCACGGCTAAGTTCATCGCGCTTGCCGCGCAAGGTTTTATTGGATATCGCGGGTAAGCCACTCGTGCAGCATGTTTATGAGCGTTGCGTTGAAGTGGGGGCATCGGAAGTGATTGTGGCCACAGATTCCGATGAAGTTGCTGATGTTGTGCGTGGTTTCACTTCGGATGTCGTGCTGACGGATGTGAACCATGCCTCAGGTACCGACCGCGTTGCCGAGGTCGCTCGCTTAAGAGGCTGGTCAGCCGAAACACCTGTTGTAAACGTCCAGGGCGATGCGCCGATGATTCCGCCTGAAAGTGTCCGCCAGGTTGCTGATCTGCTGATTAATAATTCGCAGGCATCGATTGCGACACTGTGTGTTCCGATTGAATCTGACGATGAATACCATGATTCCAATGTTGTTAAGGTAACTTTCGATCAGTTTGGCAGGGCATTGTATTTTTCACGGGCATCAATTCCAGCGAATGCCCGTGAGCCAGAAGTGATTCCCACGGCATGGCGCCATCTTGGTCTTTATGCTTACCGAGTGAATGCGCTGGAAGTGCTCACCAATTCACCACCTTGCGAACTGGAGCTGGTTGAGCACCTAGAGCAATTGCGTGCTATGTGGCTTGGTATGGACATCCGTATTGCACCCGCTGCCGTTCCTAATGGTCCTGATATTGATACCGCGGCTGATTTGGAGCAGGTTCGGCGTTTACTTGCTTAACACCGGGCAGAGACGTATGAAAATACTATTTGTGTGCATGGGCAATATCTGTCGGTCACCAACCGTTGAGGGCGTGTTCCGTGATTTGTTGCAGCAGCATAATGCCTTGGCGGACGTTGTGGTTGATTCGGCAGGCACCCATGCTTATCACGTCGGCGAAGCACCGGACTCGCGATCCACAGCGGCTGCCAAGCGGCGTGGCATTGCGCTGGGGGGCCTTAGGGCAAGGGCAGTATCCGACGCCGATTTTAAGTATTTCGATTTGATCCTGGCAATGGACCAGGGCAACTTGGATATGCTATTGCGCGCAAGCCCTCCAGAGCATCACCATAAGTTGCGGTTGTTTTTAGACAACGTAAGGCCGGATACCGAGCTGCCTGACCCGTATTACGGTGACGAAGCCGGGTTTGAGTTGGTGCTGGACCTGGCCGAGCAGGGCTCCGAGTATTGGTTGTCTGCGCTACTCAAGTAAATTAAAGGTGACACCTTAATTCTTAAGCGGCTTCTTGATCGCTAATGATTACGTTGGTTTCCTCAGGCAGGTCATCGATCATATTGTCTGGCTCATCTTGCCCCTCAATGGCGGGCTCTTCGCCATTTAATCGGCTGGTGAGTCTATCAAGGCCTTCGATTACAGCTTCAATCACAATGCGTTGCTGCACGCTGCGTTTAATGCCCGGTTCCCAGGCCTCTTCGTAAGAGCCGCCATCAAATGAGCCGTAGTACATGTGCTGACCGCCGGGAATAAGCACCTTGGGCGTGCCCTCCGGATACAGGTTGGCGTTGTCGATAAATTTTTGATCCTGTGAGCCATCGGCGCGCGCGCGTTCGAACAGCAGCATCGGCAGGTCCGAATCGGCGAGACTGTGGGTGGCGGGTGGGTAGGAGTCAAAGACCACCAATCCTGCCAGGTTATCCTGATTTAAAAAGGCATAGCGGCCTGCCATTGCTCCGCCCATCGAGTGCCCCGAAATAATCCACTGATCGATTTCAGGATAGGCGGCACGAACCTCATCGGCAATGTCTGGCGCGAAGATCGAGAAGTCGAAGGGCATGGTGGGTGCAACAATCAGATAGCCGGCGGCAGCCACCTCTTTCAGCATGGGCGCATAACCACGCACATCACAATAAGCACCAGCGTAGAACACGATACCAGTGGTGGGCGTTACCCTGGCAGGCTGCATGACCAACCAATCATCCATCGTGACAGTCACGGCAGCATCGCTTTGCATCGCTGCCATGGCCTCTGCGGCAGGAGCTGCGTTATTTTTTGCTGTGGTGTAGGCGAGGTATCCGTAGATGCTCACTGCTAAAAGCATTAGCGCAATGCCGAAACCTTTAAGAATTTTTTTCATCGATTTCATCCCCCCTGAGTGCGCGTTACTGTAGTGTGCCAATAATACACGGAACCCCATTTTTTTCTTAGCGGTTTGTTATTTTTCTGATGATGCGCTGAGTTTGACTAACTTGCAGAGGTCCGCATAAGGCGATGTGATTAGATGCGTTCGCAAAGGTCTTGTTGACGCGGCTCAATCTCCTCGTATTTAGAGTCTCACTCTGTAATCTGCCGACTAATTTGGTGTCTGTGTTATTAGGGATCGAGGTAGAAGTCATGAACTACGTTAGCAGTTGCTTGGAGATAGGCATAGCCATATTTCCTGTCGGGCTCAAGATAGGTGCCCTCGGCCCATTCATTCCAGGCGTTGATAAACACAAGCTGCTCCTCTGGGCTCTTAGTCGATCCGACATACGTTCCTGCATCGCTTAGCCATTGTTGGTATATGGCGGGACTAGCACCGTAAAAAACACTGCCCTGGCCAGGTTTGCGTGCTTCGTTGTCCCACTCCATCATTACCGTGGGGAAGTGGTTTTTTTCTGGATCGAGAGCCTCGAGTGCTTTCTGTGGAACAAGGGTGTAGTCATGTATGTGGCCATTGAAGCTAAGGTTATAGAGTGTTTTGTAAGCCTTTTTTTGCCCAATGTTGTGAGGTGGAAATTGAACAAGCGCGTCAAAGCCGATTTTTTCGTAGTCATGGAAGCCGAAGGCTGACGTTGAAACCAGATATAACTCGCCGATACCGGATTCTCTTGCATAGGTTCTCCAGCGTTCAGCCGTCTTTAAAGCATCTGGTAAGAGTTCAGGACGATATAAGATGAGCAATGGTCTGCCATCGATGCGAATGTAGCGCGAATCTTTGAGTGCTGGCTCGATATCCTTGATGAAGGCAATGTCATCTTCAGCGGAGTGCTCTTGGGAAAGCAGAACGTCTTCTTCGGCGCCATCCCATCGCCGTGTCCAGTTCTCATTTGCCCAGCACAAACAGAACGGTAGGTCTAAATCAGGGTTGTCCAGCACCTGCTGAAAGGGAGCCTCCATGATCCGTTTACCATGAAACCAGTAGTGGTAATAGCAAAAGCCATGGATACCGTACTGACGGGCAAGTTCTATCTGCCTTTGTTGCACCTCTTTGAGGCGCAGGTCATAGAAACCAAGTTCGCCGGGAAGGCGTGGTTGATAGTGTCCTTTGAATTGGGGCGTTGCCTTACTAACGTTTGTCCACTCAGTAAAACCTTTGCCCCATGCTTTATCATTGACTTCAAGCGGATGAAACTGAGGCAGATAGAACGCTATTAGCTTTAGAATTGATTTGTCTGCATCTATATGTGTTTCCGAGAGCGGGACATAGACATCTTTTTTGGTGGAAAAAGCTGCATTTAGGTAGTCGCGGTAAAGGTTTTTCAGCGGAAACAGTCGCAACAAAGCTGGAGACAAAAAACGCTCGGACGATGAGCGTAATTTGTACCAGGGTTTGAGTATTGATCGCTTTAGGCCCATAAAATTTTTTCCGATTGTTGATGCAGAGGATTCTATACTAAGTGCGGCTTCTTGCATCGAACTTTAAGGCAGCGAAAAAAAGGCTGCTAGAGACTTTACTCTATCGGAGGCTAGGTGGAGTGCTTCAGGCCTATGCATTTTAGTAACCGTCTTGGCCGAATTGATCTGCACAGTCTTTTGAGCGCCGATTCCTGTGATTCCTGGTTTCTATGGCTATAGGAGACAGAGTAGTCGGTATGACCATTACTCGGGTTCAGGTCTGCTGATCCAAAGAAGGTCTCGCATTTGACGTTGGTTTGCCAAAGGCTGAAACAAAAGCTTAGCTGATCTCTATGACTAAACTGTTGGATATAATTCCACCACATTTCCATAAGTTCGATGACTTCGGGGTCATTATGGCGACGTATCATAATGCCCATCTGAAATAAACCATTGTTGGCCGGATAGTTTTTTTGTTTAATGTGTTCTAACCAGCTCTTTATTTTTTTTGGATCATCCTTGTTTTGAGCTAGGCATGACTCAGCCTCTTCATAAATGCAGTTCCGTTCATAGTGTGGCATTGGAGATATTTGTATGTCTGATGAGATAATTGCTTTAACTGCATTCGCAAGGTGTGGGCCCCTGATATCCCAGTTGCCATCGACCCAAACACTGTAGTCGTAATCTGGAAATAAAAGGTGAGGCATTAGCTTGTAGTACTTTGCCTGTCGATTTGGATTAGGGTCCTGAAACGCATTTTGTGGTCTGAGTTCCCATAGGTCATTATCGGTTTTAAGTGGGGGGTCGTCATAAAAAAACACATAGTCAAAGTCTTTACTCGCATATGTGTGAGTGACTAGTTTGTCGTAGTTGCCACTGATGGCAGTGTATAAAACAACCTTGGGCTTTTTGCGGGTGGGTTGAGGGTTATTCGCTGCATTCATTATGTTGGCTACCTATCCTTTTTACCCTACTAAGCTCATGAGCTTCATAGTTCTTGCATTATAAGTCAATCTACCGTTAGGTTGCAGTGTCTGACGTGCTGGTCACAGCGGTGGTGCCTTCGTAAAACCATCAAGCATATGCCCGTTAAATTTGTTGTTGAAATCACTTGGTGAATCATGACGTTTTTGCATAAATCTTTTTTTGCAGTGTTTTTATCTGTTTGTCTTACGGCCAGTGCTTCCGCTCAGGAAGTCATCG
>JABIQA010000207.1 GCA_018699155.1 Chromatiales bacterium
GCCCGTAACAATACCGACCTGGTTAATAAACTAGTTAACATTGCCAGTCGCTGTGCCGGCTTCATTGCGAAGGGTCACAAAGGTCAGCTCGCATCACAACTCGAAAATCGGGCACTGTTCGACAGTTTTGTTAGTGCCGGCGATAACATTGCCCGACTCTATGAGCAACGCCATTTCTCGAAAGCAATGCGGGAAATCATGGCGCTTGCTGATCAAGCCAACCGCTACATAGATGAGCGCAAACCCTGGGTGCTGGCCAAACAACCTGATAGCGCTGATGAGGTTCAGCAGGTTTGCACAATGGGAATCAATTTATTCCGCATTCTAATGATTTACCTGAAGCCTGTACTTCCCGTAATGAGTGACAATGCAGAAGCATTTCTCTGCGCTCCGGTACAAAACTGGGACGACAGAAAAACGCCCTTACTCAACACCACAATCAATTCCTATCAGGCGTTAATGACGCGCATCGATAAAAAGGCAATAAATAAGATGGTTGAAGCATCGGTAACGAATTCATCGCCTGCAAAGGCTGAAACAATAGAGGCTGATACCAACCACATCAGTATTGATGACTTTTTAAAAGTTGATCTGCGGATTGTGGATATTATTGCGGCCAATCATGTTGATGGCGCCGACAGCCTGATCCAAATTACGGTATCGCTGGGCGAAGAAAGTCGTAACGTATTTGCCGGCATTAAATCTGCTTACGACCCGGCTCAACTGGTCGGCAAGCAAGCGGTACTGGTGGCGAACCTTAAGCCACGGAAAATGAAATTCGGTATTTCTGAAGGCATGCTCCTCGCAGCGGGTCCGGGCGGTGAGGACATCTATCTAATAGCACCCGACAACGGCGCTAAAGCCGGCATGCAAGTACGCTAACACCGGTGCCCGACAGTTCTCCGGGCAGGAGGATCACGTGACAGAGTTCATCCTGATCATTATCGGTACAGTACTGGTCAATAACCTCGTTTTGACGCGTTTTCTGGGGCTCTGCCCCTTTGTCGGAGCAACCACCAGCATCGAATCTGCTTTCGGCATGTCGGCTGCAACCACCTTTGTGCTAACCCTCGCATCAGCACTCGCATGGATGGTTAACACCTGGCTATTGCAACCCTTCGGGCTCGAATATCTCAGGCTCATATGCTTTATTCTGGTGATTGCGGCGACCGTGCAATTTACCGAAATATTTATCCGTAGCACACAACCGATGTTGCATCAGATGCTGGGTATTTTTTTACCACTGATCACCACCAACTGCGCTGTACTCGGCGTCGCACTGCTAATTACTCAGGAACAGCAGAGCTTTATTGAAGCAATCATCTATGGGCTCGGCGGCGGACTGGGTTTCGCGCTTGTTATTATTCTGTTTGCGGCGCTGCGCGAACGCTTACAGGCTGCTGACGTACCCCTGCCGTTTCGAGGCAGTGCTATTGCGCTGATCACAGCAGGTTTTATGGCTCTGGCCTTTATGGGCTTTGCCGGTTTGGCGGGAAGCTAGTTGTGCCTATAGCCTCTGCATTGGTCATCCTTCTTGCCGCCTTAATCGGTGCGATTCTGGTTTATAGCCGCAAACGCTATGCGCCGGATGAAGTCACCGCGGTCGACACTATTAACGCCCTGCTGCCGCAAACCCAATGCGCACAATGCGGGTATCCCGGCTGTCGCCCCTACGCCGAAGCGCTTGTGAATACCAATGAAGATATCAATCTTTGCCCACCGGGAGGCGAAGCCACACAAAAGGCACTTGCAAAACTTCTAGGCAAAACTGCGGGCGCGCTTACCAGCAGTGACCCATGGGCCGTTGCGATTATCGAAGAAGCTGACTGTATTGGTTGCGCACTGTGTATTCCCGCATGCCCAGTCGACGCTATCATCGGCGCCAATAGATACACCCACACGGTGATAGAGAAAGAATGCACCGGTTGCGAACTTTGCGTTTCTGCGTGCCCAGTAGACTGCATCAGCATGATTCATAGCACCCAGACACCGTTCAAAATCACTGCCACGGCTAAGCCCGGACTAAAGCCATGAGCAGCCCACAGGTCATTCATGCGCGTAACAACTGGGGCCTAAAATTACCCTCGGGGAAAGATCAGAACCCTCTGCCGGCGGCTGCCGAAATCTCGCCACCAGAAGAACTCACGATACTACTTAAGCAAAGCCCAGGTGGCATATCAGTGCCCATGGTTAAGGTCGGCCAGAAGGTTTTTAAAGGCCAAAAAATTGCTGCCCCTGCTAGAAATACCTTCGGTAGTTTTCTGCATGCACCCGTATCGGGAACCGTTACCAGTATTATTGAGGCCAATGATTCTGCACACATAAAACGGGCTATCATTATTGTCAATGACGGACTGGATAATGTGCATGACGATTGCACCCCAATAAGTAATCCATTTAAGCGTTCGCCCCGGTTTATACGGAAGCATATTGCTGAGGGCGGCATTGTCGGGCTTGGCGGGGCAATGTTTCCTGCCGCGATAAAACTGAATCCGGCTCCGGGCATTAAGACGCTCCTCATCAATGGCGTTGAGTGCGAACCCTATATCAATTGCGATAACCAACTACTGCAGCAATATCCAGAAAGAGTGCTCAGTGGCACCCGGCTCATGTTGCATGTATTAGGTGCTGAAGAAGCTGTCATCGCTATCGAACAAGACATGGTGCATGCCCTTATGACCATGCAGGCCGCTACTGACGCCTTAAATGATCCGCGTATTCGCGTAGTGAGCGTGCCAGATGTTTACCCTGCCGGCGGAGAACGACAACTGATCGAAATTATTACCGGGTTAGAGGTGCCACATGGCGGCTTACCCGCAGACCTTGGCGTGATCTGTCAAAATGCCGGCACCGCAGCGGCTATTGATCAGTGGATTAATTTTGGCGAACCACTAATAAGCCGAATGGTCACCGTATGCGGTAATGCGACCGCTGCTGCACAAAACTTTGTCGTCCGGATCGGCACCCCCATAGACGCAATCGTCAACAGGTTGCAGGCCACTGATGTATCTCGGGTAATCATCGGCGGTTCGATGATGGGCGTAACGGCAGACGACACAGCTGAGCCTATAAGTAAGGCGAGTAACTGCATTATTCTAAGCAGCGGTGACAATTTTTCTCCGGCACCCGAAGAGATGCCATGCATCCGCTGTGGCGATTGTGTTCCGGTCTGCCCAGCTCGCATCAATCCGCAACTGTTGCTCGAAAGCATGAGTAAGAATAATACCCAACAAAGCGAATCACTAGGGGCGCTGGACTGCATCGATTGTGGCTGCTGCGACTACGTTTGTCCCAGCGGCATCGACCTCACAGCGCGCTTTAAGATTGCCAAACAAACCATCTGGGAGCAACATCTACTTGCGATGCGGGCAGAACGCTCCCAACAGCGGTTTGCAGACCATGAAATGCGATGGCTAACTGCCTCCAACGAAGAGCGGGAAACACTTGATGCCCAGACCGCTGCTTTTCATGATGTAAAAGCCAATAATAGCAAGAGCGCCCTCGATGACATGCTCAAGCGACTAAACAGCTCCAAGCAAGACGATGGGACGCTGAAAGATGAGCCAAGAAAGAACGATGAGGCTGATCAATAATGTCGTTCTTATCGAGCAGTCCGGCGCCGCACCAGCACTCACAACGCAACGTTGCGCAAATGATGCGCGATGTATTGTTGGCAATGTTTCCCGTTAGCATAATGCTGTGCTGGACGTATGGCTGGGGCGTTCTTCTCAACATACTATTTGCAGCAAGCTGCTGCTGGCTGCTTGAGGCTGCGGCATTGAAGATTCGCGGAAGAAACCTGCAGCCTTGGCTAAATGATGGTAGCGCGCCACTTACAGGCGTGTTGCTCGCACTCGCATTGCCACCACTAACACCCTGGTGGCTAATTGTTATCGCCAGTCTGTTTGCAATAGTTTTCGCAAAACATCTTTACGGGGGCTTAGGTTACAACCTGTTCAATCCGGCTATGGCCGGCTATGCAGTGCTGTTGATTTCGTTCCCCGCCTACATGGCTTGGTGGCCTGACCTGTCGGCTGGTTACAACCTTAACGACACGTTGCACTACTTCCTATACGGCACTGCAGCCGCCGATGCATTCAGTGGAGCAACTCCGCTTGATGCAGTACAGACAGGACTCAAACAAATGCAAACACTGCCGGAACTGGTGGCCAGTGGCACGCTGGCAACTGCTGGCAGTGCGGAGTGGGTGTGGATCAACCTGGCCGCCATTACTGGCGGGTTATTTCTGTTGATGCGTCGAACTATCACCTGGCAAATACCCGCAGGCGTTATTCTTGGCCTGGCATTAAGTGCATTAATTGCGTGGGTCGGCGATGCTGCGGTGAATCCTTCACCATGGCTGCAACTGGTCAGTGGCGGCACCATGATTGGCGTGTTTTTTATTGCGACTGACCCGGTCTCTTCGGCATCAAGTCCAAAAGGCAAACTGATCTATGGCGCTGGAATAGGCGTACTAACCTATGTGATACGCACTTGGGGCGCATACCCCGACGGCTTCGCTTTCGCTGTATTGCTAATGAACCTCGCTGTGCCGTTAATCGACCGCTATACCCGGCCGACACTCTACGGACAAGTTCAGTGATGCGATTAATTTCAAGTATCAAACCAGCGCTGTTGCTTGCGCTTATGGCATTGATCGCTGTGACGGTGATCAGCGTCATAGAAACCAATACCCGTGAGCGAGTTGCTCATAACCAGGCACTCTACAAATCAAAACAGCTCCGTGCGCTGCTGCAAGACATCGATTACACCAACGAACCTTGGTCAAATGCGATCACCGCCGAACTCAATGGCATAGGTACGATAACCCTCTATCCTGTGCGCAATAAATCAGAACTTCTGGCAGTGGTTATTGAGTCGGGAGGCTCACAAGGTTACGTCTCAACAATCGCTTTGCTCGTCGCAATTAGCATCGACCCAGACGGGAACGACAGGGTTATCGGCGTACGGGCAACTCAACATAGAGAAACGCCCGGATTGGGGGATAAAATTGATATCCAACGATCAAACTGGATGACGCAGTTTGATGGCACGTCACTGACCATGCCAGACAGCACACTCTGGAAAACTCAGAAAGACGGAGGCAGCTTCGATCAACTCACCGGCGCCACCGTAACCAGTCGCGCCGTGATTTCGGGCGTCCTCGATACCCTCAGCGCATTTGCTAAAAATCGCAGCACACTGCTTGAAGCACTCGACCAAAATGCCAAAAATTAGTTGGTATAAAACGTCCGACTGTAGGTTAAACGCATAGGTGTCGAATACCCGTCGGGGATAACATCAATATTAAATTTGAGTGTCTCATGATTGTCGACAGATACATCGCCGATGTAATAAATATTCTCGCCGTCTTGAATCTGACGAATATCCAGCGACTTCAGCTGACCCGTGAGGTTTACGGCATTCATTGAAACGGCGCCGATGGAAGGCTTGCCTTGAGTGGAATCATCTTTCTCGAGAATAACCACGTTCAACATGGCACGACTATCACTGCGCACAATGTCATAAGTTGTGGCGACTGACGGGGTCAACTGGTCGGTAGTCAGAGCATTGACATGAACCACATGACTGCCGAAATCGTAATAGTTCTGATCAGCGGCAAGGCGCACCCGATCCGGTTCAGGCACCGTAATGGCTGGCGCCGATTGATCACAGCCAACGACCAGCAATGTCATAGCCACCGGCAATATTACTGAGCCCAAGCCCCGCAAACGCAACAGTCCCATATGATGCAATACTCCTAGGCGGCTATTCATAGTTGTTCTCCTATTGATTGCTCTACAAGTGTTTGACACCGCAAGAGCAGAAACACATCCTAATTTGCCCGACGGCATTACGGTGCCAAACCGGAATCGTACGCCGCAGGACCTATCCGTCGATACAAATCATTGAACCGCCGGGTTTCGATAAAGTCACGGAGCTGGGTGGACTCACCTTCTAATTCGGCAATACGTGCATTCACGACATCGCCGATGCTAATTAAACCCACCAACTCATCCGCTTCGATAATCGGTAAATGTCTGATTCGGCGATCGTTCATGCAGTTCATTACCACCTCCATCGAATCATCCGGCGCAGCCACGACAACTTTTTTGGTCATTACTGCAGGGACCAATAGCGACATCGTATCGGCCCCGTTGTGCGTTAGTGCCGCAACAATATCGCGTTCCGATAACATTCCCACTAACTTCCCCTTCGAATCGATAACAGGCAGGCAACCAATACTGTGTTCCGCCAATATTGCTGCTGCATCAGTTAACGTATCCGTCGCATTGACGGTAAAAACCCCGGCCCCTTTCCGAGCCAGTATTCGCGACACAGTAACCCGCCATGCCCACTCACGGGCATTGATCATGCTAATCCAATTGCTCAGTATTTCCTCGCAGGCAATGCGCAATTGCTGACGAAACCGGAAACGATCCAAGGCGCCACCAACAACCCCCCACTTCACTCGATATTCATAACGCATATGGATTACGGCGCCCTGGTCTCCTGCAACAACGCTCCAGGTGTAATTCATGCTTGAAAATGCTGCGGAGAAATAATGCGCATCGACGCGCATCGTGAGACTCTGACCCGGCGTAACGGCAATGCGTTCTTCATCCCAGCTGCGCCCCTGTTTATCGAACAGCTGCCGCCGGAGATTACTGCCCTGTTCGCGGATAACATCGACACGAGTTAGGTTCGGTGCAACACGGGCGAACGTCTCCATATCGGAAACAACCTGCCAAACCAGCTCAGGTGCCGCATTCACCGACTTTTTGAGTTCAAGAACAGGCATACACCCCCCGTATAATCCGGATACCCCATCCTACTCCTAACCATCCGTATTAAGAAATACCGCAGATCTACCGTGGATTACGACTCGATGACGCCATTCAAGAATATAAACGATTGTTTTAAAAGATTTTTTGTGACCTTATTAAGTTGAACTTGATACAGAAAGTCGTGGTCAGAATAGGTTCTGCACAGGCATAACATTAGTGCTGGTGTCAGCCCTCCGCCCGAGGTCAACTTTGAGTCAAATTACGGTACAGATTTGTGATTCACGATATCGTCATCAAACCGAATAATTCACTAAAACCGGAATGGTTTACACAAACCATTGTTATTATTAGTATTCCATCCATTTTACTCACCGTAATACTGGCTGCAAAGGGACTCTGGATGGTGTTGCCATTCACCGTTCTGCAGCTCATCGCCCTTATTTACGGCTTCCGTAAGTACCGAAAACGGGCCAACTGGACCGAGCGAATTCGTATTTCTAAGAACTTGATCGTGCTCGAAAGTGGCAGCAACTTCTGCGAAGAACGAATCGAACTGCCCCGGTACTGGTCGAAGGTTGAGCTGGAGCCGCGGGCTGATCGATTAAAACCCAATAGATTGGTGCTCCGGACTGGTATGCAGACATACGAGGTGGCATCATGTCTCACGGATTCCGAGCGCATCGGATTAAGCGACCGCCTGAAAACTTTAATTGGGCCGGTTTGCCGTACTCCAAACATTTGATAAAAAAGCTTTTTTTGCAAAAAACCACGTAAGGGATACACACCCATGTTTAAAGGTCTGTGGAAACCCATCTGCGCAACTGTCGCAGTTTTGGGATTATTGGCATTAAATCCGGCTCTCGCAGCATGGCAACTTGATATGCCAGTCGGTGTAACTACTTTGAGCGAGATGATTCGCGATCTGCATCGTGAGATCCTGATCATCTGCACGATCACTGCGGTTGTGCTATTCGGCGTCATGGGCTATGCGCTGTTCGCATTTCGTAAGTCGAGAGGCGCTAAAGCGGCAACGTTTTCGCACAACACCACTGCTGAAATTATCTGGACCATAATTCCCATTTTCGTATTGATTTACATGGCTGTGCCCTCCGCACGTGGCATTCTTGAAATCGAAGATGCCGGTAACCCGGACATGACTATCAAGGTCACTGGTTATCAGTGGAAATGGGGTTATGAATACCTCGACAATGGGGTTAGTTTCTTTGCCAACTTAGATGAGCTCTCAGCTGAGGCTGCCCGTCTTGATTCAGGCATAGATGTCATGGACATCAAACATTATCTGCGTGACGTCGACAACCGAATGGTTGTGCCAGTCGGCAAAAAAGTCCGCATCCTATTAACCGCGAATGACGTTATCCATTCTTGGTGGGTGCCTAAGTTGTACATCAAGAAAGATGCCATCCCGGGCTTTATTAACGAAATGTGGTTCACCGCAACTGAGACTGGCGTGTTCCGCGGTCAGTGCACTGAGCTCTGCGGTCGCGGCCATGGCTACATGCCAATTGTGGTTGAGGTGGTCAGTGAAGAAGATTATGCAGTGTGGGTAATAGAAAACGGTGGTGAATCGCCTACCGTATCAACCACAGAAATTTCAACAGACAGCAGCGTTGCCGCACTGTAATTGAGTCAGGATAATATTATGAGCGAAGCAGTTTCACACGATTCTCATCACGATGATCACGGCCCGGCTAAGGGTATTACGCGTTGGTTATTTACGACCAACCATAAAGACATCGGCACCCTTTATCTGATCTTCAGCTTGATCATGTTCTTCACCGGAGGGGCAATGGCCCTGATTATCCGTGCCGAACTGTTCCAACCGGGCCTGCAGTTTGTTGATCCTCATTTCTTCAATCAGCTGACTACCATGCATGCACTGCTCATGGTGTTCGGTGCTGTTATGCCAGCCTTCGTTGGTTTGGCTAACTGGTTGCTCCCCATGATGATTGGCGCTCCGGATATGGCGCTGCCGCGCATGAATAACTGGAGCTTCTGGATTCTACCATTCGCATTCACAATGTTGATTTCAACGCTGTTTATGCAGGGCGGTGGCCCTGCTGGAGGCTGGACTCTGTATCCACCTCTGGTGCTGCAGACCGGTGATGCGTTCCCTTTCATGGTATTTGCAATTCACCTTATGGGCATCTCATCGATCATGGGTTCAATTAACGTGATCGTAACCATACTCAACATGCGTGCCCCCGGCATGACCCTGTTGAAAATGCCACTGTTCGTCTGGACATGGTTGATCACCGCTTACCTGCTTTTGGCTGTTATGCCTGTGCTAGCGGGCGCTGTGACCATGCTCCTTACCGATAAATACTTTGGCACCGGCTTCTTCCTGGGTGCCGCTGGTGGTGATCCCGTACTGTTCCAGCACATTTTCTGGTTCTTCGGTCATCCCGAGGTGTACATAATGATCCTGCCTGCGTTTGGTATTGTATCGCAGATCATTCCGACATTCGCACGTAAGCCTTTGTTCGGCTACGAAGCTATGGTGTATGCAACAGCAACTATTGCCTTCCTGTCATTCATTGTTTGGGCGCATCACATGTTTACTTCCGGCATGCCAATTGCCGGCCAGATGTTCTTCATGTTTGCGACCATGCTTATCGCTATTCCGACAGCAGTTAAAGTCTTTAACTGGACAGCAACCATGTGGCGTGGCGAGATGACTTTTGAAACGCCCATGCTGTTCGCTGTGGCATTCGTCATTCTGTTTACCATTGGTGGTTTCTCAGGCCTCATGCTTGCGATTGTTCCAGCCGACTACCAGTATCACGATACCTACTTCGTAGTGGCTCACTTCCATTACGTACTGGTGCCGGGTGCTGTGTTCTCGATTATGGCGGCAACTTACTATTGGCTGCCTAAATGGACCGGCAAAATGTACAACGAGACGCTGGGTAAAACTCACTTCTGGCTGTCGACCATCGGCGTTAACGTTCTGTTCTTCCCACAGCATTTCCTGGGTCTTGCAGGTATGCCGCGTCGTATTCCAGACTATGCTATTCAGTTTGCAGACTTCAACATGGTCTCCAGTATCGGTGCATTCATCTTCGGCTTCAGCCAACTGTTCTTCGTCTGGGTGATTGTTGACTGCGTACGTAACGGCAAACAGGCTACATCTCAGGTTTGGGAAGGTGCAGAAGGCCTGGAATGGACATTGCCTTCGCCGGCGCCATACCACAGCTTCGAAACTGCGCCTGAAATCAAATAAGCGATTTTGGATAACACTGTTGTGAACACAGATACTGAAACCAAGCGCAAGAATCGTCGTGCAGCCATACTGCTGATCCTTCTGGCAGTAGGGTTTTACGCTGCATTCATCTTTGCGCAGGCGATGCGCGCAGGTTGATCGTGAGCGAACTGCAGAAGCCAAAAGCCAAACCTCTCGCATTACGTCTGCTGGCAATAGCCGTCGTAATGTTCGGGTTTGGTTTTCTGCTGGTCCCGCTCTATGATATTTTCTGCGCCATTACCGGCCTTAGGGCTCCAATTGAACAGGTGGCCGAAACAGATATCGCAAACTCAGATATTGCCGCGCGTGAAGTGACCATTGAAATGGTCGCGAATCGTAACAATTCAGCACCCTGGGAATTCCGTCCGAGCGAAAGCATTAAGTTGGTGGATACCGGTAGTATTTATGAAATAACCTATTTTGCCCGAAACCTGATAGACGAAGATCTTACCGCTACGGCGGCACCTGATATTCGCCCGGTAGAAGCAGCAAAGTATTTTAAAAAGATCGAATGCTTCTGCTTTGTCGCACAAGAATTCGGCCCAGAAGAAAGCAAAGACATGTTAGTGCGTTTTATGGTCTCTAAAGACCTGCCAAAACACATCGACCGGATTACGCTTTCATACACTTTATATGCGACGCCTAAAGTCGCAGGCAACAACTAATAACGACGTTTTAGGATAGGGATAACACTCATGGCACATGCATCAAATGACAGCTACTACATTCCGCATGGAAGTCACTGGCCTCTGGTAGGCTCAGTGGGTCTTTTCACCATGCTGGCTGGTGCAGCTAACTGGTTAAATGGATCTTCAACTGGCGTATACATTCTTGCTATTGGCGCTCTAACAATCATTTATATGGTTTTCGGCTGGTTCGGCACAGTGATTCGCGAAAGTGAAGCAGGAATATACAACGATGATGTTGATAGCTCTTTCCGTATGGGAATGATGTGGTTCATCTTCTCCGAGATCATGTTCTTCGCTGTGTTCTTCGGCGTATTGTTTTACGCGCGGACGATCTCTATTCCTTGGCTGGGCGGCGACAGCAATAACTTCTTCACCAACACCCTACTTTGGGAAAGCTTCACAGCAGAATGGCCAACCAATGGCCCCGGTAATATGGGTGGAGAGTTTGAACCGATGCCACCATGGCCGCTACCAACAATCAACACCATTATACTGCTGACATCAGGTGCCACTATTACTGTGGCTCACCACGCTATTCAAGCGGGTCATCGTCGCTTACTGACAACATTCCTGGGCTTGACATGGGTGCTTGGCTTTATCTTCATGGCCTGCCAGGCCTATGAGTACTATGAAGCCTATGCTCACCTGAATCTGACGCTGAGCAGCGGCATGTACGGCGCGACATTCTTCATGCTCACTGGTTTCCATGGTTTGCATGTCACTATCGGCGCAATCATTCTGATGGTGATCTGGCTGCGCTGCCTCCGCGGTCACTTCACACCCGAACATCACTTCGGGTTTGAAGCAGCAGCTTGGTACTGGCACTTCGTGGATGTGGTCTGGTTGGCTCTGTATATTTTCGTGTACTGGGTATAACAGAACGCGCGGTCCGAACTGCCGAAGACATAAAAAAGGCCCGCATAAGCGGGCCTTTTTTATTCTCTAAACCAAACTTACAGCTTAGCGGCATTCTCACCGAGGTAGCTGGCAACACCTGCAGGCGTTGCTGTCATACCAGCATCACCCTGTTTCCAGTTTGCAGGGCACACTTCGCCATGCTGCTCATGGAACTGAAGCGCTTCAGTAATGCGGACCATCTCATCGAGGTTGCGCCCCAAAGGCAGGTCATTCACAACCTGGTGACGAACCAACCCGTCTTTGTCAATCAAGAAGCTACCTCGCAGTGCAACACCAGCACCTTCCAATTCAACACCATATGCCTGACAGATTTCATGCTTAACATCAGCAACCATGGTGTATTTGACCGGACCGATACCACCATCATTGATTGCAGTATTGCGCCATGCGTTATGCGTAAACTGAGAATCAATAGAAACTGAGAACACTTCACAACCCAGTTCTTTTAGCTTATCGGTACGGTGATCCAGACCGATCAACTCTGAAGGACATACGAAGGTGAAATCCAGCGGATAAAAAACGACCCATGCGTACTTGCCACCTCGGGCTTCAGTAAAATTCAGGTCGCCAACAATGCTGCCATCACCGAGTACCGCTGCGGCTGTAAAATCAGGGGCCGGCTTTCCAATCAAAACGCTCATAACTTAACCTTCCTTAAAACACGTTGGTAAAAACAATAATAAAATGGGATGTGCTGCCAAAGACACCGAGCAACACCAACAGCTAATAACTGGTAGAGGAATACTATATTAGTTCTGGTCTAAAATTTGAATTTTTGCCGCCCTAAAATAGCAATCCGAGCAACCTATGGATAAAAACTCATTTAGAAGCTCGACTCCTGAGAAGAAATTAACTAGCGCCAGATCGATTCCACTGAAATACCCTGCGACTCAGGTATACCCGCGTATATCTGCGTTCGTTCAAATTCAGTCTGTAAAATATTCAGACTTAGCTCCACCCCATCCTGTCCGCCAGCAGCAAGACCAAACAAATAAGGCCGCCCGACACACACAGCATCGGCACCGGCCGCTAAAGCCTTAAAGACGTCAGCTCCCCGCCGGATACCGCCATCCATCAGCACGGGCATTTTCCCGGATAGCACATCGGCCACCTCAGGCAAGACATCCATCGTGCCGCGACCGTTGCCTTCCTGTCGGCCGCCATGGTTTGAAACAATTACGCCATCCACACCCGCCTTTCTGCACAAACGGGCATCTTCTGCAGTGACGATGCCCTTAAGGACCAGGTTCATCGAAGTATTACCCCGCAGCCAACTAAGATCATCCCAGGTCATCGACGGGTCACCAATACCGGCGCGGCCGCTATACGCTTCGAAATTACCCAAGCGGGTGCGTGCTACTGGCAGGGATCTGTCACGATTCTGGCGAAACCAGCGCTCGGCTTCGTGATTGCCGCGAGTCGGCCCATCGACCGTCAATACCACTGTGTCGCAACCGGCCAACTCCGCACTAGCCATGAGATACGCCATAAACTCGCGGTTTGGCGATGGGTATAACTGAAACCAACCGGGCGCACCCTGCTCTGCTATCTCGCCAATACTGTAGTTGCTCATCATCGAGCTAATCATTAAATGCTGCTTGTCTACAGCCGCCCGGGCCGTTGCAAGTTCACCACCGCTGTTCACCCGCAATTGAT
Organism: Chromatiales bacterium; assembly: GCA_018699155.1. GTDB lineage: Bacteria > Pseudomonadota > Gammaproteobacteria > Steroidobacterales > JABIQA01. The sequence goes on from JABIQA010000207.1 coordinate 13,314, forward strand.
TGCCGACTGGTGCCAGAATAATCGGTGAGGCATAGCGCTTACCAAACAACACCACACTGGTATCAATTTGCGATACATCAACCAACCGTCTGGGCCGAATTTTAACCCGTTTCAAAGCAGAAATATTCTCAGCCGTGGTGGCCATGTCATCCGAACCACCGACAATAAAATGGTAGTCATCAAGATCAAGCTTTGCCTCGGCCAGTTGCTGTAAATGTGCGATATTCAGTGCCTGCTTAATATTTGCAGGCTGCGCATATTCAGGCCTTGCCAATGACGCACTCGAAACTAATAGCGGCGAAGCCGCCAGCCACTTCAGAAATTCACGCCGGGAATCAGTCATTGCTAGTCACTCAGATGTTTCGGCTGCGACGGTCAGCAACAGAAATGTTCGGATACCAGTTTTCATTTGCCCCATGCCCCCGCTGTGCAATTTTAAGATCAATCAAATACGGTGAGCCTTCCCGGTTGGCTGCCGAAAGCACACCTTTACCGAATTCTGAATCTGCCAAAGTTCCACTCCTGCCGTTCTGCCAAGAACCCTGACAATAGCTTCAGAGTACTGCAATCGGCAATTCCAGCAAGCAGCATTTGCGTGTATTGTCCGAATGGCGGGAGGGCATGGCGAAGATCGGACTATCGTCACAAGCCTAAACCGCGAAAGCGAACACGGAATTCCGCAATGCCATCAATCCAGGCACAAAAAAAAGACCGAATAAAATTCGGCCTTTTTAAATACTTTTAGTCAGAAAACTTAGTCCGAATAAGTCTGCAAACCCTCCTGCTGAGCATAGAACGCTGAAATAGCTTCCATATCAGCATCACTCAGATTCAGTGCATTAGGCGCCATAACCGGATTAGTGCGAGCGCCGGACTTATAATCTTTCAAGGTCTGAACCATGTAACTCTCATGCTGGCCCGCCAAATGCGGGAAGGCAGATACCATGCTTTGACCATTGGCACCATGACAAGCCACACAGGTTGCTGCTGACTCGGGTGCCGTACCAACAACATCGCCGGTTGAGATTTCACCGACAGTCGCAAGGTAAGCCGCGATATCCTGCATGTCTTCCGTATTGAACGACGACGCCTGAGCGATCATAGTCGGGTGATTGCGTGAGCCGTCGTTATAGCCCTGCAGCGAAGCCACTATGTACTCAGGCCACTGACCCTGCAAACGGGGCACCTTATAAGTAGGGTAAACGTTGTCATAGCTTTCTGTACCGTGACAACCCACACAGGTATCAAACAGAATCTCCCCGCGTTCAGCATCAGCTCCAGAAGCCAGTGAAGGAAAAAAAAGCACAGCTGCTGCCAGTGCAGAAAAGAGTCGGGTAAAGCTAAACAACATTACGGTCTCACCTATGAGTATGGATCGGCGATGCCGACCATTGATATGTACAATCGAATGGACCCGGGCTGCAAATGCCTGCGCAGAGCCCAGAATTCAGGGGCAATCTTAGTCAGTCGGCGGGCAAAATACCAGCCATAAGCGGCGGTATGAGCCAATCGAAGCGCCTCGACCACCGCATAAGCTGCGACTTTTGCAGTGGGTTTAAGTATCCTGACTCCATCCTTTACAACACGACGCTTAGATAACCTGAAGACTGACGCATTTTAGAGATTAACCTGAGCACAAATAACATGGCCGAATCCAGAAGTTTACGCACCCTATTAGACGGTATCTGGAGCAATAATCCCGGGCTGGTGCAATTTCTCGGCCTATGCCCGCTGCTGGCCGTCACCAATACCACAATTAATGGGCTCGGCCTCGGGCTGGCAACGCTCGCGGTACTGGTGCTCAGCAACCTGTTGGTCTCGCTGTGCCGAAACCTTATTCCTAACGAAGTGCGACTGCCGGTATTTGTCTTGATTATTGCCTCGCTGGTCACAGTAATCGAATTGTTATTTAAAGCCTTTTTATTCGACCTGTACCTGAGCCTCGGCATTTTCATACCATTAATTGTCACCAACTGTGCGATCCTCGCACGGGCCGAAGCCTTTGCATCGCGGCATTCACCCGGCGCGGCAGTGCTCGATGGCATTGCGATGGGAGCTGGTTTTATCTTGCTATTGGTTACGCTCGGCGCATTGCGGGAACTCATTGGTCGCGGCAGCCTGTTCTACGGTGCCGACAGCCTATTTGGCCCGATGGCAACTAACTTCGAGATACAACTTTTTCCGGAATCCTCCGGTCTGCTGTTAGCTGTTCTGCCACCCGGGGCATTCATCGGCCTAGGTTTGCTGGTTGCTGCCAAGAACTACTTTGATGCGCGAGCGGTCTCAATAACAACCATGCAACTCCAACGTAATGATGCTACGCAATGAACAAAGCCATTCGCGAACAACTGTTTGGTCGATTGGCCCGGCAAAACCCCGACCCGCAAACTGAACTTCGTTACAGCAGTTCCTTTGAACTGCTGATCTCGGTGATCCTTTCTGCTCAGGCAACGGATGTGGGCGTGAATAAAGCCACCCGTGGTTTATATAAAGTGGCGAATACGCCGCAGGCGATTTACGACTTAGGTCTCGACGGGTTAAAGGACCACATCAAAACCATAGGTTTGTTTAACACTAAAGCAAAAAATGTCATCAAGACCTGCAAGATACTGGTCGACCAACATGCCGGCGAAGTACCGGAAGACCGTGATGCCCTAGAGGCATTGCCGGGTGTTGGCAGAAAAACCGCCAACGTCATTTTAAACACAGCATTCGGTCATCCGACCATCGCGGTTGATACGCATATCTTCAGAATTTCCAACCGCACCGGTATCGCAAAAGGCAAAACCGTACTGGAAGTGGAAAAGCGCTTGCTTAGAACTACACCTAAAGAGTTCATGCTGGGCGCGCATCACTGGTTGATTCTGCACGGCCGATATGTGTGCAAGGCCCGCAAGCCCGATTGCGATAATTGCATTATCGAAGACCTCTGCGAATACAAAAAGAAGGTTTTCGGGTAGCAACTGCATCGGCGAAGTTCAAAAAAATAAAAAAGCTACAAGCCTGTATAAAACACACGCCCTACTCTGAAACAAAAAAAAGAGGCTGAACAAAGCTCAGTCCCTTTTTTTCGGCCTAGACCAAAGAACTATTTCTTTTTTGGCATGTACAGGTCTGTCAACGTGCCTTCAAATGCCTCAGCCGCCATCGCCACCGACTCAGATAAGGTCGGATGCGCATGAATCGTCATGCCTATATCGGCTGCATCACATCCCATCTCAATAGCCAGCGCGACTTCAGCAATCAACTCGCCCGCATTGGTGCCAACAATACCCGCACCAATAACGCGGTCGGTAGACGGATCAAATAGCAACTTAGTAAAGCCTTCCTCCCGACCCAGCGCTAATGAACGGCCGCTGGCAGCCCAGGGAAACACAGCCTTCTCATATTTAATGCCGTCTTTCTTTGCCTGAGTTTCGGTAACACCAACCCATGAAACCTCAGGGTCGGTATACGCCACCGAAGGAATTACACGAGCATCGAACGCACGCTTTTCACCGGCAGCCACTTCAGCGGCCACTTTAGCTTCGTAAGTTGCTTTGTGCGCCAGCATCGGATCGCCAACGATATCGCCAATAGCGAAGATATGCGGAACATTAGTGCGCATCTGTTTATCGACAGGAATAATGCCGCGCTCAGTAACCTTTACACCGGCTTTGTCGGCTGCGATCTTATCGCCGTTGGCACTTCGACCAATCGCTGTAAGTACACGCTCATAGGTCTGCGGACCGTCAGGTGCATTTTTACCCTCGAAGCTCACCACAATACCTGCGTCGGTGGCCGCCATACCGGTAACCA
>JABIQA010000208.1 GCA_018699155.1 Chromatiales bacterium
GGTGGCAAGGTAAACCCCACTCGGAGCAAGACCAAATAGAGGAGTTGGCTGTTTTCAGTCACCCGTGCCCACGGGACTCCCGGGTAGGTTGCTTGAGGCCATTGGCGACAATGGTCCCAGATGAATGATTGCCCACGACAGAACCCGGCTTATCGGCCAACTTCGCTTTACTTTCAGTGGCTTACACCTCCTTTCGGAGATGTTTCCGCCAATCTGGCGCAAAAGCCCTGTGCTCGGTGGGTTCTGCCCCTTTCGGGCTAAAATATTCTAATTCTCAGGTATGCGTTAAAGAAGGTACTGTAAGCCACTGATTTATGGCGAACAGATACCGACCTCAACCGCTAAAACCCACCTCTAAGTTGCTGTCATACAAGTAATTATCCCGTTGTTGTGTTGACACCTGTTCGTATCGCTTCATATAGTGTCGAGAAGTGGTAAAAAGTGGGAGAAAAGGGGTTTTTACCCTTTCTGAGAATGCTTAGAGGTGCAACCAAAATTAGTCTGGATGCTAAGGGCCGCATGGCGATCCCCGCGCGTTATCGCGACGAGATCAACGAGCGCTCTGAAGGCCGTGTGGTTTGCACGGTAGATCTCGACTATTGCCTGCTGATCTATCCACAGCCCGATTGGGAAGACCTTGAGCGCCGCCTGATGCGTTTGCCGGGCACAAAACCGGCCAACCGACGTCTGCAACGTTTGATGGTGGGTCATGCATCCGAACAACAAATGGATGGGCATGGCCGGATTCTCATTCCGCGCGAGTTGCGCGAGTTTGCTGGTCTCGACAAGCAGGCAATGTTGTTGGGTCAGGGAGCAAAGTTTGAGCTTTGGGATGAGTCGCGTTGGAACGCCAAGGTTGATGGGTATCTCGGAGAGGATGCAGCGGCTGGCGATTTGCCTGAAGAGCTTGAGTCGCTGTTGATCTAGTTGTGGTTTGGGTCGGTGCGATGCCGGTCTGGGTAAGGAAGCTTTAAAGACCATGCAGGAATTACATGTTCCGGTGTTATTAAATGAAGTCCTGGAACATCTGCAGGTACGCGCTGATGGCTGTTATGTCGATGGCACTTTTGGTCGCGGTGGACACGCTCAAAAAATATTAGAAAAGCTGGGGCCGGATGGTCGGTTACTGGTTATAGATAAAGATTTGGAAGCTATACGGGTAGCGGAAGAGTTGGCGAAGGCCGATCCGCGGGTTATTGCAGAGCATGCAGGTTTTGGGGGGTTGCAAGAGATTCTGATGCAGCATGGAATCTTTGGTCAGATTGATGGAATCCTTTTAGATCTGGGAGTGTCATCGCCGCAGCTGGATAGCCCTGAACGTGGTTTTAGTTTTCAGGCAGACGGTCCGCTCGACATGCGCATGGATACCACAGCGCCACAGACTGCTGAAGGTTGGGTCAATTCTGCAGGCTTCGGCGATATTGCGCGTGTCATTTCCCGTTTCGGTGAAGATAAGAATGCTCGCAGGATTGCTAAGGCTATTTGTGCCTCACGCGACGAGCAACGTATTACCACCACCGCACAATTGGCGGATCTTATTGAGCAGGCTGTGCCGCGCTATGGCAAGGGCAAGCACCCTGCAACTAAAACCTTCCAGGCAATCCGTATTCATCTAAACGATGAGTTGGGTCAGTTGCGTCAGGCGCTGGACTCCACTTTGGGTTCGCTGACTAAAGGTGCACGTCTGTGCATTATTAGTTTTCACTCACTCGAAGATCGTATGGTTAAGCGATTTATGCGTGATCACTCCCGGGTTGATCCTGCATTATCACGGTTGCCGGTGGTGCCTGAGTCGGCACGTCCAGTGTTGCAGCTAATCAATGGCGCGATTAAGGCGGGTGATGCAGAGCTTGCGGTTAATCCGCGATCGCGAAGCGCAGTTTTACGCGTCTCGGAGGTTCTATGATGGATGAATCGCCGCGTCTCATTATGATGTCGGCCATTCTCGGATTGGCAGTAATGATTTCAGCTATTGCCTGTGTCCATAGTAAGCATCAGTCGCGAAAACTATTTGTTGAACTTCAGCAGCTCACCTCGGTTCGTGATGAAATGCAGGTTAACTGGGGGCGCTTACAGATTGAGCAAAGCACCTGGTCAGCGCATGCCCGTGTAGAGCGTCTGGCACGTCAGCAAATGAAAATGCGTTCGCCTGACCCTGCCGATATCCGTTTGGTGCGGCAATGAGAAAGACTGTGAAAAAACAGTCGTCGAAGCGTAAGCCGGTTAAGCGCAGAAGCATCGTTAATGAAGATCGCTCCGGGTTTAATGGCAGGGCTTACTTTGCTGTGTTTTGTCTGGCGCTTGGAGCCACCGGCTTATTTGCGCGTGCAGTGTATCTGCAGGTAGTTGATGAGGCTTTTCTTGAGCGTCAGGCCGATGCCCGGCATATTCGTTCTGCCAAAATTTCAGCACACCGCGGTACTGTAACCGATCGTAATGGTGAGGTGCTGGCGGTCAGTACACCGGTCGACAGCATCTGGGTAAATCCGGGTGTATTGGTTGCCGCCCCTGAGCAGATTCTCGCGCTGGCGAAGTTGCTCGACATGAGCAGTTCTAGCTTGAATGAGAAGGTGAGTCGTAGCTCTGCTAAGCAGTTCCTGTGGTTGAAGCGTCACATGAACCCGAGTGATGCGGACAGAGTTATTGATGCGGGTATCGCCGGTGTGTATTCGCAGCGCGAATACCGCCGCTATTACCCTGCGGGTGAAGTTATCGGGCATCTGTTGGGCTTTACGAATATCGATGACGATGGCCAGGAAGGGCTTGAGTTGGCTTTTGATCACAAGCTGGCGGGCAAGTCCGGTAGCAAAAAGGTGTTGAAGGACAGGTTAGGTCGAACAGTTGAAGATGTAGAAAGTGTTCAGGCTCCTGTGCTTGGGCAGAACGTGGTCACCAGTATCGACTTGCGAATGCAGTATTTTGCATATCGTGCTCTGCAGTCTGCAGTGAATGAGCATCGTGCAAAGTCGGGCTCTGCTGTAGTGATCGATGTGAATACTGGCGAAGTGCTGGCGATGGTGAATCAGCCCAGCTACAACCCGAATAACCGCTCCAGCTTTTCCGCTAGTCACTATCGCAATCGGGCTATTACCGATATTCTTGAGCCGGGTTCTGCATTAAAGCCATTGATTATCGCGGCGGCACTTGAGAGCGGCAAGTACCGCGAAAACTCGTATATCGAAACTTCTCCCGGCTATGTGAAAATCGGTGCTAAGAAGATTAACGATAAGCGTAATTTTGGTCGCATTAATTTACAGACCGTATTGCAAAAATCCAGTAACGTCGGCGTAACAAAAATTGCGATGTCTATGGACCCCGAATATCTATGGGGGGTGCTCAAGCGTTTTGGTTTGGGGCAGTCTACCGCGAGCGGTTTTCCGGGCGAGTCGGCTGGGTTACTCAATCACTATGCAAACTGGCGGGATATCTCTCAGGCAACAATGGCTTATGGCTATGGTTTGTCGGTGACACCGTTGCAGTTGGCGCAAGCCTACGCTGTATTGGGTGCAAAAGGGTTGCAGTATCCGGTATCACTATTAAAGATTGAGCAGGATCCGATTGCCCGCCGCATAGTTAAGCCCGATACCGCCGACTCGATTTTGAGCATGATGGAAAGCGTCGTGCAAGTCGGAGGTACCGGAACCCAAGCCGCAGTTGAGGGTTATCGGATTGCCGGTAAAACCGGAACCAGTAGAAAAGCAGCCAAAGGTGGTTATGCCGAGAATCGATATGCCGCGGTGTTTGCGGGGCTCGCTCCGGCGAGTAACCCGCGCCTTGCGATTGTGGTTGTCGTCGATGAGCCGAACGCGGGTGAGTACTACGGTGGAAAGGTTGCAGCACCTGTGTTCTCAAGTATTGCATCGGGCTCGCTGAGAATTTTAGCAGTAGCACCTGACAATGTCCCGGGTAGCAAGCGCGAAGCATTGCGGCTGGCGGAGGCGGGACGATGAGCACTGGTATGCCGCTTAGTGCATTGTTTGACGGACTGGTTGCCGATGTGCCCGATTGCCGTGTGTCCGATATGACATCCGATAGTCGTCAGGTTGTGCCGGGCGGACTATTTATTGCATGCCGCGGTGTGCATCAGCATGGCCTTGAGTATTTGCCCGAGGCGCTCGCTGCCGGAGCCGTTGCTGTTGCGTGGGAGCCGGAGCCAGGCCTTGCCGCACCGGAGGCTCCTAAGGGCGTTGTTGTTTTCCCTGTCGACATGCTGGGTGAGCAGTTGGGCATGATTGCCGACCGGTTCTTTGCGATGCCTTCCTCAGCGATATCGGTAACCGGTATTACCGGCACAAATGGCAAAACTACAACCGCATGGCTGCTTGCGCAGGCTATGCAGCACTTGAGCGTGAATGCTGCCTATATGGGCACCTTGGGTTTCGGTTTGATGTCTGCAGGTGTTGTGCCTGCCGCATTAACCACTCCCGGCGTCATCAGCGTTCACCGGCGCCTAAGGGGTATGGCAGATGCCGGTGCCCAGTTTGTCGCCATGGAAGTATCATCGCATGGGTTGGATCAAGGTCGTGTGGATGGTATGCGTTTTAGCACCGTTGCATTCACAAATCTTACGCGCGAGCACCTCGATTATCACGCGACGATGGCCGCCTATGCCGAGGCGAAGCAGCGCTTGTTTACCGATTTTAAGTTTAAGTCAGCAGTAATTAATGTCGCGAATGACTTTGGCAGGGAATTAGCCGATCTGTTGCACAAGGATGTGCATCTTTTAACAGTATCGACAGATTCCGCTATACCAGCATCATTGCATGCAGAGTTATTGGCGATAGGTGCGGACGGTTTGCATGTTCGTTTTTTTGATAAGCACGGTGAGGCAGAATTGCATTCATCGCTGTGGGGCCGGTTCAATGTTGAAAATCTGTTGGTTGCCGCCGGCATTCTTATGGTCTCAGGCGTTACCCTAAATGATGCGATCTCGGCATTGGCTAAATGTGATGCTCCTGCTGGTCGTATGGAGTTGCTCGGTGGCGAAGCTTCACAGCCGCTGGTGATCATTGATTTTGCGCACACGCCGGATGCTCTGGATAAGGCGCTAACAACTGTTCGAGATCACTGCACCGGCACTATCTGGTGCGTTTTTGGTTGCGGCGGTGATCGTGATCAGGGCAAGCGTTCCGAGATGGCTGAAGTGGTTTCCCGCTGCGCCGACTTTGCGATAGTGACCGATGATAATCCACGGCATGAGAATCCTGAAAAAATCGTAGCGGATATTTTGCAGGGCTTTTCCTCTGATGCTCGTGCTGAGGTGGTCCACGACCGCGCTGCCGCCATTGGCAAGGCTGTGGCGTCTGCCGCACATGGCGATGTGGTTTTCATCGCCGGTAAAGGTGCCGAAAGCTACCAGCTTCAAGGCGACTTGGCGCATCCGTTTTCCGATCGAGATGTGGCATCACGAGCGTTAGAGGAGGCGGCATGAGCCTTGATTCTTTAGCTGCCGTCGCGCTTGCTGTTGATGGCCGTTTGATTGGTGTTGATGCTGCCTTTTCCGCTGTGTCTACTGATACCCGCACTCTGCAGGCCGGTGAATTGTTATTTGCCTTGAGGGGTGAGCATTTTGATGCCTCTGATTTTGTCGCTCAGGCGGCGGAGCAGGGCGCTGTCGGTGCGGTAGTTGAGCATCACGTTGCTGCGGATATTGCTCAGGTTGAAGTGGCCGATACCCGTCTTGCATTGGGCGATTACGCTAAGGCCTGGCGCCGCCGGCATAATATTCCTGCTGTTGGCGTAACCGGCAGTAATGGTAAAACCACGGTTAAAGAAATGGTCGCGGCCATTATGCGTGCAAGCACTGGTTCGGATGATGCGGTGTTGGCGACGAAAGGGAACCTTAATAACGACATCGGCCTGCCTTCAACTGTATTGCAGTTGCGCGAGCGGCATGAGATTGCCGTGTTCGAAATGGGTGCCAGTGCTGCAGGCGAAATTAAGTATCTTGCATCCGTTGCAGCCCCGCAGGTGGGTATTGTGACAAACGCTGCTGCTGCACATCTGGAAGGTTTCGGCAGTCTCGCCGGTGTTGCTAATGCCAAAGGTGAGCTCTTTAGTGCTTTGCCGGAGCATGGCATTGCCGTGTTGAATCGTGATGATGCGTTTTATGACTGCTGGCGTGAGCGTTGCGGGCATGTGGCGCAGCTGTCATTTGGTCAGAGCAGCGCTGCCGATTTCTTTGCGACCAAGATCGAAGAAGATCCGGATGCGCCTGAACTGCGCTTTGAATTGCATTCCCCATTGGGTGATGTGCCTTTGAGCTTGCCAATGGCAGGGCGGCATAATGTATTGAATGCATTGGCAGCTGCGGCGGCATCGGTGTCTTTGGGTGCCGATCTTGATGCGGTTGGCCAAGGCTTGCGAAGCATGGCGAATGTTGATGGTCGCTTGCGGCTGGTAGCCGGGGCTAATGGTGTGCGGGTCTTCGATGACACCTATAACGCCAATCCTGATTCTGTAAATGCAGCGATTGATTTTATTGCCGCGCAGTCCGGCACATGTTGGTTGGTGCTTGGTGATATGGGCGAGCTTGGTCAGGAAGCATCGGGTTTGCATGGCATGGTTGGTGAGCAAGCAGCGCGCGCTAATATCGATGGCTTGTGGTGTGTGGGTGAGCTTAGCCGTAGCACTGCCAGCGCTTTCGGTGACAGCGCTCATTGGTATGCCGATGTTGCTGCACTTATCGATGCTTTGAGCGATGCCATGGTGCCAAATGTGACGGTGCTGGTTAAGGGCTCACGATTTATGGGGCTTGAACGTGTCGTGTTGGCATTAACAGAGTCGCGGGCCGAAGGGGGACAGAGCTAATGCTGATGTATTTCGCGGATTACCTGAAAGACCTTTATTCGGGCTTCAACGTATTTAC
>JABIQA010000059.1 GCA_018699155.1 Chromatiales bacterium
AAACAAAAAAAAGCCAACCCCTTGATCTACAGAGGATTGGCTTTTTAATATGGCGGAGAGTGAGGGATTCGAACCCTCGATACGCTTTTAACGCATACTCCCTTAGCAGGGGAGCGCTTTCGACCACTCAGCCAACTCTCCGAAATAGGTCTTAAATTGCAGCCAAACATCTGTTCTTCGCGAGCCGTTTGCTCTGCATACTGTGAGCACGATAGCACTGAAGATCGAGCGGATACCCTGCTCGGGGCGCCTACAATACATGAAAACTGCCGCAGGCAAAATGCCCGCGTGGATATCCCTGCTGAACAGCCGATGAATTGCTGGTGAATGATCCTAAGCCTTTACGGCCACTGCAGTTTTATTTTGCCGCCGCGGGTGGCATAGGGGTTGTTTCGCGACCCGCTGCCTCTCTTTCCTGGCTTATCCGCTGAAAGATCTCTTCGCGATGTACCGATACATCCATTGGTGCTTTGACGCCTAAGCGCACCTGACTGCCCTTTACACTCAATACGGTTACGTCGATTTCTTCACCAATTACAACGGTTTCACCAATTCTACGAGTAAGAATTAGCATGGTAGTGCCCCCTATCCTTGGTTCTTCTTTTTATTTATGGCTACCGAATAACCCTAAGACTGCCTTGTATAGATTCGGCCCCCTTGCCCAAAGCACAATAATCAACAAGCTCTCTAACCAATGATTTGTGTCCGGACAGTGACGTTAGCGCTTTTTATTGGAGTTGATCGCAAACTTCAGCGCTCACCATCTCACATAATGCAAATAGGGTCTACCGGGCTCTAGCAGAACCAAAGCCGATCATTCAAAATGAGTCAAACTACTTTGCAATCATGCACCTAGCAACGCCCGCAAGCCTGCTAATGCTGGGCATTTGCTAGCTAAGCTGCTTTGCAACCCAATCGGGGACAGATTCCAGGGCTGCAGCAAGGTTGCTGGCATCCGTTCCGCCCGCCTGCGCAAAATCGGGGCGTCCGCCACCTTTTCCGCCAACCTGATGAGCCACGTGATTGACCAAGTCACCGGCACGAATGCGGCTGGTGGCATCTTTGCTTACGCCAGCCGCCAAGCGCACTTTGCCTTCGGCGGTTACGCTAGCCAACACCACCGCTGCGTTGCCAAGTTTGTCTTTAATGTTGTCTAAGGTCTGACGCAGCGTATCGGCATCGATATCATCAGCCAGTTGCTGAGCCAGCACTTTTATACCCTCAACATCTGTGGCCACCACCTTGTCGTTACTGCTGCCGCTGGCCAACTGGGCACGCAACGATTTGAGCTCCTTTTCCAGCTCTCGATTGCGGGCAAGCGCCTGCCCTACTTTCGCTTCAACTTCAGCACGTGTGCCTTTTAGCAATGCACCAATTCGGAATAATGCCTGTTCAGTTTCACGAACAGCATCGACAGCTGTTGCACCAGTGACGGCTTCGATACGACGCACACCTGAGGCAATACCCGACTCGGACAGAATCTTAAACAAACCAATATCACCCGCACGTTGTGCGTGAGTGCCACCACACAACTCCATCGAAAAATCACCAATGCGTAACACGCGGACCTCATCGCCGTACTTCTCGCCGAACAGCGCCATGGCCCCCGCTTCGGTTGCCTGCTCAGGGGTCATAAGCTCAGTTTTAACAGGTTCGTTCAAACGAATTTGCTCATTAACCAGGTTCTCGATAGTCGGCAACTCATCGTCGGTAAGGCCTTCGTAGTGCGAGAAGTCGAAACGCAAACGCGATGGATCCACCAAGGAACCTTTTTGCGTGACGTGCTTGCCCAGAACCTCACGCAATGCCGCATGCACAAGATGCGTGGCTGAGTGGTTTAATGCGGTGGCGGAGCGGTCTGCTTCGTTGATTTGCGCCGAGACACTATCACCTACCGACAGGCTGCCGCTCTCGAGCACACCAAGGTGCACAAAGGCATCGCTGTTCTTAACAGTATCTTCGACACGGAACACTGCACCGTTAGCGTGCAGCACACCGGTATCGCCTACCTGACCGCCGCTCTCAGCATAAAACGGGGTGGTATCGAGCACTACTTGCCCGGCCTGACCGGAGGCCAAACCCTTAACGCTCTTGCCATCGCAAAGCAACGCAGTAACGCAGGCCTGAGACTCGCTATTGTCGTAACCGATGAACGCGGTTTTGCCTTCCAGCTGAACACCACCATGACTGGCTGAAAACTTACTGGCAGATCTCGCGCGTTCACGCTGTGCTTGCATTGCAGCTTCGAAGCCTGCCTGGTCAATAGTGAGATTACGGTTACGGGCAACGTCGGCGGTAAGGTCAACCGGAAAACCGTAGGTGTCGTAAAGTTTAAATACGGTTTCACCATCAAGCTCCGAGCCTTCAAGTTGTTCAATTGCATCTTCCAGAATACCCATAC
>JABIQA010000121.1 GCA_018699155.1 Chromatiales bacterium
TAACGGCTGAAATATTGCGCTCTGATGAGCCCTGCGCAATAGCATTAACACTGATGCCGGCTTTGCCGAGAGCGCTAAAGAATCGCGATGCGATTCCGGGAATTCCTGCCATACCGTCCCCGACAACCGCGATAACACTGCAAGCATGGCGAACTTCAATAGATTGAATCTGGTTTTGTTCAAGTTCACCCGCAAAGGCTTCACGGATAACCTTATCCGCGTCATCTGCCATAAGTTCAGGCACGGCAAAGCAAATCGAATGCTCCGAACTGGCTTGTGAGATCAGGATCACCGAGATCTGAGCTTCACGCAGCGCGCCGAACAATCGGTCGGCAGTACCTGGGACACCGATCATTCCAGAGCCCTCAAGGTTGATAAGCGCCACATTAGACACCGTAGTCAGCCCCTTTATGCTCAGGCTCGATTGCGCATCTGCACTAATCTTCGATCCATGCGCTTCGGGATTGAAGCTGTTCTTAATATAAATCGGTATATGCAGGTCCACGGCGGGCGACATGGTCTGCGGATGAATGACTTTAGCGCCGAAGTACGCCAACTCCATCGCCTCATTGTATGAAAGCTCATGAATAATGGTGGCATCGGGTACCCGGTTAGGGTCGGCGCTCATCACACCATCGACATCGGTCCAGATAACAATTGAGCGCGCATGCAATACTGCTCCGACAATCGATGCAGAAAAGTCGCTTCCATTGCGTCCCAATACAGATGGCAAGCCCTGCTGGTCGCTACAAATGAATCCAGTTACAACAGCTATTTCAGGCTTATCACCGGCAAACAGTTTGCCACCATTGACTCTGGTTTGGGCCCAATCGACGGCAGCGCCAAGTTCGCCTTGGTTAATAATCACCAGTTGACGGGCATCAACCCAGCGCACTGCGCGGTTGAGTGTATCGGCACCGGATTCCTGAGCCAGATAAGACGCTAGCAAACGCGCTGACCAGAGTTCGCCACAACCGGCCACAATATCGTGAGTACGTTGCGGTGCAGAGCCCACCAGCGCCGTTGCCTGCAATAAGTCGGCAATATCTTTGAGCTCAGCCAGCCAGGGTGCTTCGAGTTCAGCGCATGCCTCGGGGCTGGTTAGAAGCTCCTTCATGGTGCTGCTGTAACGCTGGCGAATAGCGTCGATGGCCGGCTCAATGCCCTGGACATCGGTCTCGGCAAGCCGCACCAGGTTCAACAGGGCATCGGTCATGCCGCCCATTGCAGAAACCACAACAGCTTGTTGAGTGCCTTCCTCGGCCTGAACCAAAGCAGCCACGCGACGGAAGCATGTAACATCAGCAAGGCTCGAACCGCCGAATTTGTGGACCTGCCAATTGCTCTGGGACATTTAAATGGTGCCTGTTGCTATACGAATAAAAGTTGTAAACCGCAAACCGGTGCGGACACCCGATTGCTGAGTCAACGCTGCGAGGCGGAATTGTACTGCCTGTGCGGCTTTTTTGAACCCCTGAGCCCAACTTCAATGGTTTTTATTCTGATGCAGATTCTATTGATGCCCCGTTTCGGGCGTCGCCTAAGCTTAAAAATGGGTTATCCATTCCAGCCTACTGCTTTGGCCACCCTTAATTTTAGCACAGAAAATATCGATAAAAAGCTCATTAGCTTCTGTTTTTTAAAGCTTTTTAATGGATAAACATAGGTGGCATCGAAGTTTAAGCGCCAACAGCCCCGCACAGCCTTGCAACAATGCAACCTAAGGTTGCTGCCCGCTCAGCATCCGCGCTGTCAGTCAGGGCCATTTCATAAGCCGTAACACTTGCATGGTTCCCTGCATCCGTTAACAATGCTGCCATGCGAATGTCGCGACAAGAATTTCTCAACTGGCCGAACAAAGCGATCACTTTGATCGGTATGTCCGGCGTGGGTAAAACCATGTTGGCGAGCAAACTGCCGCGCGACAGCTGGTTCCATTTCTCCGGCGATTATCGCATCGGCACCAAGTACCTGTCTGAGCCGATACTCGATAATATCAAGCTGCAGGCCATGGAGGTTCCGTTTTTGCGCGATCTTTTGCGCAGTGATTCTATCCATATTGCAAACAATATCTCGGTCGATAATCTGGAGCCCATTTCCACATTTCTTGGCAAGGTGGGTTCTGAGGCGCTTGGGGGCTTGCCACTGGACGAGTTTAAACGACGCCAACGGATGCATCGTGAGGCAGAGAATCAATCAATGATTGATGTCGAAGAGTTCATTGTTAAGGCTCACGATATCTACGGCTATCGCCACTTTGTAAATGATTCCGGTGGCAGTCTCTGCGAACTTCAGAGCAAAAACCCCCTGGAAGTTCTTGCACGAAATACTGTCATTATTTATTTGCGGGCTGACGATGAAACCGAGCAGCGAATTATCGAGCGCTCCGTGTCATCACCAAAGCCGATGTATTATCAGGAAGATTTTCTGGACACTAAACTCGCGGAGTTTATTAAGCTTAAAGGCTTAAATGACGCTTCAGAGCTTGAGCCGGATTTATTTGCCCAGTGGATGTTTCCCCAGTTGGTCACCCATCGCCGGCCCCTGTATCAAGGTATTGCAGACGATTACGGCTACACACTTAACGCAAATGATGCCGCTGCTGTGACTGATGAGCATGAGTTGATTGAATTGCTCGGAGACATCGTTGCTGCAGGCTAAAACGGCAGCATGAGCTCGGCAAAACCAGATAGCAATATTGTATTAGGCGCAGGCTTCACGATCGCTGCGTCTTTGGCAGTAGCGCTCATGGCTGCGATCATAAAATGGTCTTCGGTAGCGGTCTCCACTGAACTATTAATGACCCTCCGCTGGGCGACCGGCTTACTGATTTTTTTTATGCTACTGGTGATTTTTCGCCCTCGTTTAGAGCTAAAAACAGAGCGGCCAGTTGCACAACTTTTAAGCGCTGTGTGTTGGACCGGATCGA
>JABIQA010000072.1 GCA_018699155.1 Chromatiales bacterium
CCTGACCTGGCCAACCGCGATGACCATCGTCACGGCGCAAACGAATATTGGCAATGTTAAGCGAGGATAAACGCTTGCGCGTTTCCTGCAAAAGCGGCGCCACGCGCTCGATGGAGTAAACGGTACCCACCAACGGCGCCAACACAGCGGTCTGATAACCGCAGCCAGTACCAATTTCCAAAACCTTTTTCATTTTCCGCAAGGAGCCGTCGGACTCTTCCAGCAATGCCTGCGTCATCAGCGCCACAATCAAAGGCTGCGAGATAGTCTGACCAAAACCGATAGGCAAGGCATCATCTTCATAGGCACGACTGGCCAGCGCCTCCTGAACAAATAAATGCCGGGGCACCGAACGAACCCGATCAAGCACCAACTGATTTGTGATGCCGTTATCCAGCAAGCGATTAATGAGCCGTTCACGAGTGCGAGCCGAGGTCATGCCAATGCCCTGAGTATGTGCTGGAGCGTTCAAACTGACTTTCCCTGAATAGCCAAAATACTCACTTCGACATTGCCTTTGGGAGCCACTCTGCAATTCGGGCAATGTGATCATAACGGGTAAGGTCAACCTGCAACGGCGTAACAGAAACACGATTGTGCTCAATGGCGTAAAAATCGGTTCCCGGCCCGGCCTCCTGACCTTTACCTGCAGGCCCCACCCAATAAACCTCACGACCTTTCGGATCGCGCATTGGAATGACGGGCTCTGCGCGATGTCGATTACCCAAACAGGTAGACTCGAAGCCCTGCAGCTGGCTGTACGGAACATCGGGCACGTTGACGTTTAGCACGGTGTTAGCCGGCAGCGGATGCTCAATCAGATGAATTACCAGGTCACGCACGGCCTGCGCCGCGGTATCGAAGTGCTTCGGATTCTCGCCCACTAACGAGACAGCAATGGCCGGAAGGCCAAGAAAACGCCCTTCCACTGCTGCGGCAACCGTCCCCGAATAGAGTACGTCATCACCGAGGTTGGCACCGTGATTAATACCCGAAACCACCATGTCAGGGTCTTCCTTCAACAAGCCGGTAATTGCCAGATGCACGCAATCGGTAGGCGTACCGTTGACATAGTAAATACCGTCCCGGGTCTGGTTCACCCGCAACGGCATATCCAATGTTAGGGAATGACTGGCACCACTCTGATTGCGATCCGGCGCAATAATAGTGAGCTCACCCAAGCCTTTCAGGCCAAGCGCCAGCGTTGCCAAACCCTCTGCGTGGTAGCCGTCGTCATTGCTCAATAGTATTTTCATTGTGTCTGGAAAAAGCCGCCAAGCATCGAGACAACCTGCGTAAAACCACGTGCGGGTGCCAGACGATGCAAAAATAATAAATACGCCAAATTGGTTTGTATTGTCTCATTATTAGCCGACTTGCGGCAGTACTTTTCTTGGCTTGTTTTCAATTTACCATCAGGCGACTCGCTGCTCAGAAGCACACAAACTTTACGGAGCTGTCAGTCTGCCCCAGCAAATCACCTTTGTAGCAGTTAATGATCCGGGTAATGACAATGCCTTATTGCTTGGCATTCTAATGGCCGGGGCTCAAGCGAAGTTGGGGAATGGGAATATCCCCCAATGCCATGGTTTGTGATTAAGTCTGACACACGGAAAAATCCAACCATGAGTGGATTTTTTTCTGCGTTAAACTAAACCCTCATGAGCGACAAAAATGACAAATCAAAATCTAAGGGCGATGCCGATTCATTTCTTAGGCTGATGGGCGATACAACCCCGATCAAAGCACGCGCCCGACATCAGCATCGATCTCCACCGAAGCCAAAAGCAGTGTTGCGGCAGAATCGTAAGCGGGCCAGACAGGAGGCTGCCCGTCAGGAAGACCTGCAGGATCACATCCCGCCAGACAGCATCATCGACACACTGGGCGATAACCTTAGCTTTCATCGCACTCAGGTAAACAAAAGAGATCTGAGAGAACTGCGCGGTGGCAAACTGCCAGTAGAGGAATACATCGATCTGCATGGCATGACTGTGCCCGAAGCCATCAAAGAATTGCGTCTGTTTATGCGCTATTGCAGCGAACGCAATCTGCGTTGCGTAAGAATAGTCACAGGCAAAGGCCTGCGGTCTGCCGAAGGACCGAAGATCAGGCCGAATGTTATGGGCTGGTTACAACAAAGTGATGCGGTACTCGCCTACACTCCGGCACTGCAACAGCATGGTGGCTCGGGCGCTCTGTATGTGTTGCTGCGCTAACAGGGCCGTTTTAAAATACGGGCAGACTTAAAGCAAGATCAGCAAGCTGATTTCGTTTAGCCGGTTAACCCTGCAATCTTGCGACCAGAGCCTTCATGGCAGCCTGTGTCTCGTCGCTAAACCAATATTCGGTAGTTACCTGAGCATCATTGGCATCGGCCAGATGCTGCAATAGATCTGCTTTGGCCTGCAAGCGAGTGGTGTTCATAGCTATCGGCGGCAGGCTTGCCAGTTGCTGAGACCATTCAACTGCTCTGGCAACCACGCTTTCAGGTTCAACGAGCTCATCGACCATCCCCAGAGCCAAGGCCTGGGCAGGATTAATGAGTTTGCCCTGCATGGTGAGCTGCTGCGCCTTGCGCGGACCGACCAATGACGCCAGCATGCGGCCGATGGTTGAAGGCACCGGCAGCCCTACTTGCACCTCATTCAGACCTATCTTGAAATCACCTGCGGCGGCCACCCGATAGTCACAATGCAAAGCCAGCACTGAGCCACCCGCCGGACTGTGTCCGGTAATGGCTGCGGTGACTGGAACCGGACTCGAAGCGAGAGCCTGCATCAGATCCATAAAGCCAACCCAGAACTCGAGCATCGCTGCATGCTCCAGACCCATCAGTGCAGGCACATCCAGCCCGCCGCTGAACATGCCTGGGCGACCGGAAATGACTACGGCAGCAGCACCGTGCCCGCAGACTTCGCGGTGCACAGCATGCAGAGCCTTAATGAACGCCATATCCATCGCATTGGCCGGAGCCTTATCCATGCGGATTTCAAATACCGCACCATGTTCGATAACTTTAAGCATTGTTTATTCCGTTTACTGCAGTTTAGGAATCATCCTGTATTACCGGCGCATTGCCAAGTCGATAGTCCACTAGCATGTCCAGCACCGTAGTGGCAAAGGCTCCAGGCGGCAGACTAAATGTCAGCTCCATCGAGTCTTCAGTAAAACTGCACTTAAGTGAGACCACCGGCAACCAAATCGACCGGCGATGCAGCTTCAGGCCTTCCTCAATGAGCAATGCAGTTACAGCGGGAAAGTCTGCGAAAAATGCGGTTTCAGGCGGCGATAATCGCCCGCGCCCTTCACCGAATAGAGCGGCTGTCGGCCGACCTAATGCTGCATCGCCACAGAATGCAGTGTAGGCAGGCAGGTCGCCATCACGGTCAGATAAAGGCACGTCGCCCTCGCGGGAATCACCATCACAGTTATCCCAGAAAGAGCCTGTAACTCTCTGATTTAAAAAACCATTAAATAGGCTTGAGCGCAGTGCCGAATAGCCCATACTGCGTTGATCACGATCTGGCGGACGCTTGCCAAGCAGCAGTCTGAGGTTACCACCATCCCGCCCGAAACGCTGATAACCGAAGTAATTGGGCACCCCTGTCTTGGCCAGTTGGGCCAACTGCGCCTCAAGTGCCGCGATATCGCCACTCAACTCCCGCACCCGCAAGCGGAACTCGTTGCCGCGTAAATCACCACGCCGGAGCTTCTTGCGATGCCGGGTCACTTCCAGCACCTCAACACCACCCGACGACCAAAGCGACCAGTCGGGATCAGCGCGCCCAGGCAGCCAGACACTAAACCACTGCTCGGTAACGGCATCTCTATCTTTAAGGCCGGCATAACTCACATCGCGCAGTTCAACACAGGCAAAGGTCGCCAACTGTTTCGCCACCCAGGCGGTGTTATTGCCAATTTTGCGAATGCGTAACCAGGCATGCTCACCCTCCCCACAAGGCAACTCCAACGGCAGCTCATTCACCTGAAAGTCGCCAGGCTCGGCACGAATAACGCCTGTGGCATTAACCGGGCCAAAAGGACTGGCAAGCTCTGCCGGATTAGTAAAGCCATGCAGCACATCAAGCTCGGCGAGCAACTCCGGCGTAACGACCGTCGGTGAAGAGCGCCGTTTGGTTGAGGCTCGCTTGGTTGAGGCTCGCTTGGATGATGAACGTTTCGACGATGAACGTCTCGACGACTTTGATGAAGACTTACCTGATGACGAACTCATAACAGCACCACGCTTTAGTCTGACAACCGGATGCGGCCAGAAAAACCAAAGCTCAAAAGAAAACACACCGGCAAATGCGGGCATAGATGATTCAACACAAACTCTCCGGACCAACTATACGCCGAGAGCCAAGACTTAAGCATCGAACCTCAGGGAACCACTGACTCGGACTTGGCCGACTCCTCACCGAATAGGAAGAAGTCTTCGTCCTCTTCAACCATACCCAGATCTGCACGGGCACGCTCTTCGATAGCCGAGTTGCCGCTCTTAAGGTCCAGCACGTCCGCAGCAAGTCGAGCATTACGCTCACCCAAATTGTCGTTCTCAAGCTTCTGTGCCACAACCTCTTCATCAAGACGCGACACCTCCCGATAGCCATCCTCAGAAAACCACAGACGAACCTGCAGCATAATGAGCATCACCAGCATCGCTAACAGGAGCAGCTTAAAAAATAGAGTATTAGAACCGGCAGTGCGCATTATTCAGTGTTGCCAGACTCTCGGTAAGCTCTATTGGCCAGGCTTACGCCCCGGCAAACAATCAGAACTTAATCGGGAAAGCCTGCTTGCCTCCGTAGGCTGCATCGCTGCCAAGAATTTCTTCAATCCGCAGCAATTGGTTGTATTTGGCCATGCGATCAGAGCGGCACAGTGAGCCGGTTTTGATCTGCGTTGCCAAGGTCCCCACAGCGATATCGGCAATGGTGTCATCTTCGGTTTCACCCGAACGGTGAGAGACCACTGCTGAATACTTGGCAGCAATAGCCATTTCAATGGCCTGCAACGTTTCGGTAAGCGTGCCTATCTGATTTGGCTTAATTAAAATAGAGTTGGCTATACTGTCGTTAATACCACGCGACAGAATGTTGGTATTAGTCACGAACAAGTCGTCACCAACCAACTGGATTTTATCGCCCAGCGCTTTGGTCAGAGTCGCCCAACCACCCCAATCACTTTCATCCATTCCGTCTTCAATAGAGATGATTGGGAAGTCAGCTACCAGCTTGCTCAGGTAATCAGAGAACCCGGCCGCATCAAAGGTTTTATTTTCCGAAGCCAGCGTGTACACCCCGTTCTTATAGAACTCAGAGCTCGCTACATCAAGGCCGAGGTAAACATCGGCACCGAGCTTATAGCCCGCCTTCTCGACCGCTTCGGAAATGATCTCCAGCGCCGCAGCATTAGACGGCAGATCAGGAGCGAAACCGCCTTCGTCACCCACAGCGGTATTCAAACCGGCTTTATGGAGCACGCCTTTGAGCGAATGAAAGATCTCGACACCGTAACGCAACGCTTCACTGAAGCTCGGGGCGCCGACAGGCAGAATCATGAACTCCTGAATATCAACGCTATTATCAGCGTGCTCGCCGCCGTTAATAATGTTCATCATCGGCACAGGCAATTGAGTTGAACCCGCTGCGAAAGTGCGGAACAACGGCTTACCCTGCTCGACTGCTGCAGCTTTCGCCACGGCAAGCGATACGGCCAAAATGGCATTGGCACCTAAAGTAGCTTTGTTCTCAGTACCGTCCAGGTCAATCATTAACTGATCAATACCAGACTGATCGAGCGCATCTTTACCCATTAGTTCAGGCGCAATTTTGGTATTGATGTTGGCAATAGCATGCAATACGCCTTTGCCCAAATACTTACTCTTATCACCGTCACGCAATTCCAGCGCCTCGCGACTGCCGGTAGATGCGCCGGAAGGCGCCACCGCACGACCGAAGGCACCGCTCGCCAAACGCACGTCGGCCTCAACTGTAGGGTTACCGCGTGAATCCAGAATCTGACGTCCGCGTATCTCTGCAATAGCACTCATTTTCTTACCTTTTTTATTATTGGCCCTAACAAGGATCTCAATGAGATAAATGTTCGGCCATCGATTGGCTGCCAATGGCAAACTTGTACTTGATTGTTCCGTGTTTGGCAGGCAAGCAGCAGGTTGCCGCTAATCTGCTATTTGATCCTCAATAAAACCGGCAGATTTAACGCCGCGATCTATAGCAACCAACTGCTCCAACAAGGCGGGCATGAGCTCCAGCGGCCAGGCATTGGGGCCATCGCTCAATGCGTGAGACGGGTCAGGATGGGTTTCCATAAATAGCCCTGCAACACCGGCAGCAACTGCTGCGCGTGCCAGCACCGGAACAAACTCACGTTGACCGCCGGATGACCCGCCCTGCCCACCGGGCAACTGCACCGAATGCGTGGCATCAAATACCACAGGCGCGCCAGTGGTTCGCATGATGGCAAGCGAGCGCATATCCGAGACCAAATTGTTGTAACCAAAGCTGAAGCCACGTTCACAAACCATAATGCTCTGGTTGCCGGTAGCGCGAGCCTTATCCACCACGTTGCCCATTTCCCAAGGCGATAGAAACTGACCCTTCTTAATATTTACTGGCAGACCGGTGGCGGCAACCGATTTAATGAAGTTAGTCTGGCGACATAAAAATGCGGGAGTCTGTAATACATCAACAACCTCAGACACTTCGTTTAATGGGGTGTCTTCATGCACGTCGGTGAGTATTGGCAAACCCAGATCAGATTTCACCTTAGCCAGAATCCTCAAGCCTTCTTCGATACCCGGGCCGCGATAACTGGCCTCAGATGAACGGTTAGCCTTGTCGAACGAAGCCTTAAAAATAAAATTAATACCCAGTGCTTGGGTGACTTCTTTCAAGCGGGCCGCAGTATCAAGTATGAGCTGTTCGCTCTCAATAACGCAGGGCCCCGCAATCAAGAACAATGGCTGGTCGATACCGGCTTCAAAGTTGAGCAGCTTCACAATACTTAAGCCTGCGCTGCTTTGGGTACAGCCTGCTCGGCATGCTCACGTGAGGCACGGATAAAGCCCGTAAACAAAGGGTGACCGTTTCGTGGGTTTGAGGTGAACTCAGGGTGGAACTGACACGCAACAAACCACGGATGATCTTTCAGCTCAATCATTTCGACCAGACCATCAACCGAACGCCCTGAAATAAACAGCCCGGCATCAGTCAGCGACTGGAGATAGTTGTTGTTGAACTCATAACGGTGGCGGTGACGCTCACGCACAGAATCCTGACCGTATATTTGATGCGCCAGAGTTCCTTCTGTCAGCAAACACTCCTGCGCGCCCAGACGCATGGTGCCGCCTAAATCAGATTCAGCATTGCGAGCCTCTTTCGTGCCGTCTTCATTCTGCCATTCGGTAATAAGTCCGATAACAGGATGCGGGGTAGATGTATTGAACTCGGTGCTGTGCGCACCGCTAAACCCAGCAATATTTCGACTGAACTCAACCGTAGCGGCATGCAAACCGAGGCAAATACCTAAAAAGGGAATGTTGTTCTCACGGGCGTAACGCACGGAATTAATTGTGCCCTCAAAACCACGATCGCCAAAACCGCCGGGCACCAGAATGGCATCAACGCCGGCAAAGGCTTCCGCCACCGGCGCATCAGGCGCATCAAGCTTTTCGGAATCGATAAATTTGATGCGAACTTTAGTGCGGGTACGAATTCCAGCGTGCTTCAACGCCTCGTTCAGCGAGATATAGGAATCTTCATAATCGACGTACTTGCCCGCCATACCGACAACCACCTCAGCCTCGGGATTGCGGCGCGCATCGACAACAGCCTGCCACTTCGACAGGTCGGCCTTAGGCACATCGAGTCGCAGCTTCTGAACAACGATGTCATCAAGCCCCTGCTCGTTAAACACTATCGGCAACTCATAGATGTCGGCGACATCCTGCGCAGAGATAACGGCCTTTTCTGCTACGTTGGTAAACAGAGCAATTTTACGTCGCTGCCCTTCCGGCAACGGATGCTCTGAACGGCACACAAGAATATCTGGCTGAATACCGATAGATCGCAACTCTTTTACCGAGTGCTGGGTCGGCTTGGTTTTAATTTCATTCGAGGCTGCAATAAAGGGCACCAGGGTAAGGTGCACATAGCAGGTATTGTTCGGACCCAGGTCAAAGCCCATCTGACGAATTGCTTCCATGAATGGCAACGACTCAATATCACCCACCGTACCGCCAACTTCGACAATGCAGACATCCGCCTTACCGGCACCCGACAACACGCCGGCTTTTATTTCATCGGTAATATGAGGAATAACCTGCACAGTGGCACCGAGGTAATCGCCGCGACGCTCTTTTGCAATAACACTGCCGTAGATACGACCGGTGGTGAAGTTGCTGAAACGACCGGTGGTTGTGTCCACGAAACGCTCGTAATGGCCCAGATCCATATCCGACTCGGTGCCGTCTTCAGTGACAAACACCTCGCCATGCTGGAAAGGACTCATGGTGCCAGGATCGACGTTCAGATAAGGGTCGAG
>JABIQA010000211.1 GCA_018699155.1 Chromatiales bacterium
TGACATAAGTGCCATTGGTGCTATTTAAATCCTCAAGGAATGAGTCGTTTAGGATGTTAATGATGAGTGCATGATGACCACTGAGGGCAGGGTTATCGATTCTGACATCGTTATCCGGTAAGCGCCCGATGGTATAGCGCTCTTTGGTCATGTTGTATTCGGCCATTACCTGGCCACCGAGACTGAGTATTATGCGTGCCATATCAACAATTTATTAGCTTTCTGATCAGACTGAATAGGCCGGTATTCGCCGGAAATGGTGCTAAGACCTTTACTAGCATTACTGAAATATTATCTTTGCCGCCGTGTTGATTACTGATTTTCACAAGATGCTCTGTAACACTGTCAAGACTAGCATTAAAAGTGCTTAGGGTTAGATGTATCTCTTCATCATCTACCATGTCTGAAAGGCCATCGGAGCAGGCCAGGTAGATGTCGCCCATTTCTACTTGAACTTCCTGTATTTCTACGTCAACTGTCATCTCTGCCCCAAGAGCACGGGTTATATAGTTTTTGTTGGTTGATTGTGCCGCCTCCTCATCTGAATAAAAGCCACGGTCCACCAGTTCCTGTAACAGCGAATGGTCGCGTGTAATTCGTTCCAGTTTGCTGTCCCGCAGCCTATACAGTCGCGAGTCTCCTACATGGGCAATGGATAGCCGGTTGTCACAGAAAATACCGGCTACTATGGTGGTGCCCATGCCTTCGCAGCCATCATGACTTTGCGCCGTCTGATGAATGATTTTATTGGCGCGCGATATAGCATCACGCAACACTGTGGTCTGCCGCATTAAGCCAGTATCGGTATGGCGCTCGTAGCATTTTTCGCGGGTACAGGCTTCTGTGGTCAGGTCATACACCGTTTTCACCGCGAGGCCACTGGCCACTTCGCCTGCGTTGTAGCCGCCCATGCCATCAGCCAGCACAAACATGGCCATACTTTCATTAGAAGCGATGGCGTCCTCGTTATGATCGCGCACCCGACCAGTGTCGGTCTTGGAGGCGAAGGCAAATTTATTCTTTAGATTCATACGATGCTCTTAACTGATGGCCTATATTCGAACCTGTTTACTGCAGGCCAGCAATGCCAATGCCATTGCTTTGCCATTTGAAAAGCGATCTTGCGAGTTTTTCGCCATCGCCTTGGCCAGAATTATATCAAGGCATTCTGGCAGGTCGGGTCTTACTTGAGTTATCTTCGGCGGTGCATCGTGAATGATTTTATCCATCAACTGTGGGATCGAGTCTCCCCGAAACGGTGGTGCACCAGTTAGTAGGTGATACAGGGTAACGCCCAGTGAATAAAGATCTGACAGGCCATCTACGTCACTGGCGGAGAGTTGCTCTGGCGACATGTACGATGGTGTGCCGAGGATGATGCCGGTCTTGGTGCGACTGGTGTCGGTCAACCTGGCGATGCCGAAGTCGGTTACCTTCAGGCGGTCCGTTGCTGCGTCGTAGAGAATATTTGCGGGTTTAATGTCTCTGTGGACAACACCTTGGCTGTGCGCGTAATCCAGCGCTTCGGCAGTACGGGCAATTAACTGCATCACCCGAACTGGCGGTAAAAGTTTCTTTTTGCGGGCATATTCGATAAGCGGTCTGCCTGAGAAATACTCCATTGCTAGATAGGCCACATTGTTGTCTTCACCAATATCGTAGATCGCAACAATGTCCGGATGGTTAAGCCGTCCCGCTGATTCGGCTTCACGCAGAAATTGTTGGCGGGCTTTTTGTAATTCGCTCTCATCGAACTCATCGGCTAGGGCAATAGTTTTGATGGCGACTTTGCGCTGAATTTTGGAATCAATGCCGAGATAAACCGTTGACATGGCGCCACGGCCTAGCGTTTTGGTGATCTGATAGCGTCCCAGCGTATTGTCGTTGCCGGAACTCTGGGCCGACTTCATTTTACGGCTCTCAGTCTGAGCCTTTTGCCTATTACTGGCCCCGGAAATACGAAGCAGTTTTTTAGCTACATCCATGTAGTTGGGGTCGACTTTAGCGAGATGCCTCAAGGCGTTTTCCGCTTTGGCGAATTGACGGGTTTGCTCGCACTGCAAAGCGATATCGTAGATTTTGCGTTTATTGACGGCGTTAGGTTGTTCTTGTCGCAGCATCGAGAGCTGGACATCAAGTGTGTTGCTGGCAGTTTCCGCCATCAGTGTTTTAATGCCAATGTCGCGGCGGTGTCGCCGGCCACGATTGACACCACCAATGCCGGCAACTAGGAACACAGCGACTGTTACGTAAAGTGAGATGCTCGCAAGTTGCATCCAGATAAGGTGTTGGGTAATTAGCCAGGCCTCTAGCATCATTAGAATGACACCAATCGATAAACCCACAGTGAGTCCAGCGAGCCAACCCATGCGCGGTAAAATAGTAAGGCAGGCTACAATAAGAGCCACTAGCAGTAGGGTTTCTGCGATAGGGAGCCAGTCAGGGCGGGTAATATAGTTGCGTTGTAACAAATTCGACAGGCTCATTGCGGTCATCTGCAGGGGGGTCATTTTGTCGGCGATCGGGGTGGCATAGCCCGGCATGCCTGTGTGTTTCGCCTCACCGATGAGCACAATCTTATCCCGCACATTTTCTAATATTTCGGGGTTAGCAATGATTTCGTTGTAGCCCACGGTGAAGAGGCTGTAATCCGGATAAAACTGGTTGAAAACACGAAAACCGTTATCAGTTCCGATGAGCTGACGGTTTAGCAGAATGCTTTTATCGGAGTCAACGCTAACAGCTGCGCGTTCTACTGAGGCCAGTGTAGCCAGAGCCAATGATGAGTGCAGAGCGCCATTCGCATTAATCAACAGATTCGATGACCGGACGACGTCGTCATCATCAGGATAGAAGCTAGCGAAGCCAACGCCATTAACCGACTTGCATATATCTTGAATCGGCATAACGATGTTTCGTGAGCGACGCAACTGTGCCACATCGATATCGCCAATACTGGCATTGAACTTATCGCATGCCGGAGCCTCCACGCTACTGCTGGAATAGCTGTCGGTTAGCTCAGCTGCGAGAATAATGTTGTTTATACTCTGGTAGTCGGCAAGAGTCTTTTCGCGTTTGTGGTAGCGGGCTTTTAAAAGCGGTAGGTCCCGGGTTAACGGGTTAACGTCGATGTCATCGGTTTGATTTGCGTGTGCCTGAAGCGCTTCGATAGCTGTAATTTGTTTCTGGCTGGGTGCTTCAGGAAAGCTTAAGGGCTGAATCGGCACAATGATATGCGCACCTGCATCTTTTAGCCGCCGGGCCAATGGCAGAAACTCATCCGCAGCCCAGATGTTGGATTGATTTTCGAGCCGCGGGTTTACCGTCAGCAGCATGATTTTATCGGTTGGCCTGTTGTGCTGGCGTTGCTGTAAGTGGTCGTAGTAGCCGTTCTCCAAAATAGAAATTCGACCTAATACCGCGAGGCTCAGTGCGGCCAGAAGCGGCAGCAAGCTGGATGCCCAGCTGCGACCTGGCGAATAACCATTGTTCGATGAGTGTTTCGACATACACGCAATATACATAAAATGGTGTGCGGGAAGTGAGACATAAGTGGTAAACGGCTATATTTCAAAAGGTTTCCAACAAGATTTGTCGCTCCGCTTGCGATAGAGTTCACATTTTCACCAATAGGTCTTTCCGATGGCAAAAACTCAGCCTTCCTATCAGTGCGGGGACTGCGGCAGTCTCAGCGTCAAATGGCAGGGGCAATGCCCCGGATGTGACGCGTGGAACTCATTTCGCGAAGTGACCCAAGCGGCAGTAAAGCGCGCGGGGTATGCGGGTGAGGTGCAGGGCAGCCGATTGGCTGACCTTGAGGGAGCCCATGCGGAGAGGGTTGCTACCGGTATGTCCGAGCTTGACCGAGTTTTAGGTGGCGGATTGGTGCGCGGGTCTGTGGTGCTGATTGGCGGTGATCCGGGCATTGGTAAATCCACATTGCTATTGCAGGCGGCCGGGGCACAGTCATTGACCGATGAGGTGATGTACGTCACCGGCGAAGAA
>JABIQA010000034.1 GCA_018699155.1 Chromatiales bacterium
CACCGCTATTCTTGGGGCGCTGCTGAAACGCGGCCATCTGCAAATCGGCAACGGTTTCGAACACCAAACCGAACACCACCAGCAGAAATGCTAGATAATCCAGCCAGAAGATACTGACAGCACCGGTAGCCACAGCTAACAGCGGCACAGACACAATCAAAGCCAGAACGGCCTGAAGCAAAAATACTGTTATGAGTGCACGCCAACGCCAACTGTCACCATTGCGCTCACGCATCTCAGCATAGCGGCGGTCCTCGGGTTTGCCGTGATTTCTCCAGCCCACGAATGCCGCCAGACGCAGGGCCCACAGGCCGGCCAGAATCAGAACCAGCGATACTCGCAACCCACTTGCACCTGTCTGAAAGGCATAAACCACACCGGGCAAAAAACAGGCGGGCCCCCAAAGCATATCTACCACACTGACATCGTTTTTAATAAAGCTGACAATCCAGCCAAGAAACATCAACAGCAAGATTGCGGAAAAACCCATCACTACAAGTTCAGTCACCAGTGACTCCTAAGAAGTAAATCAACACATATTAATTCGGTTTCACAAACAGATAGTGCGCGACCATCCATTCAGTGCCATCGGAATAGCCGAACAGTTCAGCCACCGCCATATAAAACATCCGCCAACGATTCACCCATAGCGATGCTTCATCAGCACCATACACCTGAACGAAGAGCTCACTAATCACCGCCTCATTAGCATCCATTCTGGCCAACCACGCATTCGATGTTTTCTCGTAATGGGTGCCGGATACCCGCCACTGAGACTCAATCTGCAAGTGCTGCTGAAAATACAACAACGTGCTTTCGGAAGGCATTAGACCTCCGGTAAAAAAGTAGCGACCCATCCAATCGTATTCGCCTTCAGTTGTAAACGGATACATCAGCGTGCGATGCACAAAAATATGCACGAATAACTTTCCGCCGGGCTTTAACCAATCAGCAATGCGATCCATTAACAGCTGATAGTTTTTCATGTGTTCGAACATTTCCACCGATACCACGCGGTCAAATAGACCTTCGGCCTGAAACTCATTGGCATCGGCTGTAATCACAGTGACATTCGTGAGACCACGCTCGGCAGCCCGCGCCAGAATGAATTCGCGTTGCGATGCTGAGTTGGAAACTGCCGTAATCTCGCTTGCGGGATAGTGCTCAGCCATCCATAAGCTTAGGGAACCCCAGCCACAACCTAGCTCAAGAACACGCTGGCCATCAGTCAGTTCGGCACGCTCGCAGCTTAACGCAAGCATTCTGGCTTCTGCCTCATCAAGGTTACGAGTGGTTTTATCCCAATAACAGCAACTGTACTTGAGATGCGTGCCCAAAGAACCCACAAAAAATTCAGCAGGCACCTCATAGTGCTGCTCGTTGGCCTTATCGGTAGATTCGGCAATCGGGCTGTTACGCAATGTATCGAGCACGAATGCAAAATTTTCCGACTCCTGCTCCGATCGGTCGGCGGACTCTTTCTTCAGTCTCGCTGCCATTAAACGGCGCATCCCTAAACGGGCGAGCGCATCAGGGACCAGCCCCCGTTCACACAGGTCAATAACGTCCATCAACTTCCCTTAAATTTGTTAGGTCTTTATATAAAATAAAGTATAAATTCAAACTACGGTCCATCGCCCGATATTAAGGCTGCATCACCGCCAAGCTTCCGGTGCACGTACTTAATAATCGGACCGAGGTACGGAAGATGCTCATAAATACCGGTTGCCGCATCCCAAAAATCACGGTGAATGATCACCCGCCCTTCACGATCGAAACGGAACTGCGTGGTGCCATAGCTAAGCACCGGCTCACCATCGCTCAATGCTTTAGCCTCAACCCGCATTTGCCAGCGAATGTAGTAATCGGTTTTGCTACGGGCAACATCGAGAAAAACAACATCAAGAACATCCGCCTGTGATGCAGCGTGCGCAAAATAGTCAGTAATCAGCTCAACCCCTGAGATGCCGACAACGTTGTCATTAAGATACGCATCCGGCGCGTAGACAATGGCCGCATTAGCCCGCACCGATGCCACTGTCATGTCACTGAAAAAATTCTGCAATCGCTCCAGCACCTGCGACTCAGTAACGCTATCCGCTGAAAACATATGGGCAGCTACTTCTGTCTGACCCAACGCCTCTTCATAGCTCGCATTTAGCGGGCGGAGGACTCCGGACTCACCATTGGGATTTCCGCTATCGCAGGCCGCAAGCAGAATTACACCCACCAGCAACAGCGTGCGGCTGTAAAATTGCGGCAAAAGCTTCACTATTTTTCGATATTCCATTCGTTCATAGTAAATATATTGTATAAGTTAATGCAATAGCAGCTGAGCAGGAACAACCCTCAAGTGGTTGCAAATGCTAACGATAACAAAAAAACCAGCATTGACTTGCTCATTTAACATCGATGTGTATAATTTTTGTATAGGTAATTGGATCGCACCCGACGCACAGGCTGACAAACCCTATGCACTACCCCATTCGCACAGTTTCAACCATGACCGGCATTAAGCCCGTCACCTTGCGTGCGTGGGAGACCCGCTACGGACTGCTGCATCCATTGCGCACTGATTCTGGCCACAGACTCTATAGCGACAGAGATATTGAAACTATACAGCGTGCGCTCGCGCTGCGGGCACGGGGTATTCCAATAAGACAGGTTCCTGCGATATTAAAGCAAGAGACCACCACAATAGAGATAGGAACAAACTGGCAACAGAGTCAGGATGGCATGCTGACTGCGATCAATGAGTTCAATGAGGCTGAGATCGATCGTCTCTATCAGCGCGCAATGGGCCTGCACCCTATAACTACAGTTATCGGAAATCTAATTGAACCTGTGCTCAGAACGCTCGGGGACAGATGGTCCTCAGCTCAGGCCGGAATTGCCGAAGAGCACTTTTTCAGGGTGTACGTTAGTCATAAATTGGAGGCTCGCTTTCAACAACAGTTCGGCCGGGCAACCGGACCTTTAATTGTTACAGCCTGTCTTCCCCGCGAATCACATGAACTGGGTTTATCACTATTTTGCCTTGCTGCACACGAAGCCAATTACCGGGTTGTTAATCTGGGTGCAGATACTCCGTTGCAACAAATTGAGGTGGTCTGTCGGCGGACAAATCCCGCCGCTATTGTACTCGCCGGACTAAAATCACCGGGCAATGAAACGCTTACCGAGCTGGCAAAACTATCCAGCAACGTAGCCATACCGGTCTGCGTTGGCGGCCAAGCATCTGTTAGCGCAGCAGCAGCAATTAAACACAGCGGTGTTATTTTACTGGGCAATAATCCTTCCGCAGCGCTGCGTCAAATCACTGAATTAATGACCTCCCAAGCAAACCACCGGAAACCGGAGTCACCAGAATCATGAAAATCGCAATTGTCGGGAGCGGCATATCCGGAACCTATGCGGCACACAAGCTACACCCATTCCACGATATCACGGTGTTTGAAGCCGACTCACGCGCGGGCGGACATACCAATACGGTTGATGCAGAAGCTAATGGCCACCACTTCAGTATTGACACCGGCTTCATTGTCTTTAATGAGCTGAACTACCCAAACTTTATTGGCATGCTGAATGAGCTTGGCATTAAGACCCAACGAAGCGAGATGAGCTTCAGCTTTAAATGCGAACTCAGCGGCCTTGAATACAACGGCCGCTCCCTAGCGGCTTTGTTCGCCCAAAAACGCAACCTGCTGCGCCCATCGTTCTACAAAATGATCCTCGACATTATGCGTTTCAACCGCACTGCAGACGCACTGCTCAACACGCATGAGTCGGTATCGATGGGTGAGTATCTGGACAACAACAACTTCTCAGGCCCCATGGTCGAAGATTATCTGCTGCCAATGGCAGGAGCTATATGGTCTTCAGAACCCGGCATGATGCGCAGATTTCCTGCACGGCAGTTTGGGCGCTTCTTTATGAACCATGGCCTTATGCAAGTTAAAGACCGTCCGCAATGGCGAACCATCAGCAACGGCTCACGCGAATACCTGAAAGCCGCATGCAAACCCTTCGCCGAGCGCATCCGACTGAACACACCGGTAGATTGGATCCAGCGGTTCAGCGACCACGTTTTGGTTAAAACGCCCGGCGCTGAACCAGAACGATTTGACCAGATCATTGTTGCTGCACATAGTGACCAGGCACTCAAATTACTGCGTGACCCCAGCCCTGCCGAAACAGAAGTTCTTGGCGCCATTCCTTACCAGCAAAATGACACTATTCTTCACACTGACACTCGGCTGATGCCAAAACGCCGCAAAGCCTGGGCCGCATGGAACTACCATCGCCCGGTCGAAGTAGCGTCAAACGTCAGTGTTACCTACAACCTCACGACGCTACAAAATATTCAGACGGACACGCAGTTCCTGGTCACACTGAACGGCAGCAAAGCGATCGATCCCGATAAAATCATTCAGCGCATTAGCTACGAACATCCCGTATTTAACCTGGAGAGCATGGCGGCGCAACAGCGCTGGGCAGACATCAACGGAGTCCAGCGGACATGGTATTGTGGCGCCTACTGGGGCTACGGCTTTCATGAGGATGGTGTAAACAGCGCCATCAGGGTTTTAACGGGCATGGAGACGCTGGACAGCAATGAAGAGCTGCATCTATCGCGGACTGGTTAACCACCGCAGAACCACCCCGGTGAGTAACAGTTTCTCCTACTCAGTATTCATGATGTATGTGGACCTAGAGGAAATTGAGTCATCGCTCGATAGCTTTCTGCTTTGGTCTGCCCGCGGACCGGCGCTGGCTTGGTTGAAGCGCGAAGATCACCTAGGTGACCCCACCCAAAGTCTGGCCGATTCAGTCCGCGACCTGGTATTGGAAAAAACCGGCGTAAAACCTGAAGGGTCTATAAGGCTGCTCACCAACTTCCGTTACTTCGGTTATTGTTTTAATCCCATCAGCATCTTTTATTGCTTCGACAGTAACGACAAACTTCAGGATATTGTTCTGGAGGTTTCCAATACGCCATGGGGAGAAAGACACTGCTATGTGCTCGGCGCAGCAGACAACACAGCAAGCAGCGGCTTTACCTTCTTGTTTGAGAAGCAGATGCATGTATCGCCTTTCATGGCTATGGATATGAGTTACAAAGCACGCCTGACCGAACCTGCTGAGACACTGTATGTTGGCATGAGCAATCAGCACAACGGCCGTAAAATCTTCGATGCGCGACTGTCACTCAAGCGACTGCCAATAACATCGGCTAACCTGGCCAAAACCCTGCTTCGTGATCCAGCTGTTACGCTGCGGGTAACGACACTCATACACTGGCAGGCACTCAAGCTATGGATTAAACGCGTGCCTTTAGTGGCCCATCCGGAAAAACAGGGTGCCAAAAGCGGCTAATCTATGCAGAACTCAACAAACAGCATCGCAGATAAATAAATAACTTGGCAAAAGTGCAGCAGCACGCTAAATAAGGCACCATGAATCATGAATCATAGTGATACAACCGGAC
This sequence comes from Chromatiales bacterium, assembly GCA_018699155.1. GTDB lineage: Bacteria > Pseudomonadota > Gammaproteobacteria > Steroidobacterales > JABIQA01. The sequence goes on from JABIQA010000034.1 coordinate 5,489, forward strand.
AAGTAGGCAACCTAAGCACCAATGAGAATACGCATCAACAGCTGTCTGCGGCACAGCTTGGTTTTCGCAAGGGCATTATCAAACTGCTTGAAAACCTCAAGGGGGCACATCTGGTCATTACCGACCCGCTGGGCACTGCCAGCTTCGGCGACCCAGACAGCGAACTTCATGTGTCGTTGCAAATTCTTGATGCATCGACTTACACCGATCTTGCGGCCGGTGGCGCCGTTGCAGCTGCTGAATCTTACATTCAGGGCAAATGGATAACCTCAGACCTAACGGGCTTCCTACGGGTGTTTGTCCGCAATCGAAAAATCATGCTCACACTTGATGGGGGGCTGACCAACCTAATTAAACCATTGCGCCGTCTGCTGCACTGGACGCGACGCAATTCGATAAAAACCAGCAAGAAGAATATTCTTGCACACTATGATTTGGGCGAAGACCTATTCAAAACATTTTTAGATCCGACGCTTACTTATTCATCGACAATCTATGAGAATAGCAATTCAACGCTGGAAGAATCCGCGCTCTATAAGCTCGAATTGATTTGCCAGAAACTGCAACTCACGCCCGATGATCATGTGGTAGAAATCGGCACAGGCTGGGGTGGTTTTGCCATCTACGCCGCAAAAAATTATGGTTGCAGGGTCACCACCACCACAATCTCATCCAATCAGCATGCCGTTACCGCGAGACTCATCCGCGAGGCCGGACTCGAAGATAAAATCACATTGCTCGACAAAGACTATCGGCTGGTCGAAGGCAAGTATGACAAACTTGTCTCCGTAGAGATGATTGAAGCCGTCGGGCTCGCCTACCTCAACACCTTTTTCGGCAAGTGCAGCAATTTATTGAAGCCTGATGGACGCATGCTGCTACAGTCCATCACCATCGCAGACCGACACCATGAACGGGCCGCCCGCTCTGTAGACTTTATTCAAAAGTATATTTTTCCCGGCGGCGCATTGCCATCGATGGGTGCAATCATGAATTCCGTGTCCGGTGAAACCGATCTGCAAGTTACCGGCCTTCATGACATTGGATTACATTACGCCCATACCCTCAAAGATTGGCGCGGCAGATTTTTTGAACAACTGCCGCAGGTCCGCCGGCTGGGTTACCCTGATGAATTCATTCGTATGTGGGACTATTACCTATGCTATTGCGAGAGCGGGTTTCTCGAACGCTCCATCAGTACAATGCAACTGGTCTTCGATAAGCCCGAGTGTCGCTTAAGTCTCCCCTGATGAAGCCGACCGCCTGCCAAACCGCCTGCAGAACAAGCCCCCGTTAAGCGAGCATTGTGATAAAAAATGAAATTCAATATATAAGCTCACAGTGACGGACTTCACCATGGCAGAACTAGCAACCAAACATGAGCCTATCGGGACCACCTCTTATACCGACTTTGAAGCGACTCCTCAAACAGGCTCGTTTGCAGCACAGATTAACGGCATTCAGCTGGCCGATGCGCTTAACAACGATGAACTCTTCAATGACATCTATGCCGCGTGGCTGAAATATCAAGTGCTGTTTTTTAGGGATCAAAAACTGAGCCCTGAACAACAACTGTTGCTAGGTGCCCGTTTTGGCGATATTCAAAAACAGGGGTATGCACCGAGCCTCGAAGGATACGAGGGGGTTTGGGCACAGGAGTACCCGCAACTCTATGATGGCCTGGTAACGGACATCGACTGGCATGCCGATAGCTCCTTCCGTGCCAAACCAACTCGAGGGTCTCTGCTCCTGGCATTGGATGTCCCCGACGGCGCGGGCGATACCGTCTGGGCTGACATGTGTGCGGCTTACAATGACCTCGCGCCCACATGGCAAAACTTTGTTGGCGAACTTTCGGCCGTTCATGACAATATGCAGCGCAACCTGCAAAAAGTGCTTGACCAAATGGAGCCCGAACAATACAAACAGGTGCGCCAGTACCTCCCGCCAAATGAACATCCGGTGGTTTGCACTCACCCCGAAACAGGGCGTAAGTTTCTATTTGTATCCGAGCTCATGACTCGTGAAATTACGGGAATGAACCGCAACGAGAGCCGGGCTGTACTCGACTTTCTATTTGCACACCAAACGCGCCCGGAGTATCAGTGTCGCTTTCAGTGGGAACCCGGTTCCGTGGCGTTATGGGATAACTTCTCAACGCTGCATCGGGGCATATTTGACTTTGGCCAATCGCACCGGCTAATGCACCGGGTGTCGTTCAATACCCCGTGGACGCCCGCCTGATATAGCATCGGGAACCAACCGTAGAGCACTAAAACCACCATTCACTTAAGCTGCAGCAATCGCTGCGCCCGCCCGCTTGCTGCAACTGCCCATTATTCTGTTATTATGTCATCAGTGGTTTGACATATTTAACAAGAGCTTGCGTTAAAGTTATGTGTATTAAGTCATCCCACTAATAACGTTACGTCAATACAACAATAATAAGTAAGACCAGAAAAGTGCGCCAACGGATGCCAAAATGCGGTCAGGCTTAAAACTCATACTACTGATTTGTTGCGCGCTACCGCTGCATGCGGAAACGCCCGATAGCAATCCAGCAGCATCTGGGCGAATCCAGGTTGCAACCCTCAGCAAACCGCTTGGTTCATCAGCAGCCGGCACCAATTTGAACACTCAACCCAACACCTCATTGGCAAACGGTGAACAACTGTTTGCAGAAAATTGTGCTAGCTGCCATGGCAGCGGCATGAAAGGTGTTCCAGACCTTGCCAGCGGGGTTAGCCAATATGGTAATTCCGATGAACTCTTGCGGGCCTCCATCGCTAACGGGCGCTCAGGTCTGATGCCATCTTTCGGCGTTCCACTGGGCGATAACGGGCTTGAGCAGGTACTTAATTACGTGCTCAGTTTCTCCGGCCGCTCACCTGCCGATGAGTTAAACCTGCAAGCTGGCGCACAACAGTTCGATATGTTTTGCGCATCGTGTCATGGTGACAACGGCACTGGCACATCAACCATCGGCGCTCCTGATCTCACTGACAGCTATTGGGTTCATGGTGGCAATATAGATGAAATACGCAGTGTTATTCGCGATGGTCGCGCGGCAAACATGCCCGCTCACGGCGAACGACTTAGCGCCGAAAATATCGATACACTGGTCGAATACACCAAAAGCCTCAGTAGGAACATCACGCTCGCCGAAGCGCCTCAGTAGAGCTAACATCACCCGTTAAACCAACCCCGATGCGCACAGTTATTGCGTTGATAGGAGGCTCAATTGCGTCACTGCATTCTTATTTCGCTGCTCAGCAGCCTGGCTATCAATGCCTATGCTGAAGAACCGAGTCGTTACAGCATCGTCTGCGATCCCGACAGCAGTCTGTGCTGGCAAGACCCGCAAAAGGATGCCTATAGACCTGACGTCAAAGGCCTGAATGCGGCGCAGGCAGAGCAATACTGCGATGAGCTGGTGCTCGCCAACCACAGCGACTGGCGACTGCCAAATACCGATGAACTGCGTAACCTTATCGATGGGCATCCGGCAACAGAGCCCGGAGGTATATGCCAACTCAGTGTTGGTGGCGTGCAGAATGAACCTTTATATCGTGCCTGCCAGGGTGCTGCGTCGTTTAAAGGCCCTGGTGACAAGGGTTGTTACTTGAGGCCCTGGCTAAGCGGAACCTGCGATCGCCCGGACCCACCCAAAGGGGCTCAATATCTCGAAACCTGGGCGTCAAACCGTCCATCCGACACGCCGGTTGGCTGGGTGGGTTACGTGTCATTCGATATGGCCAGTCTGGGCTACAACCATGAAGCCAGTTATGGCGATGTGCGCTGCGTGCGCGAAGGCGTCGACCCCATAGCTGAGCTCATGCAACCCGAAAACGACTTTGTTCCGACAGCTATCGCCGTTGCTGAAACCGGTCCCTGCGATATTGCCGATAAGGTGGAACTAAACATCATTGTCCCGGACGAACTATTGGCAACACCAAATCGACTCATGGCATTTTTTTACAACGATGAAAAATGGCAATTCCCACCTGCCGGTCCACCGGATGGCGGCACCGATGAAAATGTGGTGCTAGAGCCCATTTTAGATCAGGAAAATGCCTACACCATGACATTGCCTGCCTGCACCTACTACCGAGAACGGGTACTCAGTGGAAACTACCGCATCTACATCCAACTTCTCAGCGAAAAACGTATTCCGCCAATGGCCGGGGCCGGTGATTACTTTTGGGGGAGCAACACTGAGCTGTTCACGCTGCCCTTCGATGGTGAAAGTCATGACAACCAAATCATTAGTCGCGAGGTCACACTCTGGCCGGTAGTTAGGCAATAGACTAACGGCAGAAGCCAGACATAAAAAAGGCCGCGCAATGCGCGACCTTTTTTTTCAAGCGATTTATACCCTAAGCCGTTTGCTTTTTCAAACGGAGCGCAACGGGAACAAAAATAACCGCCGCTAAAACACAGCACACTATGCCCACGTAGTTTGCTGAAATGTAACTACTCTCACTCATAAAGACCGCTGCAATTGTAGGACCTAAGAAAAAGCCACCGGTCTGAGCGGCAGGAATGGTAACGCTCACCCGACCACTGGCATCATTCATTGCAACTGCACCCATCATGTAAGGACCGGTGAGGTTCCAGAATATCTGGAAGATGGCTGCGGTAGCTGCAAACTGGAACAAAGTCATCTCGCCTTTTAGGAGCCAGATAGCACCCGCTTGAATAGCCAGGGCGACCATAACCGGAGGTATGCGGCCAAGTTTGTTGCCCAAAGCAGATGCGGTGAGCGCACCGACTATTGCAACGGCACTACTAATGCCCAATGCATAACCGGCATCCACTGCGGTCAGCCCACCCGCGGTACCGATCAATTGAATAGAACCCCACACGGCACCAAGCCCTGTACACCAGACCAGCATCGCGAGCAAAGCAATTAGCGCAGGAACTATCGAACTATTTGCCGCCTCACTGCTCATAGCTATTGGGCCCGCGACAGTTCCAGGAATAAATCTCAACAAGGGCGCAATTAGCAATGCCAACACTGCCAACGGAATCATAAGGCCTGCGTAGCCCCACTTCTCGATGGCGGCTGGCAAGGTAAACATCACCAGCACTCCAAAAGCCACCTGCGCGGCAATTAATAAAGCGAAGTTTCGTTCAGTATCTTTAGTGCCACTGATAATCGCAATTGCGACCGCGAAGGCCGTACCCTGACCGAAGAATCCTGTCGCGAAACGGATAATAGCTAGCGTCGTGAAGTCAGTCTGTATCGCAGACAACAGGTTGCCGGCAATCACAACTGCAATTGCAAATGCACCCGCTGTCCGCCAACTCACTTTACGAACCCAGGCCACGGCGACCAGCGATGATAAAGCAACGCCCAATATCTCAATAGCCGGCACCAGTGGTGCCTGACTTGGTTCAAAATTAAGCGCCTCAAGAAAGGCAATTGCACTTACCGGCTGGGTCATTAGCGCAAACACACCAATAACGCCGAATAAAATGGCGGCGGCGACGGTACCGCGACTGTCCAGATCCATAATTCTCCCCTCAGAAGCTTTGTTCAAGGTTTACAAGCGCTTTAGTCTAGCCCAGATTCTCCCATGAATAACCTTCAATCGTAATGCCTGGCTGATATTGGCAGTTTTTCGGTTTTCGGCTCACCCATCGGTCACAGGCAGGTGGCATAAGGCAGATTTCTGGTGTTTCTAAGCCGGTTGATATTGTTTCTACTGGTCATTTGCGTTGTGACTGGTAGTTATCTCAGCCGGCTTAGCGCGAACCATTGGAAGACATGCTGCGGGTTCTCCTCGAACCGATCAGTGCCCATAAAATACATCAACTCGATAAACATAGATCCGTTAGTCCACACGATACTGTTTACTCGGACTGAAACAGAGCGCTGAAATCTTAGGCTCAATATTGCTCTGCATGTCTGAGTCGGCAACATCATCGATCTCTCAATTACTTCTGCGATAGACCGGCTCAAACACTAAATACAATGAGCAAAAGTTAGCGCTGTGATGCTTTTCGCTCTATCATCGCCTCATGATAGATTATGAACTCATCCCTGACCCAGGCATCCTTGTTATCCGGCCTCACAAAGCGCTCAAAACCAGCGACTTTGAGATGCTTACCAAAGCAACGGATGACTATATAACCGAAAACGGCTCACTCGCCGGTGTCTGTATTCAAGCTCAATTTTTTCCGGGCTGGGAGAACTTTGGCGGCTTTGTTTCACATCTGAAGTTTGTAAAAAGCCAGCAAGCCAAGGTTGAGAGAGTTGCCATGGTTAGTAATTCCACGTTATTTGAAGCAATACCCAGACTTGTCGACCACTTCATTAATGCTGAGGTCAGGCATTTCTTTAACGATGAACTGGTCGAAGCTATGGACTGGCTGCGCGGTCATAGCCGCTAAACGAACATACCCTGTAGCACACAGAGAACCTCATGCAACTCTGGTCCATTGAAGGCAATCGACAACACTTAGATGGCGGCTCGATGTTCGGCAATGCTCCACGCGCCTTATGGCAGCGCTGGCATAAGGCGGACGAAAATCACCGCATTGAGCTGGCCACCCGCTGTCTGCTTGCAAAAGACTTGCTGAATAGAAATGTATTGTTCGAAGCTGGTATGGGTGCATTTCTTTCACCGAAACTTGCCGATCGTTTCGGTATAAATGAAATCGATCATCGCTTATTGCTATCGCTGGATGCCGCAGGCATTAGTCATGAGGATATCGATGCGGTAGTGCTAAGCCACCTGCACTTCGATCACTGCGGCGGTTTATTCAGCCCATACGAAACCGACAAACCGATGCGCTTACTGTTTCCCAACGCCCGGTTTTTTATCAGCGAAGCCGCCTGGCATACCGCAAACTCGCCCCATATTCGTGACAAGCCATCCTTTATTCCCGAGCAAATACAAATGCTTACGGAAAGTGGTCGGGTTGAATTGGTTGGCGGTGCACGGCATCCGTACTTTGCTGATGCTGTACAGTTTGAATTCAGTAACGGCCACACTCAGGGCCTGATGTTGGCCGAATTACACGGTAAACAACGTATCTCGTTTGCCAGCGACCTGATACCCGGAACCACCTGGGTTAAGCCCAACATAACGATGGGCTATGATCGTTTTCCCGAACTCGCTATCGATGAAAAAATTGCGTATCTAAACGATAAGGTCGAACGCAACGTAAGTATTTTTTATACTCATGACCCTGCCTATGCCATAAGCAATGTTGCTCAGGATGAAGATGGCAACTATGTCAGTTGCAATGAAGTTGCAGCAATCGAAAATTTCGCACTATAGCTTCAGCATCTTCCAGCCAAGGAAAAACGACCTGTACTTAATGTATAAGCTCATTATCAAAAAAAAAGGGCCGCGCAATGCGCGGCCCTTTTTTATTCATTTGAGCGCTTACTCAAACTCTCTATGACACAACGATGCTGACGCTCTCCATCACATCGCCCTGCGCAATCGCATCAACCACATCACCACCTGAAGTCACGGTACCAAATACCGTATGACGGCCGTTCAAATGCGGCTGTGGTGAATGGGTAATAAAGAATTGGCTACCATTGGTATTCGGTCCTGCATTCGCCATAGAAATCACACAACGCTCATGAGTTAACGGATTATTCGCCACCTCACAGTCAAACCGGTAACCGGGGCCGCCGGCGCCACTGCCAGTAGGGTCGCCGCCCTGAACCATAAAGTCAGGAATCACACGATGAAAACTTACGCCATCATAGAAACCTTCGTTCGCTAAGAACACAAAGTTATTAACGGTCTTTGGCGCGTGTTCAGAACTCAGCGCAAGCTCGATATTGCCTTTGTTGGTTTTAATTATCGCTGTGTGCGACTTCGCCACATCAATTGCCATTTCCGGCGGCGTCTTCCATTCTTTCATTGTTATTCCTTAAAGTGCATCAATAAGTTTCTAGTTTACCACTGACGGTCGGTTGCCGTAACGGATGCCAGAGAATGGCCCGGAAATATCGGTTTCCTTACTACAGATGCCATAAAATGGCTCTATGAACTACGACCTGCACAGTCATACGCTCGCATCGGATGGCAGCTTAACGCCCGATGCACTGGTTGCCGCAGCCGTGGATGCGGGCGTAGATACTTTGGCCATTACCGACCATGACACCGTAGCGGGTTATCTGGAATGGGCCTCTGGTGCTAATAAACTGGCAATCGAGGTCATCCCCGGAATTGAGTTCTCCACCACCTGGAATGGCATCGGCATCCATGTTCTGGGTTTGAACATTGACCCATACAGTGCTGCCATCCAAACCGGCAGCAACATCCAAATCTCAGCCAGACGCGAACGTGCGGTTAGAATTATTGAGCGCCTGAAAAAAGCTGGCCTGCATGTCGATCAGGATTCATTGCTAGCCAGCGCCGGCACAGATGCGCCCGGAAGACCACACATCGCCCGCTACCTCGTCGCTAATGGGCTCGTTAAAGATATCAATACAGCGTTCAAAAAGTATCTGGGTGCAGGCAAAGCCGGTGATGTAAAAAACCTCTGGGCTGAAATGAAAACCGTGATTGACTGGATCCGTGATAGCGGTGGAAAGGCGGTATTGGCCCATCCCGACAAATACAGCCTGACCTTTAGTAAACTCACCCGACTCACGGATGACTTTGCTGCACTGGGCGGGCAGGGCATTGAGGTTATTTCCGGCCAACAGCACCCAGACATCACGCAGCGACTAGCTCGCCTTTGCAGTGAACGAAAGCTGGTCGCATCCAAAGGTTCAGATTTTCATCAGCTGGGGCAGCCCTGGTGCCGACTCGGCACAAGTGGTCCGCTGCCGGCGCAATGCACGCCGGTTTGGCATCACTGGTAACGCTTTAATATTTGGCTCCGCCTGAAACACACTGTTACAAAGTCATTAGCCATTCAAAAACAATAACTTATAGATAAACCAAACTCTCTTTCCTTCGTTCATGTAGCCTGAGTGAATCCAACCCTCCCACGCCACCGAAAACTTGTTTTAATAAGGAAAAGAACCCGTTTAAAAATTATGCATCTGGCTGGGGAGTCAAGACATGAAGAACTATAACAAGGCTCAGACAGGGACTAATGCCGCACATGCGCTTAGCTACATACGAAAAATAAATGCCGACAGCGGTACAGCAGAAAAAATCTTTGTGGACACCCGAATGAATCTTTACAAATCGGCCGAAGGTTTTCAAACGATCATGAATTGGTACAACGATATCGTCGCTGATATAGACGTCGATGTTGAATCGAAGTATGTGGAAACAAGTTTTGGCAGAACCCACATGCTCGCATGCGGTGATGAGCAGGCTCCCCCCCTGTTTCTTCTCCCCGGAATAGCTGGCTGTGCGCCACTCTGGCGCCGTCAGTTTGCCGACTTTTCGAAGACACATCGTGTTTATGCGCTCGATATCGTTGGCCAACCTGGCAAGAGCGATACCAATATAGTTTCATTTCTGAATGATGATTTTGTACAGTGGCTTACTGATGTACAAGACGAGCTCGGTGTAAGCAAAGCAGATTACCTGGGCAATAGTGTTGGTGGGTCATTGTGTATGCAGATGGCCATCAAACAACCTTCCCGCGTGAACACATTGGTATTACTTGCTCCTACAGGTATTGCACGTGCAAAGTTTCCGATGCAGGTACTGATCACAAAAGTTTTGCGCAAGAACAAAGATGCCAACGCTTTGGAAAAAGAGCTCACCGCAAAAACGGTTAATAGGTCCACTAATGGTAATGCAACCGAAGCAGGCGGTGGCGGTGGCAAGTTCGGCACATTCGATCGGCAACTTGCCCGGGCCATGGCTCTGGCAACAAAGCATTATCGAGTTGATAAGTCGGTCGGTGTTTACAACGAAACGTCCGGCAAGGTTCATATACCCACCGGCTTGCGGGTATTAAAGAAGTTTTTTATGGCTGAACCACGCAAAGTGCTGCAACAAATCAAGGTTCCAACTCTGTTGGTGTTTGGTGAGCACGAAATGCTCTATAAACCCAAAGCTATCAAACGAAAAGCAGAAAAGCTGCTCAAGAATGTTCGCGTAGAGATAGTTGATAATTCAGGTCATGGCGCAATCTTTGATCAGCCGACAATCGTTAACGGAATGATCGTCGACTTTCTTAATAACAATAGATTCTAGCCACTGGATACTATAGGCTCACTTTAAAATCTCCCTACGAATTAGGAAGCAGTAATGACAGCACCACGAAATCTTTTCAGCCTTTTTCTTGCAATCCTAGTGTTAGCGCTTCCCCAAATTGTGTTTGCACATGATGGTGCCAGTCTTCCCTACGGCTCATTTCTCGGGGGTTTAACTCACCCTGTACTGGGTTTGGACCATTTTCTAGCGATGGTGTCAGTAGGTATTCTGAGCGCACAGATTGGCGGCCGAGCAATTTGGACGATACCGGCAACCTTTGTAGTAATCATGGCTTTTGGTGGATTGCTTGGCTTTTTTTACGTTGGTCTTAGTGCCATAGAAGTCGGCATCGCTAGTTCAGTATTATTACTTGGTGGCACTATTGCCTTAGACAAGAAAGTGCCAATGGTATTTGCCATGTGTGCTGTTGGCGTCTTTGCGGTATTCCACGGCTATGCTCATGGTGCAGAAATGCCTGCGGTAGCCAACCCGTACACCTATGTGGCTGGGTTCATGACAGGCACCATAGTTCTGCACATCATGGGGGTTCTTATCGGCGATATTGCCCAACACTATGGCAAAGGGAAAGTGATGCTACGGTTAGCCGGTGGCGCAATTGCGGGCACCGGGGCATGGTTTTTGGCAGGCACCGGGGCATGGTTTTTGATCGGAGTTGCGTAACTTGAGGCTCCCCTCCTCTTCACCGGTTGAGTTAAGTACCTAAGCGGCCCGACCCAATGCTTGACCAAAAAAAAGCCCCGCTTATTAATAGGCGGGGCTTAATTTTATCAATGGCGCATCAAATACCTGCGGCACTCATAACACTACTTATAACACTACTTAGCGGCTGCTGCTTCAGCTGCTGCTTCAGCTGCTGCTTCAGCCTTGATGGCATCCACTGCCGTCATAGCATCTTCAGAATCTAGATTATAATCGGGACCAACAGATTCTTCAGATTCTGCCTCTGCCTCATCGACATTGGCCTCAGCAATGTCAGCAGCTGGAATCGCGGTAGTTGCTTCGATTCCTGGCTCTGAAATTACTTCTGGGACTGGGTCACTATCACTAAGATCGCTTACCGCAACATCTGGTTTTTCACAGGCACTCAATGCCAGAGCAAGAAATACGACACCGGCCAAACGACCAATAGCAGAAAAAATATTCATTAACAAACTCCCTAAAAGAAAAGCACCGCAGACACCATGGTAGACGGGGCTATAGATAATACTGAAATTAAACTTATGCGGCTACCGCAAAAACTTTAAACCCGCTGACAGAAAACCGGCCAATCTTTATACATTCGCACCGTCGCATACGCCAACGGGCATGCAGCAAGTCTGCTAGCCCATAGGTTGAACTGGCATCGCCAGATGCGGCGCACCGGCTGTAATACCACCCAACTGTTCAAACAATGCACTGGGGCTCTCTGCTACAAAATCCAGTTGCAGCAGTTCTTCCCTATCAGCTGATACTGAGATAACAACTCTGCTGCTCCATTCATCAGAATCGGAGCCCTGAAAAGTAACCTGGCCATTACAGATAATGGTCTCGATTGCGCGGGCTTCATCGGCGACAAATAGATCGCGCATTGTGCGCAGCAGCATCTGATAACAAACTAAATCACAAAGCTCTGCGACTTCGCGCTTGCTCAATTTAATCTCCACTACCTCAGCACTGCTGGTGGAATACTCCCAAGCCTTCGGCAACCTTAGTTGGTCGATGGTGGGTAGATCAAGGTCCAGATGTAAGACTTTACGCTCAGGCACATAATTCATTAGCCAGTTGGAACAAATCTCATCCGGGTACTTTATAGCCATCATAATGAGGTCGCAGTGCTCCTCGACAGCGCAGGTGGTGAAATCACTGTTCAAAACAGTCGTGGCTAATCTTTCATAGTTGGTCTTGATGTTTTGTAAGATGCTCTGATCACTTTCCCTGCCTGCCTTGAACATTGACTTACTGGCATCATAAATATCCTGTGCCTGACGCAGCGTTGCACGACGCTCTGCATTTGCCACGCCAATATCAGAACGCTTTTTGCTCCAGCGCTCCAACTCCTGATCGACGGCCTCCCGTACCTTACTGGGACTAAAAACTTTAGTGATAGCACCGAACTGCTTTTTCGTTTTTTCAATGTCAGGTTTTCTTACCTGATCAAGGCGCAGGACATCAGCAGGGCGACCATCTTCATCCATCAATATATACGCAGGAATATCGGGTATACCGTACAGCTCTTTAGGCGTTACCGAGAATACTCCTCGACACTCAATCAATAACCAGTCGGCAGAAGGGGTATTATCAAGAGCATCGACAAGAATATTACGCAGGAGGCGCAGTCGCTTATCGGCATCCCTGTTCAGCTGATCAACCGCTCCGGCCCGATATCGGTCCGTCTGGTACTGCAAATACTGCAGGCACTTTTTCTCCCACAGCTCTAATACGGCCTCGACCTTGCCCCGCAACAACGACAGCTCACGGGATCGCAGAGTACGATAAAGGTGTAATTCGGGGAACGATAGGTTAACGCCATAACTCACCGTCGAGGTAGAAGTGGGCTGTGAAAATACACCCGAGATTTGAATGCGGTCTTCAATAATCTCAGGAATCAGGTAAACGTAGCCCTCATCTGCTTGATCATTCATGCAAAAGCCACCTGATTCTCGACTGGAGCATCGCATGCAGAAGAATAAACATATTGTTATCCGGCCTGCATAACGCGTTTTCCGCCGCGTAAACTTTTAATGTCAGCGCCAACACCAAGCAACGCGGGCACATAAAACAACACTAGAAACGGCGACAATAACAAACCAAACACCAACGTCACCGCCAGCGGCTGAATCAACTGCGCCTGCTGGCTGGTCTCGAACAGTATAGGCAACAGACCGACTACAGTGGTGGTGGTGGTCATAATTACGGGCCGAAGCCGTTCTTTAGTACCCACAAGCACGGCTTCAGACAAGCTCGAGCCGGCCGCCATCTCCCGTTTAATCGTCATAACCAAGACAATTGAGTCATTAACCATGATACCAGCAAGCCCCATAAGCGCCTGTAAACTAAATATATTCAGCGCAAAGCCCATGATGTAGTGGCCGAACACTGCGCCGACAAAACCGAACGGGATTACCGCCATAATGATCAGGGGGGTCGAGTAACTCGAAAATACCCAAGCCAACACAATATAAATGACCGATAACGCCAGCAGCAGCGCTATAGAAAAGTCACCCATCGCGCCAGCTTGTTCGACCGCTTTACCTTTGAACTCAGCATTTACGCCATACTCGGCACGCACGCGCTCAAGCACTAAACCATTAATCAGACTCGCCACCTCATTGATTGTAGTGACCTGCTGATCTATCGAAGCGGTTACCGCAACCTCACGTAAACCATTTTCCCTGCGAATCTGAGAAAAGCCCACTTGCGAGCGCAAGGTTACAACTTCGGTCAACGGCACTTCACGCCCGTTAGGTACCTGAAGATAAATACCGCGCAAACCATTAATCGAGCGGTCATCCGACGCCAAACGAACCCGAACAAGAATCTCTTCTTGGTCACGAGAAAAGCGTTTGGCAATGGCGCCTTCAAAAGTATTACGAATCTGCCGCGCGACACTTTCAGTGGTAAAGCCCATTGCCCGACCTTCGGGCGTTAGGTCAAGCACATATTCTTCCATACCATACGGTAGGTTATCGGAAACGCCGTTAACGCCGGGTATTCTTGCCACCGCTGTACGGACTTCCATAGCAGCGGCCTTCATGACATCCAACGGTGCGCCAGACAAACGAACATCCAGATCCTTACCTGGCGGGCCAGCAACATTCACTTCGAAAACGGTAAGCGCTTCGACACCCGGCACAGGGCGGATTTCATCTTCCCAGGCGCTAATAAAATCCGACGTGCGCATTTCACGGAGATCACTGGGCATTAGTTCAACCGTATAGCCACCAACATAATCCCCCAACATCGGAGAATCGTTTGAACGGCCAACGCTGGTGCCCAGAGAGCCGAAGCCAAAGCTAATGAGTGATCCGTTACCACCGCCCAAACGCTCCTCGATAGCATAAGCGGCACGCTCTGCTTCCAGCAACATACTTTCTGTAACATCACGACCCGAACCCGGACTCAATGCTATATTGACTGCAATGTAATCTGTCTCAGGAGATGGAAAAAAATCAAACCCTACACGGCCAGATGCCATCATTAAAATGCCAAGAATAAACAGGCAAAAAGTGGCTGTAATAGTGCTGTATCGATTAGCAAATGAAAATTCGGAAATCACCGAAAACCGTGTGTCACGGAATCTATTAAACGCGAGATGGAACTTACTCGGCCCCTTTTTTGGCCCGCGATCGATGGCTTCGAGCGCGCCACGCAAATGCATCGGCAAAACTAAGAAACATTCAATCAGACTTGCGATAATAATCAGTATTATAGTGATTGGCAGTTCGCGAAGAATCATGCCAACCGTAGACCCCATAGTCAGGATCGGCGAGAAGGCTGCGATAGTCGTTATGGATGCGGCCAGAACTGGCAAGCTCATAACCTTCGCAGCACGCAATGCCGCGTCGGCAGGAGATGCTCCTTGCCGGTGCAAAAACTCGGCATGCTCACTCACTACAATGGCATCGTCGACAATAATGCCCAGCCCCATAATGATCGCAAACATACTGATCATATTCAGGCTTAAACCAAATATAGCCATGCCGCCAATTGTCGCAAAAATAGCCACCGGTATACCGGCTGCAACCCAGAATGCTGTGCGGCCATTCAAGAAAATGTACAAAACAATAAGTACCAACACCAAGCCGACAAAGCCGTTCCAGAGCAACATCGACAGTCGCTCCCTGACCATATCGGCCGCGATATCAAACATCGATACTTTTAGGGTCGATGGCAGTTCGGCCTGCAAACCAGCAATGTATGCTTCCACCTTCCTCTGTGCCGTCAGCGAATCAATGCCCCGACTGCGTTTGATGATAATGCCTATCGATGAGTCACCCTGAACCAGGTGTGATGCCGAACCCTCTTCAAAGGCTTCATAAACTTTTGCAATATCTTTGAGCTTTAATTTCTCACCAGTGTCGGTAGACATTATTTCGATGTCACCAACCTCTGCAGCATTTCGCGCCAGACCTTCACTTCGAATCTGTCGTGACACATTGCCGGAAAAAACCTGTCCTGCCGGCAGATCTATGCTTTCAGCTCCAATACGCTCTGCAACATCGTTCAGGCTCATATCCAGACGACGCAGCTCGGTCTCCGGAACATCAACCCATATTTCAGTATCGCGAGCGCCATTGATCTCGACCTGCGCCAAGCCCAGGTCGAGCAGGTCATTTCTCAATTGTTGCGCCAGAATTTTTAATGCCTTCTCAGGAAATGGCCCGGAAAGCTCTAATCTTCCCACCAACTCATTGGGCAGAACCTGCGATATAACCGGCCTTTCACTGTCAGTGGGAAAGGTCGTAATACGCGCAACTGCAGATTGAATATCGGTGAGCCCCTTCGCCAGATCAGCGCCATCTTCGAAGGTCACAACAGCACTGGCCCTTCCCTCAAACGCGGTTGAATCTACCCTATCGGCGCTCTCAATAAACCGCAGCTCATCCTCAAGTGCCTCCAGCAGATTGGCTTCTACATCACGGGGACTTGCGCCCGGCCAGCTAATATCTACGGTAATAAGTTCCAGGGTGAAGTCCGGCATCAGTTGACGATTCAGCTGACTTAAGCCCCATATACCGGAAAGCAGCATGAGGATCATCAACAAATTGGCAGCCACTTTATGCTGGGTAAAAGACTCCATTATTGTTCGGGAGGTCATCTCTAACGAGCCTCAACCCGAGCGCCAACTCCAGCCTCACGCAGCTGAGTGGTCACAATCAGGTCGCCATTGATAATGGCTCCAGCGTTCTGGGGCCTAAAATAAACCGCACCTTCGGAAAAACCAAAGACGTCTACAACTTCGCTAATCAGCCGTTCATCACGAATCAAATACACGGTGTTATCTGAGTACAAAACCGAATCAGGCGCCTGAATCACATTTTTGTAAACCTTATCGGCAACCCGCACTAGCACCAAGGCGCCGGGACGAATTCTAGTAAAACGGTCTGTGGCATCGAGAGTGGCATAAACCGTAACACCACCCATACTCGAACTGATCTGTGCGCCGGCCCGACTGATCAGACCATGGAAGCTTAATGGCTCATTCCCCACTTCCCAGGTCACCTTAACAGCGCGCCCAGCGAGAGATTCTTCGGGGCCGATAAGGCGCCCGAACTGAGTATTGCTCAAAGAAAATCGCACCTCAAGCCGACTAAGGTCAATTAAATCGGCAAGTTTGTCGTTACTGCCAACCTGCTGACCCAGCTCGACTGACTGCTCACTAATAACACCACTAAACGGCGCTACTATGGCGGTCTCCTGAAGGTCGCGTTCCGCACGCAACACCGCGATAGCCTGCTGCTCAACACGCGCTTCTTCTTGACGCAGATTTAGCTCGGCATCATCAAGAAACTCATCGGATACATTTTTCTCGTCATGCAGCTCAGCCGCTCTGGCGTACTTGCGGCGGCTCTTCTTCATAGCAATTTCTGCCTCTTTCAAAATAGAGCGTTGCTGAGCCAATTCAGTTTCGTAATCGAAGCGATCAATACCCAGCAACAACTCATCTTTCTCGACAATGCCACCATCACGAAAGTTAGCGGCAACCTCGACGATACGACCGGATACTCTGCCCCGCAGCTCGCTACTGCGGGCAGAAATCACCTGGCCGTATAAAGTAAGTTCCGGCTGCACATCAGCATAACTTGCGGTCACCGCGTCTACAGCCCAAACGCGCTCCTCAGGAGCAATTGGCACCAGCACTTTGCGGGTCGATAACAGGTAGAAGCCTATTACGATGACCGCCAATAGAATCATGAGTGGCAAGCCACCCTTCTTTGCTGCCAAAGCTCTAATCGGCGCCAGCAACCTCTGAAACAACATGCTCAATTTCAAATTCCTTACAAACATTTTTGCCGCGACACGATTGGTCGCAAAGCTAATATCGCACTAATTATTAAAAGTTATTGTTAGTGCCAATTAATAAAACACGTTTATAACGCCTGACAGGGGTCTAACACCAGCAAATACGGCCATTTGGCCGCACTGCGACTGATTCCCAACAGGCTCTACCGACCTTATATATTCAACCCAGACAAGCGACTCAGATACTCGGCTTGGCAAGCCCAAGAAACCCCATGCTGGTGAACAATACGCATTGCCTCTGCCGTAAAAACACCTCTGCAATTGACCTGGCGGGTAAGCGATAAGCACAGATCGACCCCATCGAAGCCCGGTTATGCACTCCTGCCATACTAAAATACGGGTTATTCAAATTCCTAACCCGTGGGCAAGAGGCCCTCAGTTGACCCGCACTTTCCTATTAGCGTTTCTTGGCCAAGGCTACAGCAGCAAACCAGCATGATGACGTAAATGGTCTTCAATAAAACTGCTAACAAAAAAATAGCTGTGGTCATAGCCTGGCTGCATACGCAACGTTAACGGCTGTTTCACCTGTTCACATGCAGCAACAAAATTCTGTGGCTTGAGCTGTTCAACCAAAAAGTTATCGGCATCACCTTGATCGATCAATATGGGTGGATAGCCGCTTCGATCCGGCGTCGCTTTTAGCAGCTCACAAGCATCGTATTGCTGCCAGGCAGTTTGATCCGTGCCCAGATAGGTGGCGAACGCCTTCTGACCCCAGGGGCAATCAAGCGGATTAACGATAGGCGCGAATGCTGAAACCGACTTGTAGGTGTCTGGGTTCTTTAAAGCGATAGTTAATGCGCCGTGACCGCCCATAG
>JABIQA010000117.1 GCA_018699155.1 Chromatiales bacterium
ATACAACGTCATTCAACGAATTTTTTAATGTGTTCGTCGATGCCCCAGCCTTTCTGGACTTGTCTGATGGGTATGCTCCCGATGCAACCAATACATTGAATGCCTACAGGGAGTTACTGCTTTACGACTTTCGGTTAATCGACGACGGAAACGGTGTTCTTATCGATGCTCTTGTCGAGAGCCAAGGTATTGATGAATTCGGTCAACCAATAGTTGATGAGTTCGGTGAGCCAATTGTTGATGAGTTCGGTGAGCCAATTACCGTTATGATTCCCGTGTATGTATCACGCTCATTGAGGCCAGGTGATGCGAGTGGTTCCAGCCGCTTCTTTCGGCAGTTTGCGCAAGATGGCACCCATGAAGGCTGGCTGGCACCGGCCGAATTGAAATTAATTTCAGAATGGGTGGATATTGGCGCTCAGTACTACAATAATCCCTTCGATATTGTCCGAAACTGATTTTAGTGGCCTATCTGCGAGTCGATGCGTGCGATTTTTAAACTTTTCAATACTGCTGATGCTGTTTATCGCATCCTTTTCTGCTCAGGCAGGGAAACAGAATCAACAAGTTAAGGTTGCTGACCCCTATGTTGATATGCGCACTGGGCCGGGTCGCGGCTACCCCATTTTCCATATTGCGAAACGAGGCGCTGAGCTTGAGTTGCTGAGTCGCCGTACTGACTGGGTTCAGGTAAGACTGGTGGATGGTAAGGAAGGTTGGGTTGATCTGCAGCAAATGAGGCGGACGCTGCAGGACGACGGCAGCAATACTAAATTTAACGATGGGAGCATGGCCGATTATGTCGACCATCGCTGGGAAGTTGGGGTTATGGGCGGCGATTTCGGCGGCGCGAATGTGCTTACCGGATATGGTTCTTTCGCGTTCACCCCTAACATTGCGGTAGAGCTTGCTCTATCGCAGTTACTGGGAAATGTATCCAACGGTCATATCATTGCAGTGAACCTGTCCCATACTTTTTTTCCAAGATCACGAATATCACCTTTTATTAGTTTGGGAGTCGGTGAGTTGGTGGTTAAGCCGCAGACGACACTTGTTCAAGCAGAAAACCAGCGCTACGATACGGCGATAGCTGGCCTTGGTGTTAAGGCCTATCTGACACGACGATTGATGTTCCGTGCCGAATACAAGGATTACTTCGTATTTACTAATCGGGACGAGAATGAGGATGTGCGCGAATGGAAACTCGGTTTCTCGGTATTTTATTAGTTCTGACCGGCCTATTGGCTGGTTCCGCGACGGCATGGGGGCAGGGTGCTGGTCGTGCTGCTGATCAGGTTATCGACCCGTCGGTAGAGCGCCGTGAAATACGTCGTGCAGATATCGACTCAGAAAATTTTGAAGTTGGTCCTTATGTCGGCATGCTCAGCATAGAAGATTTCGGCGTGAACACTGTAGTAGGCATTAAAGCGATATTTCATGTTACCGAAGATATTTTTACCGAGGCTAACATCGGCTTTAGTCGGGCGGGCACTACCAGTTATGAGCGCTTAAGTGGTTCATCACCACTATTGAATGGCAGTGATCGTGATTATCGTTATTGGAATATAAATTTGGGCTTGAATGTCTTGCCCGGTGAGGCCTTCCTAGGTTCCAACAAAGCATTTAATAGTTCGTTCTATTTGATCGGAGGCTTGGGAAGTACCGAGTTTGCCGGTGATAAGCACTTTACCGTGAATGGCGGTTTTGGTTACCAGCTGATCATGACAGATGCTTTTGCATTGCGTATTGATGTGCGCGACCATTTGTTTGAGTTGGACGTGTTGGGCAGTAAAGAGTTGACCAATAATTTTGAAGGTACGATCGCAGTTACCTGGTTCTTTTAGGTTCTCAGCCGTAGTAATTCCCACAATGCGCCGTAATCTTTTTGAGCATTTAGTCTGAGCATGGTCATGCCCGCATTTTGATCGTTGGCGATATGGACGCTGTCATCCCCGACACAGCCTCTCAGGCTACAGTCTGCAGCCAACGTAACGTCAATCACTCTAGCTAATTCCAGTGGGTGATTGGACCTACTTATCCCATTTATTTATCGCTCAAAAGCATGCGCTGTGCGGTTCCTGCTGCCTATAAGTCAGAGCCAAATCGCTTTAAAGTGAGATTGCGTTAGCTTATGTAATGCAAGCGGCTAGGGGCTGTCAGTATTGTTAACTCCATCACAGAATCCAGCAATGAGCAGCAACACACTGCTTGAGCTAATCTCATGCTCTCTTTTCTGAGGCTCCATATGAAACAACCACAAAACAGGCAAATAATTCAGCCTGCAATGAATGTC
>JABIQA010000155.1 GCA_018699155.1 Chromatiales bacterium
CCGGAGTTAAAAGAACTCGCTCGCCATATGCAATCTCAGTACGACATGGATCGTCATGCGCAGGAAGAGGCCGAACATGCGGGCGAGGTGAGCGATAGTTTTGTCGATTGGTTTTCTATCTGCGGTCCTGCACAAAAGTGCGAGTCCCGTTTGAGCCAACTGATTGATCTTGGGCTTGACCATGTTTACATTTTGGGTGGTTCGCCTGTGGCTCATCCGCACGGCGAGCGTCAGGCTGCAATGGTCGAGCAGGCGAGGTATTTTGCCGACACGGTGTTGCCCGCATTACGTTAAATGTAGCGTATCCGTAACGGTTCTTCGGATAGCTTATGGCAATAAAAAAGCAGCCTAATGGCTGCTTTTTTATTGCTTCTGGTTGCAGCGATTAGCTGTTAACGCTCATCAAGAACTCGCTGCGGCTGATCGGGCTGCTTTTGAATACGCCGCCAAGTGCAGTGGTAGTGGTTTCACTGTTCGCATCCATCACGCCGCGTGATTTCACGCAGTAATGAACTGCAGTCATATTTACTGCAACATCATCGGTTTCTAATAGTGTCTGCAGCGCAACCAATACTTGCTCTGTAAGACGCTCTTGAACCTGAGGGCGCTGCGCAAAGAAACGAACGAGACGGTTGATTTTTGATAAGCCCACAACGTTCTTGCGTGGAATATAAGCGACTGAAGCGCTGCCATCGATAGTCACAAAGTGATGCTCGCAGGTTGATGAGAGGTCGATGTTCTTCACCGTAATCATTTCATCGACATTCATTTTGTTTAGTATGACGGTAAGCTTGGGGAAGTTGGCGTAGTTCAGACCACCGAAGATTTCACTTACATACATTTTTGCGATACGCCGGGGAGTTTCAACAAGGCTGTCATCGCGTAAGTCCAGACCCAGAGTCTCCATAATTACAGTGAAGTGCTCTTGGATTCGGGCTTTCTTTTCGTCATCTGAAAGGCCGGTGTAAATCATCGGTGTTTCGAGGCCACGCTTGATCAGCACATCGCGCACCAGAATGGCTTCGGCACGCAGACCTTCGTCTGAGGCTTCACCGCCGCTTAACGGAATATCAACTGCTTTTTGTTCGACTTTGTTGTCCATAGTGAGGTCCATATTCTGGTTGCTTGATGACCTGCATTGCGGGTTAAGTCCCTCGCCGCTGTTGCAGGTGATGTTAACTAGCAAGACTCAATCTAAGCTGTTGGGGCTGTTGATTGTACGTATTAATACTGCCATATGCCTACGATTTTACACAATAGGGCGGGTATTCGACTGTTTTTGCTGCAACTCCGATTAGCCAGTGAGCAGGGTCAATGATGCTATCCCGCCCATCGTAAAGGTATAAACACAATCAACATGTCACAGAACTTAAGCATTTCGCAGGACATACTTCACGAAACGGGCATTTCCCCGGTGTAGGGGAACTAACCGATATGCGCTGCGATGTGACCAAATTAGAGTTAAATCAGGCGTATACGGCATAAGCCGGTAGGGTATGATGCAGCACCTTTTGCGCCGACACTGTCCTGCGCGGTGGTGTTTTGGCCTGCTGCAGCGATCGCTGGCCCGGTGTGCAACGTGACGAGTAGCTATTTCACCCTTAGGCGGTTAAACGGTTGGCTCTGTTTCTCGTTGTTTGTCATCCATTTGTTGATTTACTTTTTCCGGATTTCCTATGTCTGATGCTATTCCCGTTGTTGATGTTACCTTTGCAGAGATGGGCCTTGCCGCACCGCTTTTAAAGGCTTTAGAGGACGTGGGGTACGAAACCCCGTCGCCGATTCAGGCGCAGGCTATTCCTCACCTGTTGCAGGGCTTTGATATTCTGGGCCATGCACCAACCGGTACCGGTAAAACTGCAGCCTTTGCGTTACCGCTATTGTCACGTCTCGATATGCGCCAACCACGGGTGCAGATTTTGACCTTGTGCCCTACGCGTGAACTCGCGATTCAGGTGGCAGAAGCATATAAAACTTACGCCGCGCATATGGATAAATTTCATGTGTTGCCGATATACGGTGGCCAGGAATACGGCACGCAACTGCGTCAGTTGCAACGTGGCGTTCAGGTGGTTGTTGGTACCCCAGGCCGGGTTATGGATCATATGAAGCGGGGCACATTAAAGCTCGATGGTTTGCAGGCATTAGTCCTTGATGAGGCCGATGAAATGCTGCGCATGGGTTTCATTGATGACGTCGAGTGGATTCTTCAGCAGACACCCGCAAAACGTCAGATGGCTCTGTTTTCTGCGACGATGCCCTCACAGGTTGAGCGGATTGCGCGTAAGTACCTCAATGAACCCAAAGAAGTGTCTATTAAAGCGAAGACCGCTACTGCCGAAACGATTCGTCAGCGTTTCTGGCCAGTAAAAGGGTTTCACAAACTTGATGCGCTCACCCGTATTCTTGAATTTGAACAGATTGATGCGGTACTTATTTTCGTCCGCACTAAAATTGCTACCACCGAGGTAGCGGAGAAGCTCGAAGCGCGGGGTTATGCGGCTTCACCATTAAACGGTGACATGCCACAGAAAGAACGCGAGCGGATGGTCGATAAGCTGAAACGCGGCTCTCTTGATATTCTCGTTGCAACCGATGTTGCGGCCCGTGGCCTTGATGTAGAGCGCATCAGCCATGTGATTAACTACGATATTCCCTACGATGCCGAAGCGTATATTCATCGCATAGGTCGTACCGGTCGTGCAGGCAGACAGGGTGATGCTATTTTGTTTGTAGCACCACGTGAGCGCCGGATGCTCGGCATGATTGAGAAGGCAACACGGCAGCCTATTGAACAGCTGGTGATGCCAACTACTGAAGTAGTGAACAACAAACGTATCGCTGATTTTAAGCAACGTATTACTGACACGGTCGCTTCCGATGAACTTGCTTTCATGCGCGGTATCCTTGAGCAATATCGCATTGAGCATGATGTGCCATCACTCGATATTGCTTCCGCGTTGGCGCAGATGGTTTTGGATGGTCAGCCGTTGCTGGTTCCTGCCAATGAAAAGCCATTGCAGGCTTCCGCATTTGGTCGTGAAGATAATGGTCGCAGCAAAAGCCGCAAAGACCGTAACGATCGTAAGCATGGCGAGAGCCCATTTCGCGATCGTTCTAAGTCACGTTCAAACACACCGCCTGATGCCGATAAAGAACGTTATCGCGTCGAAGTGGGGCATGATCATGGCGTGAAGCCCGGTAATATTGTTGGCGCAATTGCCAATGAAGCCGGACTTGATGGCGCGCATATTGGTCAGATCGATATCCGTGACAATCACACGTTGGTTGATTTGCCGAAGGGTATGCCGAAAGAAATTTTCAGCGATTTGGCGAAGGCCCGTGTCTGTGGTCAGGCTCTGCTGATTTCGGTTGCCGGCAAAGGTGGCAAGCGAGGTGCTGCGGCAGACAGTCGTCGTGATCGAGTATCTTTGCCCGGCAAGTCATCCGGTAATAAACGACCTGGCGGTAAGCCCGGCGGCAATAAGCGTGCCGATGGCGGTGGTTTTGGTGGCAAGCCTTCGGGCAAATCCGGCGGTGGAAAGGCGGGCGGTAAGCCAGGAGCAAAATCGGCCGGGAAGTTCGGCGGCAAGCCTGCCGGTAAATTTGCGGGCAAGCCCAGTGGTAAATCCGGTAGTAAGTCGGGCGCAAAGTTAGGCTTTAAAACTGGCGGCAAGCCTGGTGGCAATCCTGGTGGCAAACACCATGGCAAGCCTGGTGCGAAATAGCGCTAAACACGGTGTTCAGATTGTGCTTTTTAAAACCTGGGTTTGACCCCAGTTTTTTGTAATTCAGGCGTGGCGGGTAAGCAGAGTGTCGAGGTGGTTCGCAAAGGCCATGCGATCGGCCTGATTAAGTGGTGGCGGCCCACCTGTTTGGATACCGCTGGCCCGCATGGTATCCATGAAGTCACGAATATTGAGTCGCGCCTTAATGTTTTCTTCGGTGTGAAGTTCGCCGCGGGGACTTAATGCCATACCGCCTTTTTCAATAACTTCTGCAGCCAGCGGAATGTCGCTGGTAATCACCAGGTCGCCCGCTTCTAGGCGTTTTACGATTTCATCGTCGGCCACATCGAAACCAGAGCTCACCTGTAGACTTTTAATGAAAGGCGAACGCGGCGTATGAATGGGCTGATTCGCCACCAGCGTGGTGTGCACTTTGGTGCGGTCGGCGGCCTTAAAGAGAATCTCTTTAATTACCACCGGACACGCATCGGCATCGACCCATATCTTCATTGGCGATAAGGGTTACGCAACCTTGCTGAGGATACCCTGAGACTGCAGGTATTCTTCATAGGTTCCGGGATAGTCAGTAACACCATCTTTGCTCAGTTCAATAACGCGGGTGGCCAGAGATGAAACAAACTCCCTATCATGACTGACAAAGATGAGCGTACCTGGGTAGTTATCGAGTGCCAGGTTAAGCGCTTCGATGGATTCCATGTCGAGGTGATTGGTCGGTTCATCCATGATCAAAACGTTAGGTTGAAGAAGCGTGAGTTTGCCGAACATCAGGCGACCCTGCTCACCACCGGAAACCACTTTCACCGATTTCTCGCTATCGTCGCGAGAGAAAAGCATGCGCCCCAAAGTGCCGCGCAGCAGTTGTTCATCCCCACCCTTTGGTTGCCACTGGGTCATCCAGTCAAACAGAGTCATGTCTTCGGCAAAGTCATGTGCGTGATCTTGTGCAAAATAACCAATGTCGGCATTTTCTGCCCATTTCACTGCACCGGAATCAGTCTGAATATCTTTTGCTAGGCAACGGGCGAGTGTGGTTTTACCGATACCGCTGGGGCCAATGATGGCGACACGCGAGCCGGCCTCAATGTTCAGGTTCAGCTTCTCGAACAACGGGCCATCGTCATAGCCTTTGGTTAATTCGGTGACTTCCATGGCCAGACGTCGCAGTTGTTTCTGCTGGTCGAAACGAATGTAAGGACTGATGCGGCTCGAAGGCTTAACTTCTTCCAGCACAATTTTCTCAAGTTGCTTAGCACGCGAGGTAGCCTGGCGGGCTTTCGATGCGTTGGCAGAGAAGCGGCTTACGAAAGTCTGCAGTTCGGCACGCTTGGCTTTCCTTTTCGCGTTGTCGGACTGAATGCGTTCTTTGGCCTGCTCAGCCGCAGTCATGTATTCGTCATAGTTGCCGGGGAACATTCGCAGTTCGCGGTAGTCCAGGTCGGCCATGTGAGTGCATACACTGTTTAAAAAGTGACGATCATGCGAGATGATAATCATGGTCGATTTACTTTGAATCAGAAAATCTTCGAGCCAACGGATGGTATTGATGTCCAGGTTGTTGGTGGGTTCATCGAGCAACAGAACATCAGGGTCAGAGAACAGAGCCTGTGCCAGTAATACACGCAGCTTAAAACCGGGTGCGATTTCGCTCATTAGACCGTAATGTTCTTCAACCGGAATACCGATGCCTTCCAGTAGCTCGCCGGCGCTTGATTCAGCTGTGTAACCGTCCATCTCGGCAAACTCGATTTCAAGTTCGGCGACTTTCATGCCGTCTTCATCGCTCATGTCAGTCAGCGAATAAATCCGATCTCGCTCCTGCATAACAGGCCAGAGCTGCTCGTAACCCATGAGTACTACATCGATAACGCGAATGTCTTCGTACGCAAACTGGTTCTGCCGCAATATGCCGAGCCGTACGTTAGGCTCTAGCGAGACATTGCCCATGCTGGCCTCCAGTTCACCCGACAGGATTTTCATGAAGGTGGATTTGCCGGAACCGTTAGCACCAATAAGACCGTAACGATTGCCGTTACCAAAGCCCATTGAGACGTTCTCAAAAAGCGGTTTTGCGCCGAACTGAATGGCCAGATTTGAAGCTGTAATCACTGTTTTATACCGTGTAAATAAGTGCCCGTCGGGCCCCATTGAAATGGGCTATCGACTGCTGCTAAGAATATGTTTGTACTAGAAAAACGCGCGATCCTGCCCGTTCGCAGCGCATGATAGCAGAAAAGACCGGAAACGGGTTATCGGCTGGGGTAAATGGTCCAAGCTATTCTTGCCATGTGATTAACAGGCATATGCTTGCGATAGCGGGCGTCCGGCTATTCGTTACTAGGCAAGTTTTGCTTCAGCAGCAGAGTCTTCGGCTGCTTTACTGTTTAGGGTTATGGCGGC
>JABIQA010000209.1 GCA_018699155.1 Chromatiales bacterium
ACTGCAATTTTGCTGATTTTTGTTATCCCCGAATTTGAAAACCTGTTTAATGGCTTCGGTGCAGACTTGCCCGCGTTCACTCGTATGGTTATCGACCTATCAAAGTTTATTAGAGCTGAAGGTATCTGGATTGTTCTCGGCATAGGTTTCGCCGGCGCAACCTTTGTGTATTTCAAAAAACGCTCCAAGGCAATGCGCGAAGTGCTCGATAAAGCAGGTCTAAAGCTCCCAATTATTGGTAGCATTCTGACTAAAGCCTGTATCGCACGTTTCGCCAGAACGCTCTCCACCATGTTCAGCGCAGGCGTACCTTTGGTTGAAGGGTTGGAATCTGTAGCCGGGGCGACAGGCAGCATTGTTTATGAAAAGGCCGTATTGCAGGTCCGCGATGAAGTGTCTACGGGTATGCGGCTGCAACAGGCGATGGAAAACACGGATAAGTTCCCTAACATGGTTATCCAGATGATCGCCGTTGGCGAAGAATCTGGCTCTCTCGATGAAATGTCATCGAAGGTTGCCGACTTCTACGAGGATGATGTGGACGCTGCGGTTGATGGCATGTCCAGTTTGCTCGAACCCTTAATTATGGCCATTCTTGGTGTGCTGGTTGGCGGTCTGGTTATCGCAATGTACCTGCCTATCTTTAAAATGGGCGCTGTGGTTTAGGCGTAACTGCTCACCATGCAATCTATTTTATCTGTTTACCCACCAGAGGTGCTGATCCTATTCGCCGGCATTCTTGGGCTTCTGGTTGGCAGCTTTCTCAACGTTGTTATTTATCGCTTACCTGTGATGATGGAGCGCGATTTTCGTGTTGAGGCCACGTGCATACTGAACGGCGAAGCGGCAGCTCTGAAAGAAGAGAAAGCTCAGGGTAAATTTAACCTTATGGTGCCGCGGTCACGCTGCCCAAAGTGCAAAACTCAGATTACCGCTTTACAAAATATTCCGGTTATCAGCTGGCTGATGCTGCGCGGAAAATGTGCCGGCTGCAAAACATCAGTCTCCGCTCGCTACCCGATCATAGAGGCGGTTACCGGCATACTCACAGCATTGGTCATTTTCAAGTTAGGCGCTAACTGGGCTGGCATCGGTGGCATGTTGTTGCTTTGGTCGTTAGTCGCACTCACCATGATCGATTACGACACTCAGTTACTGCCGGACCAAATCACCCTGCCGCTTGTCTGGGCGGGCATCATCTTTAGCATGATCCCGCATTCGGGCGTGTTTCCAGCGACTGACCTCCAATCCAGCGTTTTCGGAGCGATTGCTGGGTACCTGGCCCTATGGAGTATCTACTGGGGCTTTAAAGTAGTCACCGGAAAAGAAGGCATGGGGTACGGCGACTTTAAGCTACTGGCGGCATTAGGTGCTTGGTTGGGCTGGCAATTGCTGCCGGTTATTATTCTACTTTCGGCCGTTGTCGGTGCGGTAACCGGTATCGCCATGGTTCTGTTTGCAGGTCATAAACGGGAAGCACCCATTCCCTTTGGCCCCTACCTTGCAGGTGCCGGAATTCTCGCTATGCTATGGGGAGAAGAACTTAATGCTTTGCTGGGTCGAACAATCAACTGACCATTAAGTGAACTTGGTAATAAGAGGTTATAAAGTGCCAGCAACGAGACAGCTTCCAGCACTAAAGGTCGGTCTCACCGGAGGCATCGCCAGTGGCAAAACCACAGTTGCGAATCTGTTTGCTCAATTAGGTGTCCCGTTAATCGACACCGACGTTATCGCTCGCCAAGTTGTGCTTCCTGGTGAACCCGGATTAGCCCGTATCATAGAGACCTTCGGGAGTGATGTGCTAAATGCCGATGGGACACTGAACCGATCAGCTCTTCGAACCCGTGTATTCAATGATCAGAAACAGCGTGAAAAACTGGAAGCAATTTTGCATCCGCTGATTCGCCAAAACACCCTGCAGGCCTCGGAAACCGTTATCGAGCCCTACTGTCTCATCGTTGTGCCGCTCATGTTCGAGAGTGGATTTAATGAACGGGTCGACCGGGTACTAGCCGTCGTTACCCCTCCGGACGAACAACTTCGTAGGCTGATGCTTAGAGATAAAAGTGATGAAGCGGAGGCGGTACGCATCATTAATTCGCAGCTAAATCATGATGCGCGAATGTCTGCAGCGGATGATCTCATACATAATAGCGGTGAACCCGATGAACTGGTTCAGCAGGTGGAAGTACTCCATGAGAATTACCTAAAGCTCTCTATGCAACGCGAACCCAGCCAGCCATAGCGGATGCTAATGCTCATGACTCCGAATAAAGCAATGCATAACGCACCGCTTTAGCACCAGCGCAGCGGATTTGCGGTCGGAAGGCGGATAGAGCAGAATAAGCGGACGATGAAATAAAGCAGGCGCTTTGGCTAGGTTATGAATCAGGCAGCAGAAATAGTGTCACAAGGAATAAGTGAAAATCAGTTCCTCTATGAGCAACCGCTTAATGAGCGTATGCGTACTTTTTTGCGTCTCGAATTTCTTTATAAACAACTGCTCTACAATTTCGAAGAGGAGTCTTCCTTCGCGAGCAGAGACTGTATTAGTGCTTTACTCGATATCGTTGCAATCCTTGCTAGGGGCGACACTCGGGGCGATGTACTAAAAGAACTGGAGCGGCAGATATTCTTACTTGACCGCTATCAACGCAGTGAGAATGTTGATGGAACGCGACTTCGCGAAACTATCGAGAAGCTGCAAAGTCTGCGTCATGAGTTAAATGAAGTTGGTCCCACGTATTTGCAGCCGCTGCGCGATAACGAATTTTTAAACTCAATCCGTCACCGCAGTGCCATTCCTGGTGGAACCTGCGCATTCGATCTACCCGACTACACTCACTGGCTACGCAAGAACTACACTACGCGCTCAGAAACAATTAAAACGTGGCTTCAAGCAGTAAAGCCATTGTGTGATAGCGTCCGCGAATTATTGTGGTTATTGAGAAACAGTAATCCACCAGAAACATGCTCTGCTGCCAATGGTGTTTACCAACATGCTCTAGAAAAAGGTAACTCGACATCTTTGATTAGAATATCGATTGATAAATCGTTGAATCGTTACCCCGAAATTAGTGGCAGTCACCACCGCTTTACAGTGCGTTTTATGAAATGGAAGCCGGAAGATGGCCGGCCCGTGCAGTGCACTGGGAACATCGATTTCGCACTAACAATCTGCTAACCCAGCAACTTAATCAAATACTCTGCAATTGGCCGGTCGGCCTCTAAAATACCTGATTCCATTAGCCTTTCTGGCGTAACCCAGCGTAGCAACTGCCCTTCAAAACCCTTGCTTTGCAACAGTTCTGACTCAACGTTGCGAACAATAAGCACCTGCAGATCAACGATTCTATCTGGGTATTCATGACGATGGGCCATCAATGGCTGAGCAGAAGTAAGCTCAATACCCAGCTCTTCTTGCAGTTCGCGAAACAGCGCTTCAGAAACCGACTCATCAGCTTCCACCTTGCCGCCAGGAAATTCCCATGCGCCGGCCATATGTTTGCCAACAGGCCGCTGTGCGATAAGTACGTGACCCCATGGATTCACCAACACACCAACAGCTACAACTAAAAGAGGCTTGTCAGATGATGATTGCGACGACATAGAAAATTAAATATTACAGATCGCAGCTCAGGAAAGCTTACCGTGACATTGTTTAAATTTCTTGCCCGAGCCGCAAGGGCAAGGATCATTACGCCCCACTTTTGGCTGTGAGCGGACAAATGGCTCATCTGCCGCAGCTGCTGGAGCAGAACGATTGGTTTGTAACTTCGCCTGCGCGGGTGCAGCTTGAGGTAACCCGGGCAACCCACCAGCTGAAGCGTCGGCATGTTGCGCCCGCATTTTATCTTCTGATGGGGACTGCGCCTGCATAGTAGCAACATCCTCTTCACCGCGAATTCGCAGCTTAGACAAAAAGCTAATAACCTGGTATTTAACTTGATCCAGCATCATGCCAAACATTTCAAATGCTTCGCGCTTGTATTCCTGCTTGGGGTTTTTCTGGGCATAGCCACGCAAGTGAATGCCCTGACGAAGATAATCGAGTGCCGCTAGATGCTCCCGCCAATGTGAATCAAGCTGGCGCAGCATGATTTCCTTTTCAACCTGGCGCATAACACCTTCGCCAACCTGCGCAGCCTTTTCATCAGCCGCAATCTGCACAAGTGCAATAATCTGGTCGGCAAGTTCATTGCGATCAATTGAGCTGTCGGCATCAAGCAACCCCTGAACATCAATGCGGTCAGCAAACTCAAGCTCCAGAACTTGCGTCAGCGCAGCAATATCCCAAGTGGCTGCGGGCGTCTCAGGTGGCAGATGCTCATCAATGACGGCACCGATGACCTCTTCACGAATACCGGCAACTGCATCGCCAATGTCTTCAGCTTCCATCAATTCATTTCGTTGCTCATAAATCACCATACGCTGATCATTCGAGACATCATCAAACTCCAGCAGTGATTTACGCACATCGAAGTTATGCGCTTCGACCTTGCGCTGCGCGCGTTCAATCTGACGACTTAACAAACCACTCTCAATCGCCTCACCATCACGCATGCCTACACGCGACAACATGGATTTGGTGCGGGCCGGGTCACCGAATATCTGCATTAAGCGATCTTCCATCGCCAGATAAAACCGGCTTGCGCCTGGATCACCCTGACGCCCAGAACGACCGCGCAACTGATTATCAATACGTCGCGACTCGTGACGCTCAGTACCAATAATATGCAACCCGCCAACCTCAACTACTGCTGCGTGACGCTGCTTCCAATCCTCACGCAATGCGGCCTTATCACTATCGGTAATATCGCCGCCAAGCTCACTCAATTCCATATCGAAATTACCACCCAACACGATATCGGTACCACGACCAGCCATGTTAGTAGCAATCGTCACTGCCCCAGGACGACCGGCTTCAGCAACAACCTGAGCTTCACGCTCATGCTGTTTAGCATTCAATACGGAATGAGCAATTTTCTGCTTGTTCAGGAAATCAGAGAGCAGTTCAGACGTTTCGATAGACGTGGTACCAACCAATACCGGCTGCTTGCGCTCGCGACAGTCTTTAATGTCTTCAACAATCGCCGCAAATTTATCAGTTTCAGTGAGATACACCAGGTCGGCGCGGTCATCACGGACCATGGGGCGATGCGTAGGAATAATCACACACTCAAGGCCGTAAATAGTGAGGAACTCAAAAGCTTCCGTATCGGCAGTACCGGTCATACCCGATAACTTCTCATACATACGAAAATAGTTTTGGAAAGTAATCGACGCAACGGTCTGATTCTCTTCCTTAATCGACAAGCCTTCTTTCGCCTCAACGGCCTGATGCAGGCCATCAGACCAACGACGCCCCGGCATGGTGCGCCCGGTAAACTCGTCAACAATGACAATCTCGCCATCGTTCACAATGTAATCGACATCTTTATTAAACAATGAGTGCGCGCGCAGAGCAGCGGTTAAATGATGCATCAGGCGAATATTGCCTGCATCGTAAAGACTCTCACCATCACCCAATAAGCCCGCCTTAGCCAGCAAGCCTTCGACATTCTGATGCCCCTCTTCTGTCAGATAAGCCTGCTTAGACTTTTCATCCAGAGAGTAATCACCCTGACCTTCTTCTTCCTGCTGTTGCACTAATGCTGGCAACAGCTTATTGATACGTGCATAGAGATCGGTACTTTCTTCGGATGGCCCGGAAATAATTAATGGGGTGCGGGCTTCATCAATAAGAATTGAGTCAACTTCATCAACAATCGCAAAGTTGCGCTTGCCCTGAACCTGGTCTTCAGTCCGGAATGCGAGATTATCTCGCAAGTAATCAAAACCAAACTCATTATTTGTGCCGTAAACGATATCAGCCGCATAGGCTTGTTTCTTCTCAGCATGAGTCAGGCCACTTTCTATAATACCTACGCGCATGCCAAGGGATTCAAACACCGGCATCATCCACTCAGCATCACGCCGGGCGAGATATTCGTTTACGGTAACCACATGCACGCCATCGCCGGACAAGGCGTTGAGGTAGGCGGGCAACGTGGACATCAGGGTCTTACCTTCACCCGTGCGCATTTCTGCGATCTTGCCCTCATTAAGAACCATGCCACCGATCAACTGAACATCGTAGTGGCGCATGCCCAGCGTTCGATCGGCAGCTTCGCGAACTGCGGCAAATGCGTGGGGTAATACATCATCGAGGCTGGCGCCATTCGCAATCCGCTGCTTCAGCTCATCGGTCAGACCGGTCAACTCTGCATCGGGGAGTGCTTTGTATGTGTCGGAAAGCGCATTAATCGCATCGACCTTGCGCGAATACGCCTTAACCATGCGCTGATTACGGCTACCAAAAATCCGGGTAATGAATTTGATCAACGTGCGTCCCTTGCAATAGTCGATAATGAGCCACTCTCAGGCAGCCCGTCACAATTAAACTCTGATGGTATTGCAGGCATCGGCCGAAATGACAAGCCTGCTTGTCCGCGGTGTTATTTTACGCACTTATACGCTCCGCTTGAGCTCTATTTACAGCGGATTTGCCTAGTCATTAACAAATTTAAGTGGATTTACAGACTTGCCGTCTTTATGGACTTCAAAATGGAGGTGTGGGCCAGTAGCTCGGCCGGTCGACCCCATTAACGCGATGGTCTGCCCTTGATGAACCGCTTCTCCCAAAGCAACCAAATTCTCTTGATTATGCGCATATAGGGTGACGTAGCCATTCCCATGATTAATTTCCACTAGATTCCCATAGCCATAACGCTCGCGTGACCAACTCACTACACCGTCTGCAGCTGCAACAATTTCTGTTCCGGCTTTCCCGGCAAAATCCAAGCCGCCATGCCAAGCCTGCTTACCGTTCATCGGATCGGTGCGGCTGCCATAGTAAGACGACAACCAACCGGATTTAACAGGACGTCCGCGAGGATGAACACGAAGACTTACTTTACGGTTCACCATGACATTCTCAAGCACATTGAGCTGCTGTTCACGTTGCACTAATTCTTCTGCAAGAAGGTCAAGGTCAAAAACCAAATCAGACAACTTAGCATCGGCTCCTGTTTCTGCATCCGGATCAACACCACCTGCGGCAGGATGACGATCAAAGTCAAACTCTTCAGCTTCAATGCCAGCCATACCCGTCAATCGACGACCCAATGCATTTAAGCGAATAACGTTGGCGTTCATCTGACCAAGACGAAGCGCTAATGCATTAACATGATCATTGGCATCTCGACGCGCAACATCAATAGCGTCACGCTGCTGTTCCAATTCTGCTCTAAGTTGAAGCAGCTCGTCGTTGGCGCCGCCAGTGGCACTAGTTAACCAATAGCCGGCAACAAGCCCACCCGCAAAAACCAAACTGCATGCAATGCATGAAACCACTGACAATGACAAAGGCAGTCGCACAGAACGTGCTGCTGCACCCTGCCGGGTGTAGACAATCCGATTCATCTAATCCTCTCCGCTGCTTTTATACAGCTAACCGCAGCAGCTTCCTCCCAGAAACAAACTGTTTTTTTGTGTAAATCGCTTATATTTCTCATTATGCAGCGCCGCTATCTTAGACATGGCTCAATGCTTGAGTCCTTAGATCGGTGGCTTTGCGTCCCTGCCTTTCAGCAGGTTTGCCCAATTTATCCACGAACTATGCTAAAAATGAGCCCCCAAAACAAGAAATAGCATCGAGTTTTAGGCAAATACGGTGTACTTATGTCGAATAAAGGTCCAAAAACGCTCGGCGAACTGGCATTAAGCCCGAATTCTGCGTTCGGCCGCTTAAATCGTGAGGTAGACCGACGCAGCCAATTAACGAGTCATCTGTGCGGACAACTCCCTGCAGATATCGCCCTGGGAGTGAACTCATGCAACCTTGCTGCCGATGGCGTACTCACTGTATTTAGTAACGGCCCGGCATGGGCATCGCGATTGCGCTTTGAGTCTGAACAAATCCTGAGCATCTGCCGTGCGCAGGAACCGGCAATTTCCAGCGTTAAAGTACGGGTTAGCCAGAACGGCTGAGCTTAAAAAATTTCAAAAAAAACCGGCTAATAGCCGGCTTTTTTTCAATTAAAACTACCTTATCAAACGGAAACCGCTGTAGCTGCCGACGAATACGCTATTGGCGATTTAGCCACATCATCGAATGTGACTTCTTCATAATCACCACTTTTCAATAACTCACGCAACAACCTATTGTTAAGATCATGACCCGACTTATAGCCAATAAACTCGCCAATCAAACTGTGGCCCAGTAAGTACAGATCACCTATAGCATCCAATATTTTATGGCGAACAAATTCATCTTCGTAACGCAAGCCGTCTTCATTCAAAACCCTGAAATCATCAAGCACAATGGCGTTATCAATATTTCCACCCAAAGCCAATCGCCGTGAACGCATGGCTTCAATATCGCGCAAAAAACCAAACGTTCTTGCACGACTTATTTCTTTCAGGAAAGAAGTCGTCGAAAAGTCGATGGTTGACTCAAGTGTGTGTTGCTTAAAGACAGGGTGATCAAAATCGATTTTGAAGTTAACTTTAAAGCCCTCGTGAGGATTAAACTGGGCCCACTTGTCATCTTCTTCCACACGAACTTTGTTAGTAACACGAATAAATTTCTTTGCTGCATTCTGCTCAGCCATACCCGCTGACTGCAGCAAAAATACAAATGGCGCTGAACTACCATCCATAATTGGCACTTCAGGCGCGCTCAGATCCACATAAAGATTATCGATACCCAGCCCCGCCAGCGCAGCCATCAAATGCTCTACCGTTGATACTTTGGCATCACCTTGAATGAGCGTAGTTCCCAGCATGGTTTCACCGACAATACGGGCGTCGGCAGGCACATCCACGGGAGGATCGAGATCAACCCGCCGGAAAACAATGCCAGTATTCTCTGCAGCCGGACGCAAGGTCATGTAAACCTTCCGGCCGGTATGCAAACCAATACCTGTCGCCCGGATAGAGTTCTTTAGTGTCCGCTGTTTCAGCATTAATTCTTGTATCCGTTAACCAAAACGATCTATCCCGATTATATTGCGCGCACTAAGCCCCGAACCAACTGACTCCGGAGAGCGCTTAAAGCTTAAAGCTGAGAACGCAATCCGCCGTTGCTGCTCCTTTTCACTCTCTGGCAGCGACCGAACGCCTTGTTTTTGCTACAAAATCACTGAGAAGCAGCGCTAACAAACATTCTACAAACTACAGCACCTGATGGCTTCGTCGAACTCCACCTATAATTTAGGCTGCAAAATTACCACAGCCCGACGAAGCCACGCAAGCGGCCCTAGTCTACCTGACGGCGCAAAAATGCCGGAATATCAAGCATTTCCAAATCATCCGCCGCATCAGCTACGGCCACATTGGAATGCTGATTTCGCATCACCGGTGGGGTGTCATATTGGCTGTAATCAGGAAAACCCGATTCAATCGGCTCGCCCGTTGTGCCATCACGCACGGCAGTCACTTCAGTAGGCTGCACTACCTGCATAGGAGCCACTTCCGTTGAACGACGTACCGGCTGCCCGAGACCTGTCGCCACAACGGTAACTCGGATGCTGTTATTCATTTCTTGATCGATAACAGTACCGATAACAACAGTTGCATCATCAGATGCGAACTCTTTCACGATATTACCAATTGCCGTGAACTCGCCCAGACCCAGATCTTCAGAAGCGGTTACATTAACCAAAATACCATTTGCACCAGCTAGATCGATATCTTCCAGCAATGGACTTGATACAGCTGCCTCGGCTGCTTCACGCGCGCGATCATCACCACTCGCGATACCCGAGCCCATCATCGCCATGCCCATCTCAGACATCACAGTACGCACATCCGCGAAATCGACGTTGATCAGACCAGGACGAGTAATCAACTCAGCAATACCCTGAACCGCACCTTGGAGCACTTCGTTCGCCGCACCGAAGGCAGCCAACAAACTTGTATCACTGCCCAAAACCGCTAACAATTTATCGTTAGGAATGGTGATTAAAGAATCAACATACTTGCTGAGCTCCACAATGCCACTATCAGCAATCGAGGTGCGCTTTTTACCTTCCATTGCGAATGGCTTGGTTACAATAGCTACGGTCAGAATGCCCATCTCCTTAGCTACCTGAGCAATGACAGGTGCGGCGCCGGTACCCGTACCGCCACCCAAGCCAGCGGTAATGAACAGCATGTCCGCACCCTCAATTGCTTCCTTCAGGCGATCGCGATCTTCCATCGCTGCCTGTCGGCCAACATCCGGATTTGCACCCGCTCCAAGGCCTTTGGTCATGTTCGTGCCGATCTGCAATGTGGTTTTCACATTGGAGTTCGCCAACGCCTGACGGTCGGTATTGGCACAAATGAAGTCAACTCCATCGATACCCTTGCTTGCCATTTCACGAACAGCATTACCGCCGCCGCCCCCAACACCGATTACCTTAATAACGGCATTCTCACTATAGTCATCGACAATTACGAACGACATGACCTATCTCCTTTTAGCTCCGCAGCACAAATATAAAAATAGAAAAAAATAAAACCCAATTTTTTAACAAAGACCTTACAACCCCACTCAGAAAAATTCTTCCAATCGATTCCTCAGCGGTTACTTCCCAAACAACAACATATTCCGTACCTACATATTTCCCTGAAACCACGATTTCATCCGTGACCAAATATCTTTCATGTTTGATGACACATGGTGCTCCGGAGCACCATGTGTAGCCCGGCTATCACGGGCATACAAAAGAATACCGACCCCGGTTGCATGAATCGGGTTCCGAATAATTTCGCCCAGGCCACTTACGTGCTGGGGTATACCTAAACGGACCGGCAGATGAAATACCTCTTCAGCCAAATCAACTGCACCTTCCATTTTTGCGGTACCTCCGGTTATGACGATGCCAGCCGCACATACTTCAAGCAGACCATTTCGCTTAAGCTCATTCGCCACTAAGGTAAACAGCTCTTCGTATCGAGGCTCTACTACTTCAGCAAGTGTATGTCGGGCAA
>JABIQA010000173.1 GCA_018699155.1 Chromatiales bacterium
CGCATTTTAGGTCGACGCCAAGGTGCGCGCAGTAGGCGCTGGTGACGCAGGCTTCGCCGTTCTCATCGCGAAACGCAATCACCCGCCCGCCCAGAAACGCGCGGCCAACAATGGCATCTTCGGTCAGTTCCTCAGAGAGG
This sequence comes from Chromatiales bacterium, assembly GCA_018699155.1. Taxonomy (GTDB): domain Bacteria; phylum Pseudomonadota; class Gammaproteobacteria; order Steroidobacterales; genus JABIQA01. The sequence continues at coordinate 141 of JABIQA010000173.1, forward strand.
CAAATAGGAAACCAGCTTTGCGAATAAAGCCCGTTTTCGCCTTCGGCGGGCAAAGTGCGGGCGGTGCGAGTATCTGCATCAGCATTAGCGTTCATGGCGTGTTCACCTTCTAAAAATGGGTGCTGTTCGGATTAGCTGTTAAGTCTATACCCAAGTTAACGCATAACGGCTGCAGGCACGACATTCTGCGGATACTGCAATTGTTTCTGTTCTGCTATTGGTTGGGCGGCAGCATTGGGGTCGCCTAATACCTTGAGTTTGCGGCGAACCCACTGCTGGCGGGCAGAGAGGCGCATGACTGCGACAAAGCTCAGGCTATTGCTCAGCGCCTAAAAATTCAGTTCAAGGCTGTTATTTGCAGGTTAAGATGGGCTCATGGCTAAGTCACTCATTGCTGCTGTTTTGTGCCTGCTGCTCAGTGCTTGCGAGCAGAAGTCGTCTTACGATGCGCCCACGCTGCAGCGCTGGAATGAGCTTAAGGCAGAACTTGGGCCGACCTTTGCCGGCAGTCCGGCGTGGCAGGCGCACATGGATTTTGTTGAGGCGGGTTTGGTCGAGGCCGGCGTGGTTGCGGTGGAGACAATACCTGCACCGTACACTCGTTGGTGGGCAGCGGATAAGCCCAGTAACGCAGAACGCGCGCTGCAAATAGGCGATGCCGTATTACCGGTGGCCAGTTATTGGGCGTATTCCGGCAGTACGCCGGCTAAGGGCGTCACTGCGCCATTGCTCATGTATAAAAAAGGGCTGCCGCGCGAGGCGTTGCGCGGGCGCATTGTGGTGTTTCAAGTTAGTCCGGCACCCGTAGGTATGGCCGCTATGTTTAGTATCGGCAACCAGTTTGCCACCGAGGATTTTGCGGGGCCGCCAGGCATCTCAAATGACCAGTGGTATCAGGGCAATTACGTCACCCGTTTCGGTCGTTTCGATGAGGTGCTCAAAGGCAGTGGCGCGGCCGGTGCGATCGTGGTGTTTTCTATGAGCGCTGACCGTTTGGCAGGGTTGTACACCTTCCCGTTATTTAATCTGGGTATTGTCGGTGTGCCGGGTTTGTATGTCGATGCAGCGGTGGGCGCAGACGTATTGGCTGCGGCAAAGCAAGGTGCTGTTGCAACCTTAACGCTGCTTGCTCAAATAGCTGACGTTACGCCGTATTTCTACACTGCCGTGTTGCCTGGTCGCGACTATGGCACGGCGCAGGATGAAGAGGTGTTGCTTGTCACTCATTCGGACGGCCCGAACCTCACCCAAGAAAACGGCACGCTAGGAATTTTGGCGCTGGTGCGTGAGTTTGCACAGCGTCCGCAAGCAGAGCGGCCCCGTTCGCTGCGCGTGCTGCTCGATCCTCAACACTATTCGCCTGGGCGTCATCTGATCGATTGGTATGAAATGCACCCACAGGTGATGCAGAGGGTTGTTGCTGTTCTGGGCGTTGAACACATTGGTCAGCTGGAATACGGCGAGAGCGAGCAGGGCTATGGTCTTACCGGCCGAGCCGAACCCTGGCTCATTTATGCACGCAATGACAAGGCGATGATCGCAGCGGCTATTGACGCTATTAACACCAGCGGCGTGCCGCGCACCGAATTGCGTGTGCCTGAAAAGAAGGGTCAGGGCCGCTGGACCGGCTTGGCCGAGGTGGCGCTCAAACGTGACATCAACGGCTATGCCACCTTGTCCAACATGAGCGGCTACTGGGGTACCACAGCCGGTATCGAAAGTTTTGATGCCGAGCTTGGCTCCCTGCAGATCGATACGCTGGTCTTGCTGTTGGATGTTTTGATGTTGGCGCCAGCTCAAGAGGGAGCTGCTGCTGCACCGTTATAGGTTTACAGTTCTTGCCAACTCGGCAATAATTAGGGCTGATTGATCTAAGAGCTTCTCTAAAAAACCAATACCATAATGCTTTATGGTCGGGTGCTACCCCATTTTTATTTTAGGGCGGCAGGCAGCCGATACCTTAATCAAGGGACAGAAACTTGCAACCTATTCTTGACCGCTGCTCGGTAGTCATCTCTGCTGTGTGTGTCGTGCATTGCATCGCATTGCCGCCGCTGCTCATACTTTTTCCGTTGCTCGGTGGCACTGTGTTGACCGATGAATTGTTTCACGTCATGTTGCTCTGGATTATTATACCGACGAGTGTGATCGCGATAGCCATGGCTCGACGCCATCATCCCGATAGCCTCGTATTGGTGCTTGTTGGCACCGGGATTATGGTTCTTGTGGTTGGCGCGTTCTGGGCACATGACCATGCAGCAGCCTGGGTGGATACCACACTTTCAATTATCGGCAGCGGTCTGCTAGCATTGGGACATATTCAAAATTTTCGTTTGTGTCGGCACTAATGCCATTGCTTCTAAGTTGACATACTCTTCTATCGTGCCGTACCTAATTGACAGTTTGAGAAACCGCAGTATCGCCGTTGTAGCGATAGCGCTTGTTGCGCTTCAGTTCTCTATGATCACTCACGAGTTGCTCGAAGAGCATTCTCTGGGTGAGCACTGTGTCATGTGTGTCGCGCAGGACCGCTTCGACGATGACGCCGCACTCGCTGCCGCACCCAATGCTGTAATTTTAGCCGTTGCACAATCGTCTTCTGTAGCTTCACCCACCATCGCATTTAACTCTGCTGCCGTCCCTGCGGTTCGCAATCGCGGCCCTCCCGTTCTCTGATTCAGCTTTAAATCCCTCGTATTAGCCAATCGTCATTGACGATGGTTTTTACGCAGCTAAAAATTGAACAGAGAATTAAATCATGCACACTATTCATTCAGTTGCGATGGCAGCCTGTATTGCTGTCGTTACAGCATCCGCTGTGTTCGCGGATAACGCTACGCCCCTCGACACCACGACGCCTGAAGAAATTACAGTAACTGCATTACCCCTGGCTGACTTTTTGCAACCCAGTCAGGTGTTGAGCGGGGATGAACTGTCGCTCAAAAATGCGCCCACACTCGGTGAAACCTTGGCCAACGAACTGGGCGTAAGCAGCAGTTACTTTGGTCCTGCCGCGAGCCGGCCGGTGATTCGTGGCTTAAGCGGGTCGCGCGTCACCATGTTGAGCGATTCGGCGTCGGCACTTGATGTATCCGATGTTAGCCCGGACCATGCGGTTGCCATCGAAGTGCTGTTGGCTGATCAGATTGAAGTGATCCGCGGGCCAGCCATGCTGCTATATGGCAGTACGGCAGCAGGCGGTCTCGTTAATGTTGTGGACAGTCGGATCCCTAAGACACCCAGCGAGAAGCCAATTTCCGCAGAAATTGAAGTGCGCGGCGATACAGCTGCCAAAGAACGTGCGGTGGTTGGTCGCTTAGACGGCGGTGCCGGTGCGTTTGCCTGGCATATCGATGGCTTTAAGCGCAAAACCGATAATATCGACATTCCAGGCTTTGCCACTGCTGACCCTGCGGAACGCTCGCCCGAGGAACAGTCCGGCACACTGTCGAACAGCTACAGCGACACTGATGGCTATGCGGCCGGAGCATCTTGGGTTGGCAGTCGCGGTTATTTGGGGGCGTCAGTCAGTGTTTATGAGTCGACGTATGGTCTGCCCGGACCCGCTGAAGATGATGGTGGTGGTGTTCCTGAGCCCGAACTTTACGAAGGGCCCTTTCTCGACCTGAATCAGGTGCGCACGGATGTGCGCGGTGAGTATGGTTTTGTCGGCAGCCCGCTGGAATCTGTCCGCTTCGTGCTGGGAACAAACGACTACACGCACACGGAAACCGAGCCCTCAGGTGAGGTGGCGACGACATTCGACAATGAACAGTATCAGGCGACATTAGAAGCCGTTCACCGACCGCTGGCCGGTTTGAGGGGGGCGTTCGGTGTTCAAGTGGACAGCCGCGAGTTCTCGGCCGTTGGCGAGGAAGCGTTTGTGGCGCCTACCGATACCAAGGCGGTGGGTTTGTTTCTGCTCGAGGAAGCAGACTTCGACTGGGGCAAGTTGCAGTTCGGAGCGCGGGCAGAAGATCTGAAGCATGACAATGTTGCGCTGGCTACGTACAGCAATACGGCATGGTCATTCTCGGCAGGCGCGAGTGTTAATGCCGTCTTAGACAGCACGTTCATAGCTAACCTGTCGCTTACGCAGCGCAATCCGAACACAGAAGAGCTTTATGCCGACAGTGCGCATATCGCAACCCGGCAGTTCGAAATCGGTTTGCTTGCAGTGCCGGGCGGGAGCGCTACGACGGAAAACGCGGCGAATATAGAGCTGGGCTGGCAACGCGATCAGGGGAATATCCTGTGGGACATGTCTGTCTTTTACTATGACTTTAGCGATTACATCTACCAGAACCTGACGGGCGATGTGGAGGATGACTTGCCAGTGGCTATTTACACGCAGCGCGATGCAGAGTTTGTCGGTGCCGAAGTGGCAGTCACTGTGCCGCTGTGGTCACGTGAAAAGCTCGATAACAACCTGCGTCTATTTGGCGACACTGTTAAGGCTGAGTTGGATAATGGTGAAAAGCTACCGTATATCCCGCCATGGCGCGTGGGCGCAAACTTTGACTTTGGCCGCGAAAGCTGGACAGCCGGTTTAGATGTGATTTATTACGCCAAGCAGAATGATATTAGTTCATTTAAGACCGCTGCTTACACAATGGTGAATGCCAGTTTCCTGTACAAGATTCCAGCCGGTGCAGCTGATTGGGAGCTCTTTGTGCGTGGCACCAACTTAGCTGATGAGGAAGCGCGCAAGAGCACCTCGGTCATTGCTGCCTACGCACCGCTACCGGGACGTTCATTGCACGCTGGTGCGCGGCTTGCGTTCTAATCGTTAGTGAGCTCAGAGTAAAAATGGGGGGCAGCTTACTTGATTGCTAAAAGTGTAAGCTGCTCCTTTCCCATTACCCCGGTCGAGTGTTGTTTCGCATAGTTGCATTGCAGTGCATTATGCTTAACGGCAGCGTTATGAGTAAGGGCATGGGCCTGATGACACGCCTGATCGGTAAAAAATTATGGGTCCCTGCGAAGTGAATCCGGCTTTAAAAGCCATGTCGTGTGTTAAGAAGTGGTGGTCTGCAGACCACCTGAGGTAAAGTCGGTCCTGAGTGTCGGCTCACCTTTATTGGCCGTCGATCTAAAAAACAAGATCAGCTTCTAATAATTCAGCGTTCATGATTCAGGATAAAAACAATGGCAGATAAAATTCTAGTGTTCGGCGCCAGCCAGAGAACCGGTCTGGAAGTCAGTAAGCTGCTTGCCGGTCGAGGCGATCAGTTTAAGGTGTTTGTGCGGCCAACATCAGACATCGCGGCGCTTCAGGCGCTGGATGTTGAGTTTGCAACGGGCAATGCACTGGATGCCGATTCCGTTGATGCGGCCTTTGCATCAGGCGATATCAGTGCGGTTGTTTGTACCATTGGCGGCTCACGCAACGAGCCGCGCCCCGATGTGGAGGGCACACAAAACATTGTTGCTTCTGCCTTACGCCACGGCGTGCAACGCCTGGTGTTGGTAACGGCCATCGGTGCCGGCGACAGTCGCGACGTGCTCAGCGAAAACGCTTGGAAGTTTCTTGGCCCGGTGATGGAAATGAAAACCAAAGCCGAGGCATGCCTCACAGAAAGCGGCCTGCAATGGACCATCTTGCGTCCCGGCGGTATGGCATCGGAATCCGCCACTGGCACCGCGATAAGAACCGAAGATCACACCACCATGGGCATGATCCAGCGCGCAGATCTGGCGGCGTTAGTGATTGAGTGTTTGGATGACGCAACGACTATTGGCAAGATTTATCACACCATTGACCCCGAGGCTGCAGAGGAACCACCATTGCAGCGGGGCGTGCAGCCCAGTGGGGCAAAACCCTAGTTGGGGACAACACCTAGCAGAGTAAATTTCTGGGATAATTGATCTGTAAACATACGGAAGGAAGTGCGAGGAGATCACCAAGTTTTAGTGAGTCTCGGGCTGCAGCTGTTATCTGGTTGAGGCAGTGCCTTTAGTTTATGTGATGCTGGTTAATTAATACGCCTCGATGCTATCCAAGCGCAGCTCAAATGCGCCGTCTTTCTTGTCATAGATATACAAGCCCAATTCTCTGATATCGGTGGTATCGAGTTCTGGCCCGGGTAGCTTAAAGCCGCGCACCTGAGGAAAAAAATCTGCGAAGGGAATATTTACGGTGATCCATTCGCCATCCGTGGTCTCGAAGTCAGCCCAGTAACTCACTCGAAAACGTCGGTAACGTTCGTTGGTTTGCAGTTGCCAGGTGTAGCGTCGACCATCGCCTTTTACGCGTAGGCGCATGCCTTTGTAGCTGGAGAGGTCGGCTTTAAAAGGTCGAGTGCGAATAGAGCTGAAGCCACCACCGTTGGTATTGGTGCTGCCGGCGAAGATGAGCACTCCCGGTTCAATGTTAAAACCACCCTTGCTGCGTCCACCCATCACGTTATCGTTTTGTACATACCAGTCAAGGTCAGTGGTATCTGCCGTAAAGTCGGTGATCATGAGTACACCTGTGCTGTCGGAATGATCGGACGTAACAGTGTCGGAGGCATAAAGAAGCGAGCCGGGCAGGCTTAATAAGGTCAACCCTAAGGCCAGCGACAATGAAACGGGGGCGACGTTCGAATGAAGTCTCATAGAAAAACACCGTCGAATATATTACGGCAATTATACACCTTCAGGAAAAGATTCCGGCTGATTGGCCCATTTGTCGAAGTGCCCGCGCCATCTGTAGCCCCGGCGCGGACCCAGGACCTTTCTCAATGAAGGTTTTGCCCTAATTACTTACTGGCACCGTAAGGATAGGGTTTGCGTCATTGGTGGCACTCTCAGCGATACCAATCGAAATCAGTGTAGTGACTAAGCGGAAAAATAACTTAGTGCTTTGATTGGTATCATCAATGTAATACCAGGCATCGCGATACTTAACTGCTGTAGATGCACTCTCAGGAGGAACGCTGGCCCGCCGCACCTGAAGGTTTTGGCCCGCCAGTCCTGCTGGCGGGTAGTTCAAAGCTGCGCCGCTTACTTGATCCTGTTCCGGGACATCGATGGCCGCTGAAAAAATCTCGAGCAGGTTAAAGATAGATCGTGTGGAAATGCTTATACCTCCCTCGACAGAGTTATCTAAACCGAGTGAAACAGGTATTTCCATTCGTGATGAGAATGTTTCGGGTGCTGAGAGATCAAGCAATTTGTATATTTCAGCTACATCGGCTGAATAATCAGGCCAATAGTGATCAATCACGATTGCGTAGCGACCACTGCTCTGTGAATTGTATTTCCAGTGCAGTCGATGAGCCTTATCAAGCTTTACAAGGAGTTCAATTAAACGACTAAAGCGGGGATCTGCGGAACTGGAATCATGGAGAAACCCGGGATTGTGAATATCATTAATCCTCGAGACGAAGGTAACATAGATGTGTTCGGGGTCTGTCAGGTTTGACGCGAACAACATCAGCTCGCGCAATGACAACGATGACATCAATCGATCCGCATATTTTTCGCCACCAACTGGAGACTAGGAAATCGTGGGATTTTCCTCATAAATCACGCCTGCGCCAAAGGGCACCAGGTTGCCACTATAATCACCCGAATCACCGAACCCCAGCTGGGTGCCGATCTTGGTGGTGACACTGACATTTGCTGTAACACTGTTTAACGCCAGTAAGTTACCTCGCTCTCCGTAGCGGTTGCGCAAAGCTAAAAGCAACAACTGTTGATTATTTGTTTCGACAATGGACTCGTTGTACGCAAGTCTTCCGCTATACACAGAAGCAGGACCAACTGTTGTACAACTCATCAACAAGCCGCTAAGTAGGGCAAAAAGAAATGGGCTAAGTGTTCTTAATAGCGATCGGTGTGCGATGTTCACTCTAGTCTCCAAGTACTCATAAAACTAAGAAATGGGAAAAATGATTCTATCTATATGCTTTATCGATCTGATAATACTGTCTAAAATCAAGACTTGTTAAACACATTTGGCCTGATTGACTACTGATCCGCAGCCCAGCACTCACTGACAGTATTTGGATAGGAAAATTGGTTGACAGCATGTCAGCAAACCAGCTGTATACGCTTCTCTGGAAAAAGCTATAGAACAGCTCTCCGGTATGTTGGCTCAAAGTATGCCCTTAGAGCTTTCCTGCTCAATGTATTCCGAAGCACAATCTGCAAAGAGGGTGTTAATCTCTCCATTGGGGTGACCTTCGCCGGTCACTCGGTATTCATCTTGAAAGACGAGGTTTCCTGCTTCAGTGCATTCGGCGTAGCTGATGTTTTCATCGTCAAGTAATGGCCTGAAATACTCGCGACCCTTATCAGTTATTTTAAGAAACAGCACAACAACTTCGGCATTGTTCGCCTTGCCCAGCTCGACCATCTCTAGCATCAATTGCCTAAATACTTCTTGTTTATCTTTGCTGCGATTTTTGAACGCAGTCTCAATATAGGAGCGCTCGGCAAGCTGAACCATTGCAAGCTTGTCTTTCAGGGGCCACGGCATTCTTGTCGATGGAGGTTTTCGCACTATATTGCCAGCTTCATCCAGCTCGGCATAAGGTGGGAGAGAGCCTTTTCCTGGGCCAATAAAATTAGTGATCCATGTAGCGTCCAGTACATTTCGGTTTAGATGGTGTTCCAATAGACCATAAAAAATGATCTTCTTTGTTTGATCCTTTGGAAGGTGTTCTTCAAGTGTCTGAAGTGCCTGAAGAGTGCCGTACCCGGGCACTCCATAGTTAAAGACGTTGCTGTCTGGATAACGGGCAGCAACCTTCCATGCCATTGTTTCATCGTCACTGATCGCATACCCCATTGTGATAGATCCTCCGACAAAAAAAATGCTGTCTTGAGTATCGTTAAGGGGCGTCTTCGCTATGCCGGTTACCCGCCCACCATCGTCATTAATATTGACTACAATTTCTGCTACTTCGGGGCTATAGCCAGGATAGGTGTAGCTACCCGGACTATTTTGCCAGCCGTGGACGGCATCTTTTTCAGCGAGCATAGCTGCAACATGTCGGTTGTCGACGCTGGTCTCCATGAGACTCCATGGGGCCCATGGTTTGAATCCTACTGCTCTTAAGCCAATCTCGCCAAGCACCAATGCCAGAAAAAGTGAGAGGATGATCATAATGATCATGAGGCTTAGCCGCTTAGGCGACTCTGGAGTGGGCGCTTCTGACACGATTCGGGTGCTCTAATGAGTTATTTGGTAATCGTAACCTTGGTCATTAGTTCAGAGTCAAGAAGTATCTATCCAATTGCAGTCTGCGCTGCGGGGGGATGTTTTTCTACTTAAGGGTACCAGCATGCAGCCTATGCAAGCCACTTAAAGCCAAGGCTGGTGACAATTCTTCAGATCTTAATTGAGACACTTCATAAGGCCACAAGCGGCATGGTGGCTAACAGTAAAAAAACTATATTAAATCAGGGCAAATCCCTTGGGGCTTGCGGTAAGCTCTTCACCTTAGATCTATGCAATGGAATATGGCTTTGAGTGATAATTTTGCAGTTGATGAGCCAAGGGTTTTGCCTTGGCAGCCATGGTGGGCCTTGCTGTTCATCGCTATTGTTATGGGGCTGATCATGCTTCTTGGGCCTTGGGAAAGTTTCGAGTTGCAGCCGCGGGCATTTATGTTTGATTACCCTTGGAAGCTGCCCGATCCTTCGGTATTTAGCCGTTCAGTTGTTTGGACGCTCTATGCTTGTCATCAGATAGGTATTTGGTATCTGATTCGTAAGGCTCAATCGCAAAATCTAAAATACGTGAAGGGTCTGCATTCGATTAATGTGCAGGCACTGCTGCTGAACGCTGTCTTTATCTGCCTGCACATTGTTCAAACCCGTTTAACTTACGACGGTCTCGCTCAGGATGTCCCGGAGTTCAGTGCGCTGGCTTCAGTCGCGCTCATGTTGTTTGTAATTATCATTATGGAGAACGATCGCCGCGGTGTGTTTTTTGGTAAGCGGGCGCTGGTGCCATCAGGCGTTGGGCCGATGGTGCGCAAGTATCACGGTTATTACTTTGCCTGGGCGATCACCTACACCTTCTGGTATCACCCGGTGGCCACCACGCCGGGGCATCTGATGGGTTTCTTTTATATGTTCATGTTGTTCGTTCAGGGCAGTTTGTTTATGACCCGTGCACATGTGAATCGGTGGTGGACCGGCTTTTTAGAATTCTTTGTGGTCATCCACGGCGCGACGGTCGCGTGGTTTGCCGTTGCCGGGCAGGGCGGACCCAACTGGGCACAATTTTTGTTTGGGGGCTTAGGGATATTTATTGTTACGCAGATGCCGGGCATCGCTTTTAAGCGCTGGCATCGTATTGCCATTGTTGTCGGCACGCTGCTTGGTGCAGTGATCTATTACTCTTTGAATGTTGAGCAGCTGCAACATCTGCCACGAGTGCTGTTGTTACGCTACGTGCTGGTCGCCATTCTGGCCGCTCTCATCTGGCTGGTCTTGCTATTGCAGCGCAGGCGGGGCTTGTCTAATCGCTAGGGCTTCTTGATCTCGCTAAATGGCAACCGCTTCCGGTAAACTCCACGAATGCTAAATAAACTCGCAGACTTAAATCCTTACCTGCCCCTGATCGCCGGGCTGGGCATCCTTGTGCTGACGGCTTTTGCAGCAGCCTTTATTACCAAGTGGCTCTGGGTGGCTCTGGTGCGCATGCTGGTAACGCGCACGCATACGACTTGGGATGATGCGCTGGTTAAGGAGAAGACCTTCAGTAAGCTCGGGCAGATTGTGCCGGCGGTGCTTATTTACAGAGGTATTCTGCTCGTGCCCAATGTGCCTGATCTGGTGGATAAGGTGACGCAGAATGTTGCTGCTGCATGGATCATAACGGCTATCGCTATGGCCCTTAACAGTGTGCTTGCCGCATTTAATTGCATTTATGAGGTCACGCCGGCAGCGCGTGAGCGGCCGATTAAAGGCTTCGTGCAGCTCGGCCAGATTGCGGTGTGGCTGGTGACTATCATCCTTATCATTGCCGTGATGATTGATCAGTCGCCGGTCATCATGTTGAGTGGTTTGGGTGCGATGACGGCTGTTGCAATGCTTGTGTTTCAGGATACCTTGTTGTCGCTCGCGGCGAGTATTCAGTTAACCGGCCAGAAAATTATTCGCGTGGGTGATTGGTTGGAAATGCCATCGTATAACGCCAATGGCGATGTGGTTGATGTCGCGTTGTATAACGTGACGGTGCAGAACTTTGATAAGACCTTCACTATTATTCCGACCAACAAGCTGGTGAGTGGTGCGTTTAAAAACTGGCGTGGTATGGAGGAGTCCGGTGGTCGGCGTATTAAGCGATCAATCAATATTGATATTACTTCGATCCGTTTGTTAACCGATGACGAGTTCAAGAGGTTCAGTGACTTCGCTTTGTTGAAGGATTACATTTCAACTAAGGAAGCGGATCTGCAGGCTTATAACGACGCGCTAAATTCGCCTGGTGAAAGCGATGTTAATTTACGCCGGCTCACCAACATTGGAACCTTCCGTGCGTACACCTATAATTACCTAAAAAATCATCCAAAAATACGCTTGGATATGACACTCATTGTGCGTCAATTGCAGTCGGGTGATAATGGCGTGCCTATTCAGATCTACGCATTTTGCAACGATACCGACTGGTTTAACTACGAAGGTATCCAATCGGACATTTTCGACCACCTGTTTGCTATAGCCCCCGAGTTCGGATTGCATGTTTATCAGAGCCCGACGGGCACTGATTTTCAGTTGTTGGGGAGCAACAGTAGCCAAAGTTAATAGCGCCGGAATTATTAGCCTGCAGTCGGGTAGGGCTTTTCAACCCGCGGCACTGAACTAACCCGTGTGAACCAAAGCATGAGTGTGCCGCTAACTTGGCATCGAGTTGGTTTTTTGGGCGAACTCCATGATTTCGTGCGGGCTATTTGTGCGCAATTCCCAATGATGAGCTGCAATGTTATGGAAAGTCACCGGCGTTATGTGAACTCATCAATGGCTGAAACTGTTGCTGTGCTTAGAGAGCCTAGCTTCGCTTGCGCTTGGTCAGGCACTCGGTGTTAGAATTCACTACATATATAAGAATCAAAATAAATACGTACTAATACTTAAGAAAGCAAAACAGCGATGGGTGGCCGGGATGGAATGCCACAATCAATTAACCGTAAATGGGCTGTTTTAAGTTCAATTGGGAGTTGTAAAAATGAATAACTTAATGTGTCACCTCAGACAATTAGAGGGTTATGCTGAGGGTGTTCGCGCTCGAGCAGCTGTGGCGCCTTCAGTAATGGCTGTGCTGGTCTTGATGACATCACTGCTTCTTGTGCCTGCGGGTAACGCGAATGCCGCGTTAGTTTACTACACCTTTGAAGGTGTCGTGGACGAAGCGAAAAAGGATGCCAATGATTACGGCTTTAGCGTAGGTGACGTTATTAGAGGGACGTTCAGAATTGATAATACAGACACTCCCTTCTCGAGCACGTCAGAAATAAATGTATACAAAGATCTCTCACTATTCGTTCGATTCACAGTGGAAACGGCTGGGGGAGCCTTGCTCTATAGTTCAGACACAGCGGCTGATAATATAGGGCTAAAACTGGAAGATAATCATGATAACAAACATGATAAATTAGAATTTGAAGATTTATCTTCACGGGCTGGCCTTACTAGAAGTGGTGGCTATACGAGTGCTTACGAAAAGCTAACAATTAAGCTGGAAGATAACGGTCAAGATGCTATCAACTCTATAATCCCTTATTACGACCCTACTATGACTGCAATGGACTGGGACAAAAAGACAGATTTTGAGCTTAAATTCAAATCAGGTGGCGAAGAGGTTCAGTTAAAAGGCGACATTTCAGCCTTTGTTGTACCGGTTCCCGCAGCCGTATGGTTGTTTGGGTCAGGTTTAGGCCTGCTGGGCTGGATGCGCCGTAAAGCCTAGATGTGACGAAACAATGTGATGAAGGCCGCTACGGGAGTAGCGGCTTTTTTTTGCCCGCAAGCTGTTAATCCCGGCGTTTCAACTGAAGGATGCTCAGGCGCATCGCCAGCATGACCGATAAACCGACGTCAGGCGACAACGTGCTGGTGAAACCTCAGTTGGGAAATACGCTAAGCCTTTATTCTATAAGTGGAGCAGAGGCCTTGTTGGCATTCAACTATCTTACCCCTAGGTTCGGCTCGGTTCCCTTGCCCCAACGTGAACCGCGGCATTGCGATGCGTAAAAAAACGCTTTAGGCTGGTGACATGATGTATTTATATTAGGGATTTGGACATTCGCCTTGACTGAAATCGACCTCAAAAAAAGTGCCTTTTCAGAGAAGCATCTGATAGCGCATGGCAAAAAACCCTTTACTAATGACCCCTGGTTTGGTCGTCAGTTGTTGCCGGGGCAAGACTTTATTGGTGAGGCAGATTTCTTATCATTGGATGACGCTGCCGCAGAGATAAAAGCTTCCAACAAGCGGGTATTGCTAAATATCGGTGACTCATCTACGGCTGGCTGGGATACGCGCGTTACAGCAGTTAACAAGCAGCGTTTAAAAAAAGAAGAGCCGCTTATTTTGGCCTTCTTTCAGTACCCGAACTACTCCGATGTGCTTCGCCAACAGGCGGGCGAGCAGCTTATAGTTCTGAACGCGGGCATTCCCGGACACACCACTCTGCAGGGTGTGCGGCGCAATCGAAAGCTGCTTGAAGGCTTAAAGGAGCGCGGCATCACGCCCGATTACGTAAGCTTCTACTTTGGCAATAACGATTGCCAATGGGAGAACAATATCGAAGACAAATATCTGGTGCGCAGTAATCTGCCGCTGTTTCTGGATAAGCAGCGTATCAAGCATCGCAAGCCCGATTTTGAGCGAATTCATTTGCGCACTAACCTCAGAGATTTTGAAGCGAATGTACGAATGATGCTTCGGGATGCACGCCATTTCGGTGCGATTCCTATGGTTATACTTCCCGAAACGCCCATCTACTGGGAGCCGGGCTTTCGTTTTGTGGCTGACAATTTTCTCATCAAAGACGATTCGCCTGGGGCCAATATGGTGAACGCGGCTCTGGCAAAGGCCACTAAGCTTTGGGAAAACGCCAAAGAAACCGATTGGTCTGTGCAAAAAGCAGCAGACCTGAGCAAAGCCAGCGAACTTGACTTCGTTATTCCTCGTATCAAAACGGCTTATCGAAAAGTCTTAGAATCAGTTGCCCGTAACGCTAATGTGCCGTTGGTAAGAACGCGTATTCCCCGAGAAGACAACGATATCGAATATTTTGTCGATTACTGCCACCCAATTGGTGACGCCAATGTGCAGATCGCCACGAAATTGCAGGAAATGATTAAGGCCTGTGACGAAGGTCACTACGCGGATGCCGGTGAGAGAGGCTCGCTACTGATGCGTCTGCTCGACTCAAACCTTTTTGGTTTTATAGGTCGCGTGCTATCACGCGGAAAGTCATCTTCCACCGACAGCGATGCCAGCGATGACATCTATACGCTTTACTAGCCGCCGCAAGTAATAGAGCCCGCCATTCGCATTGGGCTTGTGCGCTGGCTTGGAAGGGGTCCTTAATAGATCGAACAGCTCTTGATCATCGACAAAAATACCCTCGGCTATTGACCAAAAACTAAGCAATGCGATCTCGCCTGGAGCCATTTGCCCCGGCAGATATATACGGTTAGCGACTCAGTACCACTCGATATCTCGCATTGCCGCTTTTTAGATAGGCAATGGCTTCATTCGCCTCTTCAAACTTAAAGTGCTCGGTATGTGGCTCGATGTTATGCAGTGCCGCAAAGTCCAGCATTTCGGCAATAGTGGCTGGGCTACCTACCATTGAAGACGATACGCTCAGCTGATTCACAGTCAACTCCGGTACGCTTAAACTCATTGGTTCAAGAGCGGCGCCTAAAAAATGCAAGCGACCTTTCTTGTTAAGCGTGCCGAGGTAGCTTGACCAGTCTAGTTTCACATTCACCGTCGAAAGAATTAAGTCAAAGCGGCCAGCGGCATTTCGGATTGCTGAAGTATCGCGAGAGTTAAGTGTTTGATGCGCACCCATAGCTAGCGCTTCTTCGTGTTTGGCATCGGTGGAGGTGAATGCAGTGACATCGCAGCCCCAGGCATTGCAAAACTGAAGTGCCATGTGACCCAAGCCGCCGATGCCAATGACGGCAACTTTATCGGTGGGTTTTACATCGTATTGGACCAGCGGGTTGTACACGGTAATGCCGCCACAAAAAAGCGGTCCGGCTTTGGCCTTGTCGAGACCTTCTGGCAATGGCACCGCACTGTAGGCCATAGCCCTGACTTTGTCGGCGAAGCCGCCATGGTGCCCCACAATGGTGCCGGTGGCGGCAGAGCACAGGTTGTGATCTTCGCTCATGCAGCTGTTGCACCGCATACAATAGGCGCTGTGCCAGCCTAAACCTACGGTCTCACCCATGCTTAGGTGCGACACGTTTGAACCCATTGCGGCAACGGTGCCAATAACTTCATGTCCGGGGACTATAGGGTAGCTGGTCATGCCCCAGTCATTATTCATCATGCTGATGTCGCTGTGACAAATAGCACAGTGGATGATATTGATTTCAATCTGATCAGCGGCAAGCTCACCGGGGTCGTACTCAAATGGTTGAAGTTGGCCATTGGGCTCTGAGAGGGCATAGGCTTTAATCATGATGTTGCTCCGCCATTAAAATCGTGCAGGTTCTTGTACCACTTGCGAAATATGAGGCTTGGGCTATCGCCGGCCACCGAGATTTCAGCGGGGTCACTCAGTACACAGCCGTGCTGAGATTCAACAATGGCCCGATCTTCATCCAGCACCTGTTTATCGGTGATAAGGCAGCGCTCGAGTTGAGCCTGAACATCATCAGCTGTGGGTACCATGCGTACATTCATGACGCGGGTGTGGGTGGCATTTACCGGCACGCAGAACACGTGCAAGGTTTTGTAGGGCGTATCGCCAAAGTGCAACACAGTCATGTTGGGCTGATACCACTCGACCGGAAATCCGCGCCGGCTTTCGCCAAGTGCAGTGGTCATGTTGTAACCGTAGTCGGTT
This sequence comes from Chromatiales bacterium, assembly GCA_018699155.1. Lineage (GTDB taxonomy): Bacteria > Pseudomonadota > Gammaproteobacteria > Steroidobacterales > JABIQA01. The sequence continues at coordinate 16,174 of JABIQA010000173.1, forward strand.
TCTTCGTGGGTGATATGCGACACCGCACCACCTTCGGCAAAGTCATGCATCCAGCCGCCGATGGACGCTTGGTGCAGATACGGCGGGTGAGTGAAGTCAA
>JABIQA010000090.1 GCA_018699155.1 Chromatiales bacterium
CAAAAATTCGCTCGATTTCACCCGGAGAGACACACTCAAAATTAAGCCCGCCTTCATGCACAACCCGCAATACCTCAGGGTGGCTGTTGGCTTTAATCGCATAGAACACTCTATCCACAGAGCGCAGGCCTTTTAAATTAGCAATCGACTGTTCCAGAGACTCACGGTCATAAACGTAAGCCGAAGAATGCTCCTCTGCCAATGCAATTAGCTGGTCACGTTTGGCCATCCACCAGGAGGGCATCGCCGCAACCGCTTCGGGCTGACTGCCACCTTCCTGCAACTCCTCCCAGGTCTCGCCAAACACTTTGTCCTTTGCATCAGCCTGAACCAGCGTTGCATGAAAGCTCTTTACCAGGCGCACCGATTGCTCTTCATCCACAACAAAACTCAGATTCAGGTCACTCGCTGCCTGGCTCACCAAATGGATTTTGTTTTCTTCGAATACGCCCAGCGTCGGCCCGATCTCATGCAACAACGCACGAATCTTCTGGCCCACCAGACTGACTACGGCAACATTGGTTTCGATCTGCACGCGACACAAACTGCTGAGCCTATTGCGCAAACGTTCGAGCATGGCCTGATCCATTGAGTTCGCGCCGGGATCCAGCGTCACAGTAACGTTACTTTCCGATGTCGAGACCAGATCAATAGAAATCCCTAAGTCACTGAAAACCCTGAATGCATCGGCAAGAAAACCAACCTGGTGCCACATCCCCAGAGTTTCCATCGAGACCAGCGTAATACCACGACGATGCGACACTGCTTTCACCCTTGCAGAGTCATCACCGGCATCGCGGGTGATCAGCGTGCCAGGATCTTCAGGACGATGGGTGCAACGAACCCACAACGGTATATCGTAGCTGCGCACCGGTGAAATAGAGCGAGGGTGCAAAACAGAGCCGCCGGTAGAAGCTATTTCCTGCGCCTCTTCATAGCGCAGCGCCTTCAGTAAACGCGCACCGGAGACGACCCGCGGGTCGGCGCTGAACATACCGGGCACATCAGTCCAGATTTCTAAACGTTCGGCCTGCAGCTTTGCCGCAAAATAAGCCGCCGAGGTATCTGAACCACCGCGCCCCAGCAGCACACTTTCGCCACGCTCATTGCGGGCAATAAACCCTTGCGTCAGAACGATGTCACCACCACGGGCAAAATCAGCCTGCAAGTCAATATCGGGGTCATAGGCACAGGTAGCGGACAAGTAACCGGCACGTTCAGCAACATTGTTTGCCTCAGTGCTGGTCAGCACCTCTCGAGCGTCAACCCAAACCACGGGCAGACCCTGCTGCTGCAAATAGGCTGCGCCCAGAACGGTGGTCATCAATTCGCCCATGGACATGACCTTCACCTGCATGCGGTCGCTCACTTCGCGCACCAAGCGGACCCCACTGACCAGCTGATCAAGCTCTTCCAGATAGCCGCCCAGCAAGGCCTGACTGTCGAGACCTAATGAATCGCCAAGCCCCAGATAACACGCCTTTAATTCCGCCAGCAGCTCAACATGCTCTCCGCGAGTCGCCAAGCCGAGCAGCGCTTCCAGCTGATTGGATGTACCACGAATAGCTGAATGCACAATAACCGGCTGCACACCTTCGGCAACACGCTGACGCACCAGGTCCGCAATAATGGCCCAGCTTTCAGCGGTGGCGACACTGGTGCCACCAAACTTCATTACCACCCATGGCATGGCAATCTCACTGTTCTGATTTTCTGCGTTCATAAGCCTTGTAAAGCCCTTATTCTCAATATCTGTGCCACCCGATACTTAAACCCGGCGGCAAAAAAAAGCCCGCGGATGTGCGGGCTTTATTGTTTTTATCGAACTGTTTCAGTTCCCGCAAACATTGCCTCACACAAAGCCAGCAGCCGGTTTATTGCCGATGCCGCGAGTGTTGCGTATGTGCTTAGTATTAAACATGATCGCAAGTAAACCCAATACACTGACACAGGTCAAGTAATGACGCTAATTGCAGATCAGACCGGCTAGTCGCCGGTCACTGCACCCTTCGAGGCCGAACTGACCAGTTTCGCGTATTTTGTCAGCACACCGGGCGTAGCCCCTGAGTCAGGGCACACCCACTTCGCCTTGCGCCGATTAAGCTCAGCATCCAACACATGCAGGTCAATCTCGCGGGTCTTAGCGTTAATGGTAATGCCATCACCGTCTTCAACCAGTGCGAGCGGACCGCCCAGGGCGGCTTCCGGGCAAACATGGCCGACAACGAACCCATGGCTGCCGCCTGAAAAACGGCCATCGGTAATCAATGCGACTTTATCGCCCAAGCCTTTACCCATAATCGCGGCAGTTGGGCTCAGCATTTCACGCATACCAGGCCCGCCTTTAGGCCCTTCATAACGAATAATGACAACGTCCCCGGCAACGATATTGCCATCCAGAATCGACTGCAAAGCATCTTCTTCTGAACCAAACACCTTAGCGGTACCTTCGAAGCTGGTTCCTTCCTTGCCGGTGATTTTGGCAACGGCACCCTCTGGCGCAAGATTTCCATATAAAACAACAAGATGTGAGTCTTCTTTAATAGGGTTTCCGAAGTCGCGAATGATGCCCTGACCCGCCGGATAGTCTTCTACATCGACAAGGTTTTCGGCCATGGTTTTACCACTAACGGTGAGGCAATCGCCATGCAACATACCTTTATCAAGCAGGCGCTTCATCAGCGGACGAATACCGCCAATCGCAATCAACTCTGACATTGAGTAACGACCACTGGGCTTAAGATCAGCCAGCAACGGAGTTTTTGCACCAATGCGAGTAAAATCATCGATATCAAGTTCAACGCCCGACTCGCGAGCCATTGCCAACAAATGCAATACAGCATTGGTTGAACCACCCAGGGCGATCACGACAGTAACCGCGTTTTCGAAAGCCTCGCGACTGAGGATATCGGAGGGCCTTATGCCTTCGCGAACCATATTCATTACGGCCTGCCCAGCGCGAAAGCAATCCTCACCCTTTTCGTCGGACACAGCATTCTGTGCAGAGCTGTTCGGCAGACTCATGCCCAGAGCTTCAATCGCAGATGCCATAGTGTTGGCGGTGTACATACCGCCGCAGGAGCCCGCACCAGGAATTGCAGTACGCTCAACCTCGAGCAGCTCGGCTTCACTGACCTTGCCGCCGGCAAGCCCACCAACAGCCTCAAACACAGACACAATGTCGCGACCCTTAGCGCCCGGTTTAATCGTGCCACCGTAGACAAATATCGAAGGACGATTGAGACGAGCCAGCGCCATTAAACAGCCCGGCATATTTTTGTCGCAACCACCAATTGCGACAATGCCATCGAAACCTTCAGCGCCCGCAACAGTTTCAATAGAATCGGCAATGACCTCACGCGAAACCAGCGAATAACGCATCCCCGGAGTACCCATCGAAATTCCGTCAGACACTGTGATGGTGTTGAACTCAAGCGCTTTACCGCCCGCCTCATTGACACCTGCGGCGGCCTGATGGGCCAGCTTGTCGATATGCATATTGCAAGGAGTAACCATGCTCCATGTGGATGCGATACCGATCTGGGACTTATTAAAATCTTCTTCAGCAAAACCCACCGCACGCAACATGGCGCGACTCGGAGCCTGCTCAACACCGTCAACAACAATGCTTGAATAACGGCGTTCTTGAGATTCTTTGGTTTTGTCAGTCATAATTTTTAAATTCTAGGCCTGAAAACAGCGGCTATTGTACACGCAAGGAGCTCTGAGAGCGCCATTCCTAAAAGGAGTTTGCCGGCCATATCTGACCCACCAGGGCTTACAACTACAACAGTTTATTTGGGTTCATAATGCCGTTGGGGTCGAAGGCCAGCTTTATTGAACGCATTAACGCCAAGCCCACCGGATCTGCAAGCCTCGCTAACTCGTCCCGCTTCAGCAAACCGATGCCGTGCTCGGCACTAAAACTTCCGCCCAAGCTTACGGCTAGACTGTGAATGCGCTGGTTCATAACGTCCCACAGCGCCAGGAAATCTTCGGCAGACATCGCTTCAGGCTGACTCAGATTGAAATGGATATTGCCGTCACCGACATGACCGAACGGCACCGGGCGTACACCGGGCGCAATTGACTCAGCCAACGCCGATGCCTTCTCGATAAGCAGAGGGATCTGCGACACAGGCACTGAGATATCGTGCTTAATACTTGCCCCCGCCAGTTTTTGCGCTTCGGAGATAGCGTGGCGAATACGCCAAAAAGCATCACGCTGCGTACCCGACTGCGCAACCACCCCATCACTCACCAAACCAGGCTCTAACTGCGCCTCAAGAAACTCAAGTAAGGCTGTATCGACCATAGATTGTGAGCGTTGGCTGGACAGGTCAAGCAGCACATACCAGCTGTAATCGTCATCGAATGGACTGTGACAGCTGTCGATGTGCTGCTGCACCATATCCATAGCAATATGAGGAAACGTTTCAAATGCCAGAATTTCATCACCCAACGCGGTGCGTGCCGCAGCAAAGAAATCAACCACCGCACTGATCGATTCCAATGCGATCAGTGCAGTCGCGACGCTCGCAGGCTTTGGAAATAATTTACAGGTAACCGCCGTAATCACACCCAAAGAACCTTCTGCACCGATAAAAAGTTGCTTCAGGTCGTAGCCGGTATTGTCTTTGCGAACGCCCTTTAACTCGTCAAGCACGCGGCCATCCGGCAGCACCACTTCAATCCCAAGTACCAGATCACGGGTATTACCGTAACGAAGCACCGCCGTGCCTCCCGCATTGGTCGACACATTGCCGCCGATCTGACAGCTGCCTTCAGAGGCCATGCTCAGCGGAAACAGACAATCGGCATTGGCTGCTGCCTGCTGCAAGCGCTCGAGCAAACAGCCGGCCTCAACCGTAATGGTGAAATTAGCTGTATCAATTGCGCGGACATGGCGCATCCTTTCTAAGGACAACAACACCTCATCCTGATCACCGAGACCTGGAATAGCTCCACCAGCCAAACCTGTATTGCCTCCCTGTGGCACCACAGCCACCTTGTGCGCATTGCAACAATACAAGATGGCAGCAACCTCCGCGGTACTCGCAGGCCGCAACAGCAATGGTGTGCGCCCAGTAAATAACCCCCGCCATTCCTCAAGGTACGCGCTTAAATCTACTGCGCTATCAAGCCAGCCACCGTCGCCGACAATGGACTTCAGCTCAGCGATAACTGATTCGGGAATCGTTTTTGTTAGCACAACAGACAACCTTTTATAACGCACGCGGCTCGGGCTTGGCGGTGCGACAGGTAACGGGACCATCGCAGCAACCGGTAATAGTTGGGTTTCTCCACCATCAACCATACAATGTGAACAACATTTTGCACACTGTTCGCTGAACACCCTCAGAGGCTGCGCATTACGCCCTATGGATAAAGGCAGTAAAAATCACCTCAATACACTCAAGATGAGCACCAATGGTGGCATTCTCGGGCTGGACTTGGAGGAACGCAGCAATCTGGTAGAACTGGATCGCCAGCTACACGCTCACTGGAGCCTGGGCAGAAACTTTATTCTGGGCTGGTGTCCGCACGATCAGGGCGTCTTGCTGCTGGTCGTACCCCACTACGCCGTCGCAAGCTACGCGCTGCCCGATGAACCCGGAGCTTCCGACCCGAATAGCCCCTCACAAACCTTCATCATGGATCTGCTGTCACGCCGACGCCAGATAGACCGTCGTCGACTCGAGAATGCGGCAAAATTATTTCATGTTGACCCAACCTATATTCCTCTCAGGAAGCCGCTCAGTATCGGCGAGACTGATCTCGATATTATCGAACAACTGGTCCGTCGTTATAGCATCAACTACATACCGAATCGCGCGGTCGCACTCTTCGATATTGTCGGCTTCAGTCTGTTAACACCGTTTGAGCAAATGACCCAACTCAATAGTTTGTCGTACTCAGTGAATTCTGCTCACCAAAAAATGGTGGATACCACTATTGATGTTAACTTTGCACGCTCGAGTACCGGCGATGGATTTTATATCTGGAATCGCGACAATGGCATGCAGGCCAACAGCAACCTGTATCACTTAATGCACCTGGTCATGGCGGATAACGCTATTGCACGACGCAGGGCGAAAGGTCGCACCGTGCCCTTGCTCAGAACCTGCTTCCATGTTGGCGGATGCTATGAGTTTCATCAGGCCGAAGGCCTCAACCCAACGATTCGTAGCGACATTGTCGGTGACGTAACCATTGAACTTGCACGCATGATCGAGCGGGCTTTGCCGGGTCAAATTTTTGTCGGCGAATTTGAAACACTAATGCCAGAAACAGGTTCAAGCGATGATGTACTGGTTGACTCTATTCGCTTCGTCGACATCGCACAAAAAGACTTAAGCGAACTTAGCGGCCTAGTACTGTCGGGCGAAGCCATCGATTCAATCAAATGCTACCTGACAGGCCAGCAACAGGACAGTGGCCAGTACTCGATCAGGAAACTCTCCATCACCGACAAACACGGCCTCACCCGCAACGTCTTTAACGCAAAGATCAATATCTACCGCCGAGATGCAGAACCAATTCTGCTGGGTTTCGAAGATAAAATGTTGAGCGATGGCAGTCTGGGCATGAAAACCATTACACAAATCATTCAGGATTAAGGCTTCAGCATTCCTGCTCCTCAGCAAACATCACCCACATCGATAAAAAAAGTGCGGCGATAATGGGGCCAAGAACAAAGCCCGAAATCCCAAACAAACTCAGGCCCCCCAGCGTTGAAAACAACACAAGGTAATCGGGCATCCGGGTATCACGCCCGACTAACAGTGGTCGCAGCAGGTTATCGATAAGCCCGATGGCAATTGCCCCGAACGCCAGCAAAAAGATGGCATTACCAACCTCG
>JABIQA010000162.1 GCA_018699155.1 Chromatiales bacterium
CCATGAGCATCGCGTAAGCATCGCCACCCTTTTCTTCCATAAACATTGCTGCCTGAGGCGCTTGGCTTTGTGTTGGTTTCCAGACGAGCTCAAAATCGCGATCAGCAAAAACATCACCAACCAATTCAACGCTATATCGACCACTGTTTCGCTCCACATGAATATCATGATAAGCGCTACTTATTTCTGCCAGCGGGAGCCCGGGATCAATATCAGCATGCACGCTTAACGGGCTCATGGGTCTCGCACTTGTTGCCAAATTGGGCTCAAGAAACGGGCTAATGAATTGTGCATCGGGCACTTCATCAGTAGCGGTTGCCCAACCTTCTGCAGAGGTAACCGCCACGCCTTCGCTGGGCAACAAAGCATTGCCTGGCATATACCGCGGGGTGATAGTGGTCGGAAACCGCATACTGAAACGACCATGACTGAACTCAACCTTCTGCAGATAGTTAAGTGTGACCAAGATCTCTTCGCCCGGCGGGATATTGGCTACCGAACTGGTGAACAGATTCGCCCGGCGTTGTTCCACCAACGCGGCCTTTTTACCCGCCGCCTTGGCAAGCTCAAACTCTTTGCGGGCCGCTTCCTTCTCGCGGATCTCACCAACAATGACGCGGTCACCCACGTCTATTTGCATGGCGTTAACCGCAGCCGTTTCGGGCAAAGGAAACGCATACACCGCATGCGCCCAGTCGCTGGCCGGGTTTTTGAAGCGCTGCTTCACCTCCACGCTGGCCACCATGCCGCGTACACGGATATCGACTTCGGTGCCAAGCTGAATGGCCGGTTCGTACTGCCCTGCTTCATCAGTGCGAAACAGAAACTCACCGCCCGATACCTCATTGAGTGTAAGGCGTGTGTTCGTGCCTCTATCGATGGTGACTTGGGGTGGCGCCTTGGTTTCTGTGGCCTCAACGCAACCGCCCAGACCGTTTAGCAGCATCAGTACCGGCACGACAGCCAGATGTGATACCTGTGATAGTGAATTGTGCATTGCAAGCTCTCCTGTTGTGAATTGATGGCTCTATTAAAAGCGGCAGAAGTGGCGTGGCGAGGGCAGGATTGTGGCGATGCGAAGCGCAATTAGGGCAAAGCAGGGCAAGCGACAGCCGGACAATAGCCCTGCCTTATTTCGCCCTGATTGGGCCATGCTGGTGCCCTGCTCGTGGCGCATAATGAACCCCATCGAATGCGGCACGGTGGTTTTTAGTGCTACATTAAAAAGGCAGGGTCGAATCAAGGACGAGTCAAAGGGGATATTTAAGCCGTGAAGAAAACCATCGCCATTGTTGAAGACGAAGTCGAACTGGCCAACAACTACAAAGAAGCTTTTGAACGCCACGGCTACACCGTAAGCCTGTACCACAACAGGCCCGATGCAGAGCATGCCTTTGCCCAGACGATTCCGGATTTAGTGGTCATTGATATTGGTCTTGGTGATGAGCCGAATGGTGGTTTTGACCTGTGCCGCAGTTTACGAGTCGTATCTGACACCTTGCCGATTATTTTTCTTACTGCACGCGAGAGTGATTTCGATCAGGTCTCGGGCCTTATGCTGGGTGCGAATGAATATTTATTGAAGAGCACGTCGTTGCAGCTGCTGCTGGTGCGTATAGACACCTTCTTCAGGATGCTTACTGCTCTGACGCAGCAACATGAAAACGACACAGTGCTAGAGCGTGGCCCTGCATTGATCAACATCGACCGCAAAACTGTCTCGTGGAATGGCAGCGACATCACCGCAACGCTCACCGAGTTTTGGATTATTGAGTGTTTAGCCAAACATGTCGGCCATTTGAAAACGCGTGATCAGCTAATGAATGCAGCAAACATAGTTGTGGATAGTGCCACTGTTAATTCGCACATCAAACGCATTCGTAAAAAATTCCGGGTCATTGATGATACTGCCGACCCGATAAAAACTGAGTATGGCGGCGGCTATCGCTGGCTGGTTCATTAATGAAGCTTCATGTTCAGCTGATTCTGGTGAGTTTGCTAACCTTAGCCCTACCGTGGGCGGGTTGCTCTTACCTGCAACAAATGGAGTCAGTGTTACGCGAGGGCCAGCAGGATGCTGTGCTTTCTACAGCACGCTCGGTGGCATTGGCACTGGAAGAGCGGCCTGATCTGATTAGATCGAAGGCACCGTTTAATGAAGGCTCCGAGAGTATTTATCTAGCTGAAACCAACAACAGTCTGGTCGCCGATGGTTATGACCCCGAGTGGCCGCCTTTACAATCGTTAGGGGATAACACTGCGCCTTTCAGAGTTGAGTACTCAGCCGCGGCCAACCAAAAAGACGCCTGGCTGTTTATCCGAGTATTTACCGACAGCATCAATTATCACAACCCGGCACTGGGTGGCATCGCCAATGGCGACCATATCAAGCTGTATGCTGATAATGGCTCCTATACAAATCATTACTGGATTAGCCCTGACGGTCCGGGCAAATTCGTTGCGCGCAAGCGCGGCGCCAAAGCCATAGAAGATGATGGCCGCATTCGCGGAGTATGGGTTGATACTACCGATGGCTACCAGTTGGAAATGAGCCTGCCTCGCGAATTGCTCGGTAGCCGTTTTGGTTTTAAAGTGATGAAGGGCGAGCAAATTATATCGACGCTGGATGACGAGAATAAACCCGGCCCGCTCGTGCAGCAGGATGACACGCTAAACGCCACTCTACGACAGTTCAAACGCGACAACCTGAAGCTGTCGATTGTTGATCAGCGCGGCCAGATTATTGCAGAGGCCGGTCAACTGAACTACCGACCGGAAGCTCAGGAAGAACTGCCCCCGGGTGCGTGGCTACTGGAATACGTGTACCGGCTTGTGATACCCGATGAAGCCAGCGACAACCGCTATCCTGCCGATAACCCAGGAGAATTGCGGCGCATCGAAATCCGCAGTGCCCGCGATACTCAGGAGGCAAAAACAGCTTGGTACAACTCCGGCCGCGAGCCCGCAAGCGCCATTATCAGTGCCGCTGTACCACTGGGTAAAAGTTGGATCAGTAGCGGTCAGAAAGCCGTTCTGGTCGCAGAACAAACCACCGACCAGCTTCTGTCGCTGACCAATATCGCGATGGTCAAACTACTCGGCGTCACGTTAGCGGCTGTACTCGTGATTGTGCTGGGTTTACTCGGCTACGCAAGTCTGTTGTCGTTTCGTATTCGCCGGCTTAACAGCGCCATTAATGCCGCTATGCAACCGGACGGTCGGGTCAGCAGCAGCTTTCCTGCACAGTGGGGCAACGATGAGATTGGTGATTTGGGGCGACGCTTTGGTCAACTCTTGGGTAGGGTTCACGAATACACCGAGTATTTGCGAACCCTGGCATCGAAACTTTCACACGAACTGCGTACCCCGCTCGCTCTGGTAAAAAGTTCACTCGATAACTTTGAGCAAGACCCGGACCCTAAGTATCTGCAACGAGCCCGTCAGGGTAATGAGCGACTCAGCAGCATTCTTACGGCAATGAGTGAAGCCACCCGAGTGGAAGAAGCCATTCGTTCAAGCGACCAGGAAGAGATCGATCTCGTAGCGTTCGTGAAGGAGTACACCGATCACTATGCTGGCAGTGTAGAGCAGCAGTTTGAATGCAATTCCGCGAGCGATGCTATCCGCATACAAGGCTCGGTCGACCTACTGGCACAGCTGTTAGACAAACTCTTCGACAACGCCATAGATTTCTGCACATCGGGCAGCGTGATTAGCGTTGATGTGCAACAGGAACAGGGTTATGGCTGCATCAGCATCACCAACCAAGGCCCCCTGCTCCCGGCAGCCATGGGCGAACAGCTGTTCGATTCGATGGTCTCCATCCGTGCAGACAAAGGCGACAGCACCCACTTAGGGCTGGGCCTTACCATTGTGCGTTTGGTGGCTGAGTTTCATGGCGGTGATGTAACGGCTAGGAACTTGGAGGATGCCAGTGGTGTTGAATTTTTGGTACGGATTAGTGTTTAGGTAGATAAAGCCAGTAAAGCATCAGTGACAACGACAAGTGAGAATGCACAATGCGAAAAGCAACGAAGCCAAAAGTAATACCAAAAAGACATCACATCTACGTTATTGAGTTGCCAGAAGCGGTTGGCACTGACTCCAAGTTTCTGAAACAAAACCCTGACTATGTCGGAGGTCAAACCTGC
>JABIQA010000200.1 GCA_018699155.1 Chromatiales bacterium
CTGAGCAATAGCGATGCCATCAGCCCCTTGGGTTACCGCGTACAGCGGCAATTGCGGTTCAAGCGGACGCGGTGGCGCCCAGCGAGAGGCTGAAATTTTGCTGGATTTATAGTCGATAACCAACATCTCACCGCCAGTCAGGCGATCTAAGCGGTCAAGCCGAAGCTGCAGGTCGAGCCCGCCAATCGAAACACTGCGCGGCTCCTCGGTCCCCGCCACGGTAAATGGAGCACGCGTGACTTCCAGGTCGAAAAATTGCTCTACCACCAACTGGAGCCGCAGTGCCTCTTGTTCGGTGACAATGGCGAGGACGCCCTGCTCGCGACTGATCCGCGGAGCAAACATCTCGGCAATCAACGCCTCAAGCCGGCTGGCGCGAACGTCTGCCGACATGGTTACAAGGCTGCTGCTGTCAGGGTACGCCGTGTACCAGCGCTCCAGCACTTCGTGCATCAACTCACCCCGGGTCATCGGATCTAATCCGGACACAGCCTTCCGCAGCTCCCTGGCTCCCAGACGGCGTTCTACAAACGCCCTTGCTGGACAGGCTGCCTGTTGCGCCAATAGACCAGCACCCCCATAGACCTTCTGACCCTCGGGTATGGGCGGGGGAATATCGTCGTCACCAGAAACCGCATCCAAAGCCCGGGTTACAAAGATCGTTGTTTGATAACTATCCGCAGCCACCGAATCTGGTTGCCAGGGAATTACATCGGCCACCGGCAGTGGCGCAGGCTGCAGCTCTTCATCGTCACGAAACCGCGGCCAACTCACCACAGGCTCGCGGCAGCTGGCGAGCGTGGCACGCATAAGCTTCGCGGCGAAGCGATGAGTTATCGCGGGCGTGCTGTTCGGCATGTTCCGCTTGCGCTGTAAGGTGAACGGAATCAGTGGATCAGGTTGGGACGACTGCGGCCAGGCGTTGGTGGTAAGACCGCATAACCACAGATGATCGAACTCCTGCCCACTCGCCTCCAGCAAGCCCATAATCTGCACTGCATCGGGATTGCCCTCGGTCTGAAACAATGTATTCGCCGTAAGCGAGCGCAATACCCTCAGTGCCTTCGCTGCCGATACCTTGCCCAATACAGCATCAAGACTGCTCAGTTGCTCCAGCAGCGCCTGCCATTTCGTGAACGCACGATACTCGGAACTCTCCGGCAACTGATCACCCGGCCAACCGCAGTATTTTAGCAAGCCACTGAAGTCTGCGGCCCAGGATGAAGGCAATGCAGACTTACTCCACTGCGGAACACCCAAGAGCAACTGAGCAAGCAAAGGCGCCTGCTCACGAATATGAAATGAAATAGCACCGGCGCGTAACGCAACGACCGAGCGAGAGCGCAACGCAATTTCGGCCGCGGCACGCTGGTTACGCTCGGCTGCAAAGTCGCCAACATAAGGACTGCGCAGCAACAGACTGATTTCACCAAACGGCAACGCCCGCCAGGGCAAGGTCAGCAGCCTGAGCGCAGTGCTGATCATACCCTTATCTGCCAAAGACTGACCGATAGACAAATTAAGCGGTGGCAGAAATGCACCTGAAGTCGCGCGCCAGTCGGGCATCAGACTGTCCATAAAAAAACGACGAACCTCGGTTGCCCGTTGCTGCAAATCAGGCACGAGCACTGCTACTGATTCGCCGGGATGCCGCTCGAGCTTGTCACGCGCCCACTCCGCCGCCGCCTCAAGCTCAGCCTCCGGGTCGTCAAATACCGCTTGCAGACATCGCTGAGGATTGCCTTTAGGCTGGATGATCCGCACTTTAGCGCCGGACGCATGCACCGCATCGACAAGCTGCTGCTGAGCCGGGTTTAATTCATCAAATCCGACCAGGCACAAAGGTTGCTTTAGATCACAGAGCCCAGCCTGAAATGCTTCGGTAACCGCAGCTGGCAGCTCATCGGCAGTTAACCAGTTCCGATGCTTGCAGCGCTTCGAAAAAGCATCGGACCAATCAGCAAAAGCTCGCTGATCGGGTGAGTAGGCTTCCTGGTGCAATTCGGCAGCGGATAACAACCATTGATGGCGCAGGGTCCATGAGTGCGAAGCAAGGCCGGCAAGCGCCATCGGGTTATCGGTCGGATGCAGCTCACCGAGCTCCTCAATCACCTGCTCCCAAAGCAACGACGCCTGTGTTTCGGACAAAAGCTGGCGCGGTAAGCCTGCGGCTGACGGATTCAGACGGGCCTGATACCAGACCTGCTTCACCCAGACTGACCAAGGCAGAATAGCGGGGTCAAGCCAGGCTGCGGCGCCCCTGAGTTGTTGCTCACGGCCGTATTGAAGCGTGAGATGGCGGGCCAGACGGTTATTGCCCGTCACAATCAGGTTGCCCGCTTTAAGTTCAGAATACAGATCTGTATTCATTTTTTAAAACAATTATTTAATTGATATTTGTTATAAAATACATTACGTAGCATTAGAGCCTTCTGCGTACTTAATAAGGGCACGATCAAGGCGCCGGAACACCTCGTCAATCGTCTCGGCATCGGGCAACAAGGTAATACGGAAGTAGTTTTTGTAGGGCACGTTAAAGCTGGTACCGGGAGCAATCAGCACGCGCTCATCTTCGAGCAACTGCAAGGCAAAGCGATGATCGTCAGCGCCCGGGATAAGACTCTCATCAATACCGATAAAGGCATATATTGAGCCTGCTGGAGCAACAACGCTAAGGTAGCGGCTGGCGGCACAGCCGTTAATCACGGCCTGGCGGGATTCGTACAAACGACCACCCGGCTCAAGCAGCTCATTAATACTCTGGTAACCGCCAAGTGCTGTCTGCACAGCCCACTGACCGGGCACATTGCTGCACAACCGCAGTGACGCCAGCGTATCGAGCCCCTCGAGGTAATCGCCCGCGCCCGCCTTGTCGCCAGCAAAGCTGACCCAGCCGACCCGATAACCACAGGCGCGATAGATCTTAGAAAGCCCACTGAAAGTACCCACCAGCGTCTTAGACACCATTGGCGCGACCGGAAAGAACTCAGCATCGTCGTAGGTCATACCCTCGTAAATCTCATCACTGAAGATAATCAGCCTGTGCTTCTCAGCCAACGCAATCATGTGCTGAAGCGTGGCTTTCGAGTACACCGCGCCGGTAGGGTTATTCGGATTAATAATGACCAGCGCACGGGTCCTGGGCGTAATCAATGCCTCCAACGCCTCCAGATCCGGCTGGAAATCGAACTCTGGATGACAAGGGTAATGAACAGGCTTGCCGCGGTTCAGCGTTACGGCTGCTGTCCACAGAGGGTAATCGGGCGAGGGAATCAACACTTCATCGCCCGCATCAAGCAAAGCCCGCAGCGTAAGGTCAATAAGCTCGCTAACACCATTGCCCATGAACACATCATCCGCACTGACGTTCATAATGCCTCGGCTCTGCTGCTGCATGACCACGGCTTCACGTGCAGGAAAGATACCCTTTTGATGGCAGTAAGCATCGCTGCCGCCTAGGTTTTCGATCATAGCCAGACGCAGCGATTCCGGCGCCCGAAAGCCGAAGCGACCGGGATTACCAATATTCAGCGAAATGACGTCGTAGCCCTGAAACTCGAGCTCATGGGCACGGTGCGCCAGCGGCCCGCGTATTTCATAACGGACATCATCCAAGCTGTTGCTCGGGCGAAAATTATTGCTGGTATTGCTCATAGTGCGATTAAGGAACCTTTGAATAATGGTTATGAGTTAAATCAAAATCAGGGCTTGCCTTCCTGCAAGTAAGCAGCCTGATCCATACGCAACAGACTTGCTGCCAACGTCGCCAACAACAACAGGCCGGTGATTACCGAGAATGACACCAGAAATGACCCTGTGCGGTCAAATAATATCGCCGTCATCACCGGCCCCAGGCCGCCGCCAAGGGTGTCGAGCACATTAACAGCACCAAGAATCTTACCCAGAGACTTTAGACCAAACAGATCAGCCGACAATAACTGGATTAGCGTGTAGATACCGCCCCAACCAAAGCCGAAGCCAATCAGGCCCAACCAGATGAAGACCTCCGTACGGAAGAATACGGCAGCAACAAGGGAAAAACTGCCAATCAGCATAAGAGCCAGACTAATCAGCAACACTTTCTTACGACCAAAGCGCTCCGCCAACCAACCGCTTATGATCTTGCCGACCAAACCACCGATAAAGAGAAGACTCACTCCGCTAGCAGCGATGCTTGGCGGATAGTTCTCTGCACTCAGGAAGTTAAAGGTTGTAGTGCTCATGCCGAGAATGGCATAGAACGTGCAAAACGCCATCGTCCCGACAATCCAGAAGTTGCGACTGCGCAGTGCCTCACCAAAGGTGTAGCCACTCAGCACTTCAGTATCGGGCTTACCCTCAGCATTGGTGGCGCCCGAGTCAGGCGACGAGCGCACAAAGAAAAACACAATCGGCAGTATGATCAACGGCACTAAAGCAAGCCATTCAAATGCCTGCTGCCATCCGCCAAGGTCGATGAGCCAGGTATTGAGCTGCGGAAAAAATGTATTACCCAGGCTGCTACCAGAAAGCATCAGGCCAATGGCAAGCCCCCTGCCCTTTTTAAACCAACGTGACACCAGATACACATTGACAATAAGGCCGCAGCAGACCAGCGCCAAACCAAACAATACGTGAATAACATAAATATCGGTGAGACTGGTGATCTGGCTGTAGGCGTAGTTACCGGCAGCAAGCAACGCCAGACCAAAAAGCATAAGAGGCTTCACACCAACCTTGTCGGCCAGCCAACCTGCCGCCATACCCAGCAGTCCTGCGGTCAGGAACATTATGCCGTCGCGGGCCTTGAGCTGGCCCAGGGCGACATCTTCACCGGTGACGTCTTTCAATGCATCCAGAATCTGGTTATCGAAAACGGCAATACCGCCGAGCGTCATGCCGTTAGAAACAAACAGCACCATAAAAGAACAAAACAGAATGACCCAGCGATAAGCCTGAGTGCTGCCCGAAACTTGCGTCATAACAAAACCCATTGAATACACAAAGCAAGCGCGAACATTAACCGATAATTTGCTCCCCCAACAAGCCAAGCTCTCATAGCCATCGTGGCAAACAAGGTCAAAGTAGATATCGGTGACCGCTCACATACGCCGTTACCATGTGCTAAGTTTGCCCTCAGCCGCACTGCTTGGCTCCAGCTTGCTCGGAAATGTGCGCTCAACTTAAAATATAAATCACATTATGAGATAGAAATAAGATGTTGAAAGAAATAGCTATAATAACGATAGCAGTGAGCAACCTTACGGCCGTTGAAGACGCCTATAAAGAGTATCTCGGGTACCAAACGGTGGACGCTGGTGTCATCGGCAGCGAGCTCGCCGACCTCTGGAACGCACCCGGGATGCTTGAAAGAAACTACGTGCTCATGCGGCCGGCAAAAATGACGCCGGTGTATCTGCGCTTTGTCGAACTGGATGAAGACGATTCCTACGAGCCGATGCAGACTTACGGCTGGAATGCGTTTGAGCTGGTGGTAAAGAGCCCTGATGCTCTGGTGCCCTATCTTGAAGGATCGCCCTTCGAAGTACTTGGCCCACCCAAAGACCTGTACCCTACTGAAGGTGCCCCAAGGGTGATGCAGGTGCGCGGCCCGGGCAATGAGATCATCTATATGACCCGTCCGGCCGGTGGCGGCAAACTCAGCCTGTACGACGACACCTTTGTGGGGCGCTCATTCATTGTGATTGCTGGCGGGCCAAGCATGATGGAGATGCAGAACTACTACAGCAGCAACTACGGCATGCCGGTGTCGCCCGCTCAGGACTACGCCATTACCATTATCTCGCGGCTTAACGACAAACCGCTGGACACGACATACCCGCTGTCGGTCGTGCCATTGCCCAGCGGTTCAATGGTGGAGCTGGACGAATACAAGCCGTGGAGCCGCCCGCGAGTCACTCAACCGGGCAGCATTCCGCCCGGTATATCCAGCGTGAGCTTTACCGCAAATGAACTCGATTTGATTAATGTCGGCTGGGTCAGCGCCCCTC
>JABIQA010000198.1 GCA_018699155.1 Chromatiales bacterium
CGCAACTCCAGCGCCCTGCGAAACTCGGGAGAGCTGTATTTCTGATAGAGATTCGGATGCATGACGCCATGGGCAACCATGTTGTTAAGCTCGGCGCTGTACTGGTCCTCGCTGCGGAACTCTGAAGAGACGCTGCCATCAGGCCAGTTACTGTTCAGCTGCGCTCTATGAAACACGCTATAAACCAGCTCAGATGGTGCCAAGCGGAATGGCAGAACTTCAACCTGCAAACTTACATTGCCGAGCTTTCCACTCGCAGCACTCACTTTAATGACGCCTTTGTACAAGCCCGGTGCGGTAGCTTCCGGCAATGCCACAGTCACCCAGAACTGGCGGTTATTACCGGCAGCAATATCAATCGCCTGCAAGTCAATGGCATCCTGCACAGGCATTTGATCAACGGGAATAATGCCGCGTTTGCGTGATTGACCTCGCTTGCTGATATCCATGTACTCACCAGTATTGAGCTGAAGGTAATTTTTATTACCTTCAGCTTTAACCAGCGCATCATCTTTCAGGAGTAGTTCAGACACTAGCCGGGGCGTCAGATTTCCGGTTCGGGCAGCATACGCCGCCTGATACCACTGCTTAACCAATCGCAAGTCGACATGCTCGGCTTTAATGACCGCATCACCATCGACCGCAACCAGGTCTGTAGACTCGGCCAGAACACCGGACAAAGCCTGGTCTGCAATTACCAGAAAGCTCGCTGCACGATACTCACCTGGAGCCACCGCTAGTTGGAGTGTGTCTGACTGTGTCGATTGCCAGTCGGCTGGCAACTCAGCAGGAATGGCAACATCCGTAACCGGATTCTCCAGCCAATAAACTGCAGGCGCTGCAAATGCAGTGACAGAAACAAAGCCTACTAGGGCCAAAAAAATTACCCGGATCACAAAAGCCCTCTTATTTGCGAATTAACGCATCCATTAAGTCGACAATTAAGTCGTTATCTAATTCAATATCTAAGAGGACTAAATGCCGATGCTCCCGATAATCGGCGGCGTTTAACCACATTGCCGTCAACGGCGCCGCTGCGCCTCTTCTGTAAGCCCCGGAACAGTGTAAGCATTGTCATAGGTAAGCTCGCCAGAATGCTTAACCCCGTCAGGCAATACAGCACTTGGACCTAATGCCTCACCCTGAATACCGGGCAGCGGAACAGGTCTTAGCATGCCCCTTGTTTTCGGATAACCACGAAACCACAATTGCACTACCCACTTTTCGATGCCCTCGCCCACAGGAGGTAATGCTGCATGATGTGTCTCAGGGTGTCGCTGCCCATCGGGGTCGGTATTTACCCAGCAAATGGCCCGCCCGAGTTTTGGTCTTGCCAGCAAGTTCAACTTTGAAAACCAAGTACCGCCGCCCTGAGCATCCGTAAGCTCACTCAGGTAAATAAGGCAGGTGTACATGCGATCGGCCCCAAAGGTATCGTCATAATCGAGATGTGCTTTGTAGTACTCACCCTCGCCGTATCGGGTAATAGACATTCTCTCGCAATAGCTGACCGGCAAACCAAACACTGACGCCGCACGGAAAATTATATTCTGCGACGTTGCATCGCTGCTGCCAAGAGACATAAAGGAACTCTGCGAGGTCCGCCCTTCCGACTGCACCAACTTGCCGCCATCCACTAATACTGCGCTCGGCTCAACCTTAGTGCCCGCAGTGGCGATAAAGTGCTGGGCCTCCTCAAGCGTGCAAAAGTTATCTATCGCGGTGACACCAGTGTTCGCGATATGCGTAATGCTCATACCGTTCGGAAAATTCGCCAACGGCTGACGCGGAACCTTGTACCAGCCCAACTTAAACAAACGATAGTGCCGCTGATGGACCCATTGACGCAATTTACGCCATATAAATTCAGGGGCGATTTTTACACGCATTAGCGCACAACCTCATTTTCATTTATAGGATCTTGGAGATAGCCGGTACCGGCGGGCAACACATCACTGGCGCCCAAAGCCACACCCTTCTGCGTTTGCGGCACAAGCTCAGTAATAGTATCTGGCTCAAACATTTTAGCTGAATACAGTGTGATGCTTGCCACCCAGAAATTATCGCTGCCCATGCTGGAATAAGCGGCAACAGGCTGAGCGGGTTCAACACCGACTGATGCCTCAATAGGCCATAGAACCGCGCGCCCCTTGGCAGCCTCAATGCCAATATCCAGACCGGGAAACTGCAATTCACCTTCGTCGGTTAAAAACACATGCAGCCCGTAACAGGGTTTTGCCGAATTACGCGGCTGCTGCTTACCCACCGGGCAGTCTTTAAGCGTATCAGGAACGAGTCCTACTTCAATCGAACCTGCATGGTTTAACGGAATACCCGTCAGCATCGAGATACGGTAAAGCAAAGGCATTAATACCGGATCCTGATGGGTGGCGTTGAACACCACTGCAGATAAGGCGCCATCTCCACCGACCTCGCAAGCTCTGGAAATAAGATAAGACGAACCCGCAACGCTGCAAAAATTATCTATCACCCGTACGCCGCTATTCGCCACAGAATTTACCGCAAAGCCGTCGTGTAAAAATGACAAGGGTCGACGCGGCACCTCAGGTGGAAAAACCTTCGCCAAAAAGTAATAACGCTCGTAATAGTACTTTTGCATCAAGCGCTTCTGCCGCCGCAACCATTCCATCATGAGCCCATACCCGCACTCAGATGCCTAACCCCGCTAGGCAATTCCGCTGCAGGTGCCACCGGTGAAGTGACATCGGCCTCAGGCGCATCGGGCAGATCGATTGCAGGTGGCAGAAGCTCGTAACGCCTGTACCACAGTTGAATAACCCACTTTTCCGAGCCCTCGGCTACAGGCAGCGCTTCATGAGTCGTTTCAGGATGAGTGGAGCAATCCGGATTGCGATTGGTCCAGCAAATAGCCCGGCCACGCTTTGGCGTGACTAACAAACGCAACTTTTCAAATGCGGTTGAGCCGCCCTGCTCCGGGCTCATATCGTTAAGATAGATGAGCACCGTGTACAAACGATCGCCCTGAAAACCAGGGAAAAAGTCTTCATGCTTTTTGTAATATTCGCCGCCAGAATAATGAGTTACGAACACTGCCTCGACATGGGTATAAGGTACGCCCAACAACATGGCGCCTCGGTACAACAGCGGGATTAAGGCCTTGTCTTTGCGCAGCTGCCCGTAAAGCGCTGCCGTACTGGAGGTGCGGTAATCGTCCTTCACAGACTCATTGTTCACTACGATTCTGCTGGGCTTTAGCAACGGCCGCGCCGCTTCAATCAGGTATTCGGCCTCTTCCGCGCTGCAAAAGTTGTCAATTACAGAGACACCGGTCTCCTCAATCTGACGCACAGTGAAACCTGACGGCAAAAAATCAACCGGTTGGTGCTCGGTAATAATGCCGCCCTTCAAGTAACGCTTTAAATCATTGAAAATCTTAACTTTCATCTCTCCACTGCGGGGCTGACTCGCACCAGCATGACAGCCGGTTCCTGCCGCCCATCCCAGCTTATGATTTATACCAGATTGTACAAGCCTTGTGCGCTGCGCGCCCTCACATTTCAGCACTCCCGACAAATTTGTTCGCATCGAAGCATGCGGGCCATCGGGCCCGTTCGGAATACATTTGCGGCAACCCACCTGCCCGACTTGACGGCGGCATCGCTCAGCAAGTCAAGTGGTCAGTGATGATGGCGCAAGGGTGCATCAAGGAATATTGACAAGCCCTTGTTCTAAAAGGTTTTTGTTAGGAATAAGCCAAAGCGCGGCAACGCCCCAGCCCAGAGTATCGTCCGCGCATCGCGCGAGAGCGGTTTTTTTTGCCGCGAATCCTCGCAAAACAGTCCAATAGCATTAGAATCGGAGCCGTTCATATAGGTTACTGCAGCAATATTAATCTAGGGACTGGTTCCTTTTTTGTCGCTGCCCGAAAGATTAGACTCGTCTAAATGGGCAATTTAAAAGATGAACTGTTTAGAAAAAAATCAAATGCTTACAGGATAAATCGCGTAAATAACCCGATATGGCATCCGGTTTATCCCGGATATGCTCGGTATGCCGATAGAGCCTGTATGCGACATAAGCAGCACCTGACGTGAGTCGGGCTAAAAATGCGCCGTAAGGCCATACGATTTGGAGACAAGGCAGGAATGGAAATCTACAAAGAATTTATCTTTGAGGCCGCCCACAAATTACCCCATGTACCAGAGGGTCATCAGTGCGGTCGATTGCACGGACATTCCTTCCGCGGTCGTCTTTACGCATCGGGTCCTATCGGTGAAGACACTGGCTGGGTTATGGATTTTGCCGAGATCAAACGGATCTTCAAACCGGTGTATGAAAAACTCGACCACCATTATCTAAATGACATCCCCGGTCTGGAGAACCCAACCAGTGAAGTGCTTGCAAAATGGCTGTGGGATCAACTTAAACCGCAAATGCCTTTGCTGAGTCGCGTGGTCATTAACGAGACATGCACCAGCGGCAGCATCTACATCGGCAAGGATGACTAATGACTCAGGTTAGGTCGGATCAGTCAGGAAAACCCTCCCTGTCCGCTGCGACCGCGCCGGCGAAGCTCTACCCTGCACGTTGCGTACATCACTGGTTTGAATGGCAGGCAACGCAGCAGCCGGATGCCATCGCCGTTTATGATGGCAAACAAAAACTGACCTATCGCGAACTGAACTCTGCTGCCAATCGAATTGCGTATGAGCTTATTGCGGCTGGAGTACTCGCCGATGATCGCGTTGGCTTGTGTATTGGTCGTAGCGTTGACCTGCTGGCAGGTCTACTGGGCATTCTAAAAGCAGGCGGCGCCTATGTGCCACTGGATCCCGATTACCCTGCTGCCCGTCTTGCACACATGCTGGACCAAGCGCAACCGGCTATCATCGTTAGCCACAGCAATGTTCAGGCATGCCTGCCGGAACATCCGGCACAACTCATTCTAAGCGATCACATTGCAGAGAACTCCGACTCCAACCCCAGGGTTGATGTTGGCGCCGACAACCTTTGCTATGTGATCTTTACCTCAGGCTCGACCGGCTTACCGAAAGGCGTCATGGTGACGCATGAAAACGTCGTGCGACTTTTCGAAACGATTGGCACAACACTCGACTTCCGCCGCGATGATGTCTGGACGCTCTTCCACTCCTGTGCCTTCGGCTTTTCCGCATGGGAGATTTTCGGTTCTCTATTGCACGGTGCCGAACTTGTTATTGTTCCTGACCAAA
Organism: Chromatiales bacterium; assembly: GCA_018699155.1. Taxonomy (GTDB): domain Bacteria; phylum Pseudomonadota; class Gammaproteobacteria; order Steroidobacterales; genus JABIQA01. The sequence goes on from JABIQA010000198.1 coordinate 5,214, forward strand.
CTCGCAAAGATCCGCAAGCGCTTTACAATCTACTTCGCGATACCGGCACCACAATTTTCAGTCAGACGCCATCTGCATTCCGGCAACTGCTGCTTAATCCGGTATTTGACGAATCCAACAACGAACTACAACTGCGCCGCATCGTATTCAGTGGCGAAGCTGTTCTCGCCGGTGATATCGCACAGTGGCACAGCAGCCATGCAGGCCTCGGCCCTGAACTGGTAAACACCTACGCCATCACCGAAACCGGCGGTCAAGTGGCGGTAAGGGTTTATCCGACCGATGGCAGCGATGACCGAGATGCAAGGAACGTGGGTCAACCATTGGCGGACAGCCCAGTAATCATTATTGATGATGCACTCCAGCCGCTGCCGACAGGTCAGGCTGGCGAACTTTGCGTCGGCGGACCCGGCATTGCTCGCGGCTATATCAATCAACCTGACCTCACCGCTGCGGCCTTTATCGAACTGCCCGATCACGGACGCGTCTACCGAACCGGTGATCAAGCCGTCTTACTTAGCAATAGCGAACTGGCGTTTCTCGGACGCAAAGATGGCCAGGTAAAACTGCGCGGTTACCGCATCGAACTCGGTGAAATCGAAACCACCCTGCGCGAAATCACCACCGTGCATGAAACGGTGGCAATGCTGCGACATGATGCAGGCAATGAGCCGCGCTTAGTGGCCTATCTGGTCGGGGATGGCATGCCTTCGGTTAGCGAACTGCGTGCACATGTTGCGGGCAAGTTGCCCGAGTATATGGTGCCAGCTGCATACGTCACTCTTGAAGAGCTACCACTCAGCCCAAATGGCAAACTCGATCGCAGCGCTCTGCCTGCGCCGGGACAAGACCGTCCTGACATTGGCACCCAATACGTCAAACCCGAAAACCCTCTGGAAACAGAGTTCGCAAGCATTTGGTCTGCCGCGCTAGGCGTACGACCGATTGGTGTTAATGACAACTTCTTTGAACTTGGTGGCGACTCTATACTTGCATTAAAGCTCACCAGCAAACTGCGTGAACTACTCAACGATTACATTTATATCAGCGCACTCATAGATGCCCCTAGCATCCGCGAACTGATTAAGCACTTAGACCAGCATCATGGTGATGCCATGGCCGCGCATCGCCGTGGCGACCGCGTGGCTAACGGCTTTAGCGAGTCACTGCCGGTAGCAAAAATCGACACTGAGAACCTGCACAAAGTCTTTCCACTTACAGACATACAGCAGGCCTACCTTGTAGGTCGTGGCAGTGATTTCGCACTCGGCGGTGTAGCGACACATTTGTACATAGAAATTGATGCAGAAGACCTCGACCTGCCCCGCTTCACCGCGGCTTGGCAAAAAGTGATCGATCGCCACTCAATGCTGCGGGCCATCGTATTGCCCGATGGCACCCAGCAGATTCTGGCTGACGTACCTGCCTACCGTATTCCGATGCAAGACTTATGCCTGCAGAGCGCTGAGCTTATCGAGCAGGGCTTGCAATACACCCGCGACAGAATGTCGCATCAGGTTTTACCGAGTGATGTCTGGCCGCTGTTTGAAGTCGCAGCAACTGTTATTGATAAACACACCACTCGATTACATATTAGTCTCGACTGTCTTATTACCGATGCACGCAGCTTTCAGATTATGTCGGCGGAACTGCTGCAGTTCTATCACGATATGGACACGTCGCTACCGGTGCCGCAAATCAGTTTCCGTGATTACGTCATTGCCGAACAGCAGCTGAATAACTCTACGTTCTACCAACGTGCAATGGATTACTGGAAACAGCATATCGATAAGCTGCCAGGAATGGCGCAACTGCCATTGGCTGTATCACCGGAAACACTGAAAGACCATAGTTTTGTACAACGCGGCTTTCAACTACCCAAGGCCGACTGGGAACGCTTTCAAACTCGCGCCGCACAAGCGGGCATAACGCCCACCGCGGCCCTGCTGCAATGTTTCGGCGAAACACTTGCCACCTGGTCGCGTCAGCCCCGCTTAACGCTGAACCTCACGCTATTTAACCGCATGCCATTGCATGGGGATGTTGACGATATTGTTGGCGATTTCACCTCACTTATTCTGCTCGGCATCGATCACTTAGATCGCGATGGTTTTGAAGCTCGCGCCCAGCGTTTGCAAAAAGAGCTCTGGCAAGGTGTCGACAATCGCTTTGTCAGTGGCGTGCGCGTATTGCGTGAAATGGCACAGGCCGGCGACGGCGCTCAAGTGATGATGCCTATCGTGTTTACCAGCACACTCGGCATTGGCAGCAATGGCGAAGACAGCTCGTCATGGCATCACTTTGGTAAACAGGTATTCGCCGTTAGCCAGACACCTCAGGTATGGCTCGACCATGTCGCGTCCGAACGCGATGGCGGACTCTGGGCTACCTGGGATGCGGTCGAAGCGCTGTTCCCTGCAGGCCTGCTTGATGACATGTTTGCCGCATACTCCGCTTGCATCACCCGGCTCGCCAACGATGAAGACGCCTGGCAACAGGATTGGCCCACCACACTCGCAAAATTAATGCCGTCCGCACAACGCGCATTGGTTACTGACGCCAACGATACCGAAGGCCCGCTGCCCGAAGGTTTGTTGCACAGTGGTTTCTTAGCTCAGGCCTCACGCCGCCCCGATGCACCCGCCATTATTTCCAATGACCGCTGCCTCACATACCGAGAGCTTGACGAACTGAGCAATCAACTGGCTCATCGGCTCACGACTGCAGAAGTCAAACCCGATGAACTTGTTGCTGTGGTTATGCAGAAGGGTTGGGAACAGGTGGTTGCTGTTCTCGGGATATTAAAAGCCGGCGCCGCATACCTGCCCATCGACGCCACCATGCCCACTGAGCGCCTGCAATATCTACTCGACTATGGCGAGGCGCGCATTGCGATAACCCAGGGTTGTCAGGATGCCGCCATTCAATGGCCTGCAGACACACAGCGCATACGCATTAATGAGGCCGACTTAGGCAGCGCTGCGAGCACTGCTATTGACTGCCCGGCCACCCAGGCAAATCTGGCCTACGTTATTTTCACATCAGGCTCCACCGGCCAGCCGAAAGGTGTGGTCATTGATCATCGTGGCGCCGCGAACACCTGCGCCGACATTAACGATCGTTTTAAAGTTACTGCCAATGACAGCGTGCTGGCTTTGTCATCGCTGAGCTTCGATCTATCGGTCTACGATATTTTTGGTCTGCTCGCCGCCGGCGGACAAATTGTCTTTCCCGATGCCACCGGCATGCGCGACCCGGCGCACTGGGCAGCCCTTGTCGACACCCATCAGGTCACTCTGTGGAATACCGTGCCGGCACTCATGGGGCTCGTTACCGACTACGCTGAGCAACAGGTGATATCACCAATTGAATCATTGCGTGTCGTCATGATGAGTGGCGACTGGGTTCCTGTAAAACTGCCCGAACGAATCAAAAAAATCTCTGCGCCGGTCGAAGTTATTTCGATGGGCGGTGCTACCGAAGCATCGATATGGTCCATTATTTACCCCATAGGCGATGTACCGGAAAGCTGGATTAGCATTCCTTATGGCAAAGCAATGCGCAATCAGAGTTTTTATGTTTTAAACGGTGAACTCGAGCTTTGCCCTGTGTGGGTAACGGGCGAGCTGTACATCGGTGGAATAGGTGTGGCGAAGGGCTACTGGCGTGATGCGGAAAAAACTGCAGCCAGTTTCATTACTCACCCGCGTACCGGCGAAACACTTTATAAAACCGGTGACCTGGGTCGTTTACTACCCGATGGTAATATCGAATTCATGGGGCGTGAAGATTTCCAAGTGAAGGTACAGGGCTTCCGCGTTGAACTCGGCGATATCGAAGCAGCGCTAGAAAACCATCGCAGCATTCGCAGTTGTGTCGTCAGTGCTGTAGGTCCGTCACATGGAAACAAACGTTTGGTGGCCTATGTCGTTGCCGAAGGTACAGCGCCCGGCACCGACAATGTGCGTGAGCACCTGCGTGACAAGCTGCCTGAGTACATGGTGCCTTCCGCTTACGTATTCCTCGATGCCCTGCCACTCACCGCTAATGGCAAGGTCGACCGACGCGCCCTACCCGAACCCGACTTCGGTGACGCTCAACCTGCAACAGCAACTGCGCCCGAAGCAAGCGGCAACGCCGACATTGCAGCGCATGTTTGCGATGTACTGGGCATGACCGAAATTAATCCGGCAGAAAACCTGCTGCAGATGGGCGCCACATCTATCGAGATGATCCGCATTTCCAATGCGCTAGATCAGAACTTAGGCTTCCGACCGCGCATGGATGATTTCTATCGCAATCCGAGTGTGAATGGTTTGAGTGCCTTGTATCAGAAACAAAAACCGGCAGCGAAAGCTGCTGCGGCTGAAGCACTCGATGATCCGTTGCTCACGCATCCTTCCGTACTAAAAGATGTTAAGCCGGTCACCGACCCTGAAGATCGCGCTAAGTTTAAAGCAACCCTGCCAGGCATTCGGAAGTTCTCAGGCGATGAAACCATCGTGGCATTACCCGGAGCCTACGCTATCGATGAATCTCTATACCTCGCACAACGCAGTTATCGGAAGTTTGCTGCAGCTGCTATGCCACTCGATGGCTTCTCACAATTACTGAGCAATTTGCGGGCGAGACAGATTAACGACAAACCAAAATATCTGTATGGTTCGGCCGGCGGATTGTACCCGATCCAAACCTACGTTTACGTAAAGCCAAATCGTATTGAAGGTCTGGACTCAGGTGTGTATTACTTCGAGCCCATGCAAAACACATTGGTTATGCTTAATTCTGACCCGGGCAACATGCGTGAGTTGTATGACCCGATCATTAACCGCCCGGTATTCGATGCAGCAGCATTTGCGCTGTACCTTGTCGTCGAAATGCAGGCCATAGGCTCTATGTACAGCGAGCGCAGCCTGCACTATTCCGTCATTGAAACCGGTCACATGACCCAACTGCTCGAAGCTGCCGCACCCCTAATGGGCATTGGCCTATGTCAGATCGGCGGACTTGAAACCAAATATTTTGCAGAGCTATTGAAGCTGGGCAAAACCCATATCCTGCTGCATGCAATGCTTGGCGGCGGCATTGATGAGGATCAAGAAAAAATAGCAGAACCCCCGGTCAGTCGCGATGATCGTGACGAAGGGGAAATATGAGCAGCACCCTCGCCACTAAAAATCTGCTGAATCAACTGAAGCAAGCCGGTGTCGAGCTGCGCATCGAAGATGGTAAGCTTCGCTACAATGCTCCGAAAGGTGTCATGAATGATGATGTCTTGCAGGAGCTTAAAACTCGAAAAGCTGAAATTATTGAACAGCTATCGGCGGCGGCTGAGGAACCTGCGTTACGCAAACTCCCCCGCACGAACACCCCGGGCGAGTTGCCGCTGTCCTATGCGCAACAACGAATCTGGTTTCTTGACGAACTGGAACCCGAGAATCCGTTTTATAACGTCACGCTCGCCAAACGAGTTCGCGGCGAAATCAATACAGAAGTATTGCAGCAAAGCCTGCTCAATGTGGTTAACCGTCATGAAGTTCTTCGCAGCTATTGCGAGACAGTTAATGATCAGGCAGTACTCATCATTAACAACGAAATCGGTACTACTGAGAATTGGTTCTTTATTGAAGATGTGCCTGCCGGCACATCCGAAGCAGAGCTCAGCGAACGGGTAAATGCCGAAGGTCGCCGCCCGGTGCGTTTGTCCAACCCGCCGTTGTTGCGGGTAAGGCTCATGCGCCTGCCCGATAAAGACAACGTTCTGGTTATTACCACACATCACTTTGTAGTGGATGGCTGGTCCTGCGGTTTGCTGATGCGAGAGATTTCGACAGCCTACAACGCATTATTAAGCAACAACGCTATCGAACTGCCCGAACTGCCCATCCAATACGCTGATTTTGCGGGCTGGCAGAATCGCTATCTTAAAGGTCCTGAGCTTGAACGCCAAAGCGACTATTGGCGACAACAGCTCGAGGGCGTTACTACACTGAACCTTCCCACCGATCTGCCTCGCCCGCCGGTACAAAGCTACCGCGGTGATATCTATAACTTTGCATTACCTCACGAACTGCTCGGCGAGCTGAAAAAACTGAGCCAACAACTGGGCGTAACTTTGTACATGACATTGCTCGGTGGGTTTCAATCACTGCTGCACCGTTACACACAACAGAATGACATCGTCGTCGGCGCCGCAGTATCAAACCGGCACTTCAGCTCTTTAGAGGATCTGATCGGTCCGTTTGTCAATGCACTGGTGCTGCGCGGTGCGACGGATGGCAACTTAAGTTTCCGCGATGCCATAACCCGCGCACGTGACACAGCTGCCGATGCCTTTGCGCATCAGGACCTCCCCTTTGAAGTGCTGGTCGAGCAGCTGCGGCCCGAACGCGACCGCAGCCGTAGCCCGCTGTTTCAGACTTTATTCGTGGTGCATCAGTACGATGCTGATGAAGAACTTAACTTCAATAACTGCGAGTGCAGCGATTACCCGGTGGCGCCAGGCACCACGATGTATGACATATTCCTGCAGCTTATTGAAATCGATGGCCAGCTTACCGGCTCAATCGAGTTCAACACCGATCTGTTCAAACCCGACACCATCAAACGCATGGCGCAGCATCTTGAGGTCTTATTAATCGGTGCGGTGGCTAATCCTGATAGCCGCATTATTGATCTGCCCCTGATGCAAAAAAGTGAGCGCGAACAGGTACTCACTGCCTGGAATCAAACCACGGTCGACTACCCCCGCCATGCCGGCGTGCATGAGCTGTTTGAAACAGCCGCGCAAAGAACACCCGATGCTATTGCGGCAGTATTTGAGAATACTCAACTCAGCTATGCAGAACTTGATGCGCGGTCGAACCAACTGGGGCATTATTTAAGCCACAACGGCATTGGCCATGGCAGCATGGTGGGCATCTACCTCGAACGAAGCATCGATCTGCTGGTAGCGATACTGGGCATCTTAAAAACCGGCGCTGCTTATGTGCCACTTGACCCGGCATTCCCGGATGACCGTATCAGTTACATGATGAGTGATGCCGCGATGCCGGCTGTTATTGTTGATACGCGTCAGGGTGTCACCCTACCCTCGACTGATGCGCTTAACATTGATTTGGCAACCGTTGCTTTAGATGCCGAACCGGACTCAGCTGTAAGGCTCGAAAATGGCTTTGCAGGATCAGACGACCTTGCCTACATGATCTATACCTCAGGCTCGACCGGTCTGCCCAAAGGTGTGCAACTGCCGCATCAGTCTGTGGTTAATTTCCTTTTAACGATGCAAAAAAAACCCGGCTTAAAACCCGATGATGTGATGATTGCAGTTACTACTCTGTCATTTGATATCGCGGTGCTGGAACTGCTTTTACCGTTAATTACCGGAGCCACGGTGGTTATCGCGAGTCGCGAGGTCAGCGGTGACGGTCAGAAACTCGCACAATTGATCAGCAACTCGAAAGCGACTGTCATGCAGGCCACGCCAGCAACTTGGCGCCTATTGCTGAATGAAGACTGGGCTGGTTACCCGGGCCTTACAGTACTGTGCGGCGGCGAAGCTCTGCCGCGCAGCCTAGCTGACCGGATTCTTGCCACCGGCGTTGAACTCTGGAACATGTACGGCCCGACTGAAACAACAATTTGGTCTTCGGTCAGTAAAGTTGCAGAGAGCGGCCCCATAACTATCGGCAAGCCTATCGGCAACACGACCATGTACATTCTGGATGACAATCTGGAGCCATTACCTACGGGTATTCCCGGCGAACTTTGCATCGGCGGTGAGGGTCTCGCAGTCGGTTACTTCAAGCGCGATGAACTGACTGCCGAAAAGTTTACTCCTGATCCTTTTAATATCGGGGGCCACCCTAACGCGAGAATTTATCGTACCGGCGACCTTGCCCGCTATTTGCCAAATGGCGAGATTGAATGCCTGGGCCGTAATGATCATCAAATCAAGATTCGCGGCTTCCGAATGGAACTGGGCGAAATAGAAACAGCGCTCACCGCACATACAGCAGTTAAAGAATCAGTGGTTACTGCACACGAGTACCGTGAGGGTGACACTCGCCTAGTAGCCTATGTTGTTACCGATGACGAAGGCATCACCGAGGCTCAGATCGAACAATGGAAAGGCGAGCACTTAGAACAGTGGAAAGATCTTTGGGAAGACGCTTACGTCGAGGGCGGTGACGTCCCCGACCCCCGCTTCAATATTTCAGGCTGGAAAAGCAGTTACACAGGCTTGCCTATCCCTGCTGATGAAATGCGTAACTGGGTCGACACAACGGCAGCACGAATCAACGCATTAAACCCTGGCAAGGTTATCGAGGTTGGCGCAGGCACAGGACTGTTCGCAGCTGCCATAGCGCCGCATGCCAACAGCTATCTGGCCACCGACTTTTCACCCGCCTCGATGAACGCTATCGACCAGTTGGCAGCACGCTATGATGATCTGCGAAATGTTACAACACTGCAGACAGCGGCCGACCAGCTCAACAGCCCTGACAAAAAACTTGTCTCTCAGAGTTTCAATACGGCAATCATCAACTCAGTCGCTCAGTATTTCCCCGACGAAAGCTACCTGACTCAGGTTATCAATACTCTGGTCGACCTGATTGCAGATGGCGGCACGCTATTCTTAGGCGACATCCGGAACCATGTGCTGTTGCAGGAATTCCACAGTTCTATTCAGTTTGCTCAAGCCGATGCCGGAGTCACCCTCGAACAACTGGGCCAACGAATCCGCCAACGTATAGAGCAGGAAGAAGAGTTGCTAATCGCCCCCGGCTATTTCGCTAATCTAATTGCGAACAACCCACGCATCCGCAGTGCCGGCTTCCGTCTGAAACAGGGCACAGAGCGCAACGAACTCACCCGCTTCCGTTATGACGTCGTGCTCGACATTGGCACCGGTACTGTCGCCACTGCCAAGCCTGAAAAGCTCGACTGGCAAAGCGGCAAACTAAGCTTGGATGAATTGCAAACGCGCCTGAGTAATTCTCAGGCTCAGGATGGCCTGCTGATATCCGGCATTCCGGACGCACGCCTCAGTGAGGAAACTCGACTCACGACATTGCTCGCACAATCGCAGGCTCTCACTGTTAGTGAAGCCCGTACAGACATTGCTACCGCTCACAGCGGTTTAGAGATTGATGATATTAACCATCTGGCTGAAGCTGCCGGCTGGTCGGTGCAATCGATCAGCAACACGCCGGGCTATATCACCGCATGGCTGATTCCACCCGGCTGCAATGCTGTCAATGCGCTGACCGTTTTAGGCACCGATAGCATCTGCAATGACCCAATGGAAGGTCGCCTGCAACGCAGCCTCGTACCCGAACTGAAAGAAGGCCTGCGACAGCACCTGCCCGAATATATGGTACCCGGCATCTACTCAATCCTTACTGATCTCCCGCTAACACCTAACGGCAAAATCGATCGCAACGCACTACCGGCACCGGAAGGCCAAATCACCCAAAGCTACGTGCCTCCCGATACCGACACCGAAAAATCTTTGGTCGCTATTTGGGAAGAAGTTCTTAGCGCCGGACAAGTCGGTATCGACGATGACTTTTTCGATCTCGGTGGGCACTCCTTACTAGCAACGCAACTGATTTCGCGCGTGCGCGAAGCCTTCAATGTCAATTTGCCACTGAATACGCTCTTCGAAACCCCCACGGTTAAGGGCATTGCAGATGCTGTCGACACTCTGAATTGGGCACTGAACTCAGAGCCCGCATTCAGCGGTGATGCAGATATTGAAGAGATCGAACTATGAGCGCTCTTGATCTTATCAATCGCCTCAGAGCACAAGGCATCGGTCTTAGCCTACAGAATGGCAAGTTACGCTTACAAGCAAAGAAAGGCGCGTTAACGGATGAGCTCAAAAACGAAATCATAAGTAAACGCAGCGAGATCATCGCCCTACTCAGCACAGCTGCTAATAGCGATGACGAACGTGTCAGCATTCCCAAGGCTGATAGAGCTGAAAACTTGCCATTGTCATTTGCTCAGCAACGACTTTGGTTTCTGGATGCACTGGAACCGGGTACGCCGCTGTACAACATGCCCTTCGCCAGCCATATCAAAGGCACACCGAAGACCGACCTGCTAGAACTGGCTTTACAGAAAATGCTGGCTCGTCACGAATCTCTGCGTACGAAATTCGAAGCGATTAATGGTCAACCCGCGCAACACATTGATGTGAAGGCAGGACTCAAACTAGAGCAGGTCGATGCCTGCGCCGATAGTGACAGTGCACTGCAAGAGCGTCTTACTGGCATTGCGCAAACGTCATTTGACCTCGGCACAGCCCCGCTACTCCGCACCGTGCTAATCAAAACAGGCCCTAATGCTTTCACATTGATGCTGGTGTTCCACCATGTGATTGCGGATCTCTGGTCTGTAGATATTTTCCTTCGGGAGCTTTCCGAAATCTACACTGCACTCAGCGAACAACGGCAGCCACAAATCCCTGAACTCGATATTCAGTATGCCGACTACGCAGCGTGGCAACGAGATTGGCTAAGTGGCGAAAAGCTGCAAGAATATCTTGATTTCTGGACACAGAATCTCGCTGGTGCCCCTGAGGTGCTTAACCTCCCAACCGATTATCCTCGACCCTCAGAGCCCAGCTACAAAGGCAACTGGATCGAACGCCAGCTGCCCGCTGACTTAAGCAGCAAGCTCAAAACACTCGCCAGAGACAATAACAGCACAACGTTCATGCTATTTCTTGCGGCCTTCAACATCCTGCTCTCACGCTACAGCGGTGAGCAGGATGTTGTTATCGGCACGCCAGTTGCCGGTCGCGATCGACGCGAACTCGAAAACCTAATTGGTTTCTTTCTGAACACGCTAGTGATTCGCACCGAAATAAAGCCAGATGAAGCCTTCACCTCACTGCTCGCTCGAACCCGCAAAGACAACTTGCAACTGCGTGAATATCAGGAACTGCCCTTCGAACGATTGGTAGAAGAACTCCAGCCCGAACGTGACATGAGTGTCTCACCGGTGTTTCAAGTGATGTTTATCTGGCAGGAAAAAACTGAGCGCAACATCAGCCTACCGGGGATGACCATCGGTGGCGCCGAACTCGTCGGGCATGGCACATCAAAATTTGATTTAAGCCTGTCTGTTTCTGACCAGGCAAATAACATCACGATCGGCATCGAATACGCTACCGATCTGTTTAGCAACTCAACAATAGAACGCATGGTAAAGCACTTTGAGACACTGCTACGAGCGATTACAGACAATCCACAGCAGAGTATCAATGCCATACAGTTGATCGATAAAGCAGAGCGCTCACAACAGCTGGAAAAATACAGTGGCATCACGGAAAGCTACTCTGGCTTAGCCGTGCATGAACTGATCGAACAGCAGGTCATTCTCACGCCCGCCGCCATCGCGCTCGAAGCTGCAGATGAACAACTCTCCTACGCCGAACTGAATACACGTGCAAACATACTCGCTCATGCGATTATCGATAATGGTGTTATGCCAGGTGATGCCATAGCGGTCTGTGCCGGTCGCGAACTTAACACGGCCATCGCAGCTCTCGCAGCGATTAAAGTGGGCGCTAACTACACACCGCTCGACCCGGAGTATCCGGCGGAACGATTAAGCCATATGATTGCTGATTGTGCGCCCAAATGCTTGTTAAGCACTGCCGATATTTCTGCAGAACTGCCACAACATGATGCACAGATTATTCTGATTGATCAGTTTGATTTTTTTGCCGGCAATAAAAACAACCCGGGCTTGCAACTCGAACAGAGTGCACCGCTCTATACCATCTATACCTCTGGCTCGACCGGTAAGCCGAAAGGCGTGATGCTGCCGCAAGCAACTATTAGCAACCTCAGCGATTGGCAGAGCGCTGACTCAAGATTGGGCAAGCCGGCACGTACCTTACAGTTTGCACCGTCAAGCTTCGATGTAAATGTGCAGGAATTGTTTACCACCTGGGCCAGTGGCGGCACCTTGGTTTTAATTGATGCGGATACCCGTCGTGACATACCGGCTTTAGCACAGTTCATTGCTGATAAAAAAATTCAGCGTATGTATTTGCCCTTCGCAGCACTAGGACCTCTGGCGGAAGAAGTCACGAGTCACAATGAACGGAGTCTCGATCTACAGGATGTCATTACCGCCGGCGAACAACTGCAAGTTACGCGGGCTTTGCGTGAACTATTTTTATTGCTGCCCGAATGCCGGCTCCACAATCAATACGGCCCTTCCGAAACTCATGTTGTTACTGCGCTTACCTTAGATTCTGATCCTACGAGCTGGGCTGCACTGCCCTCGATCGGTACAGCGGTGACCAACTGCAAGACTTATATCCTCGATGCAACTCTACAGCCGGCACCCTTGGGCGCTGCTGGCGAACTTTGCCTGGGTGGCCCACAGGTCGCACTGGGTTATCTCGGGCAGCCTGAACTAACCGCCAAAAAATTTATAGCTGACCCGTTTGTTCGCGAAGGTATGCTCTACCGTACCGGCGATCAGGCTCGTTTTTCTGCCAATGGTGAGATCGAGTTCTTAGGCAGAATCGATGATCAGGTAAAATTTCGCGGTTTCCGTATCGAGCCCGGTGAAATTGCTGCACGGCTTAGTGAGCATCCAGACGTCGCACAAGCTGTGGTTATACTGCGACAGGATATCCCCGGAAACCCGCAACTCATCGGCTATGTGATCGGTTCTGATGACCACTTAAGCCTGAAACAACATTTGAAACAAACGTTGCCCGACTACATGATTCCGGCAGCGATTATCAACGTTACTGAATTCCCACTGACGCCCAGCGGCAAGGTGAACACGAGAGAATTACCAGCGCCAGATCTATCGGCTCTGGTCGGCGAAACGTACGTTGCACCAACAAATATGACGGAAACCAGTCTATGCGAAATCTGGATCGAAATTCTCGGTCTGGAACGGGTCGGCATTAACGATAATTTTTTTGATCTCGGGGGACACTCTCTACTCGCGACACAGCTCCTGTCTAGGATACGCGATCGGTTAGAAATTAATTTGCCATTGAAATATTTGTTCCGATATCCAACACCGCTGCAACTGGGACGGATGATTTCCGCATTGCAAACCACCACCCAAATGGAACATACGGGTGAGGATGATGAAGAACTGGAGGAATTCAGTCTTTGAACTCACGCCAAATGCTATAGCGCATGGTAAAATTACTGGCTGCTTGAACACACCTAAATTAAGGGCACTATAAAGAACACAATGAACATGACTGCAGTAGAAATTCTGTCACTACTCGCCGAGAAAGGCGTAAAGCTATCCGTCGTCGACGGGCAGCTTAAAGTGAGTGCGCCTAAAGGCGTGCTGACAGCGGAACTGCGTCAACTTCTAGTTAGTAACAAGCTAGAGATTCTGGAGCTTCTGAGTACTACCGGCAAAAGCTCGGCTCAGGAGTCAATTCCGGTCGCTGATCGCAACTCGTCTCTGCCACTGTCATTCGGGCAACAGCGATTATGGTTTCTGAATGAATTTGAGCCCGGGAGCTCGCTTTACAACATCCCATCAGCCCTTCGCCTTCAAGGCAAACTCCATCAGGATAGCTTGCAACAAGCGCTCGACCAGCTTGTTGCCCGACACGAGTCATTAAGAACCACATTTGCCGACAACGGTGACCAGCCGATACAGATCGTTGCGGACACATTGCATATTCCCGTCGAGCAAGTTGATGTAAATAACATTGGCGACACCGAACTTAATTCGCGTCTCACCGGATTATGCTTACAGCCCTTTAGTCTGCAACAAGGCCCCCTGCTTCGCTTGCATTGCCTTCGTATTAGCGAAAACGATCATGCCCTGTTGCTGGTTATTCATCACATCGTTGCTGATGGTTGGTCGATGGGCCTGTTGTTGTCCGAACTGGCCGAACTGTACAACAGCAATATTCAAGGCAGAGTAGCGCAACTAAAACCTTTAGCGATTCAGCTTGCCGATTACTCAACATGGCAACGTAATGAAGCGGGTAGCGCGCAGCTCGACGAAGACCTGCAATTCTGGTCGCAGGCTCTTGCCGGAGCGCCATTAGTACTGGACCTTCCGGCGGATCGCCCCCGCCCTGCTTCTCCGGGTTACGAGGGCGCATGGTTGCATCACAAAATTTCAGCCTCCACGCGCGAACAATTAGAAAAAATCGCTCGGGACAATAACGCCACACTCTATATGGTGTTGTTAACCGCCTTTGATGTATTACTTGGGCGTTACTCGGGCACGGACGACCTACTGATTGGTAGCCCGATCGCCGGCCGCAGTCGCACCGAACTCGAAGGCATGATTGGCGCACTAATTAACACCATCGTCTTGCGGGCTGACCTTTCCGGAAACCCCACATTTAGCGAATTACTGCACCGTAATCGTAGCACTACGCTGGACGCGTTCGAACATCAGGCACTGCCCTTCGAAAAGCTGGTTGAAGAACTGCAACCCGACCGCAACCTCAGTCATTCCCCGATCTATCAGGTTCTGTTTAATCTACAGAATCGTAGTCAAGAAATTGTCAGCTTCGATGGACTTAAGTCCAGCGCACTCATCACCGAAACCGGGACCGCTAAACTTGATCTTCATCTTCTTGTCGAGGAAACAGATAGCGGCCTGTCTGCATGGTTTGAATACGCGACCGAGCTGTTCGATGCGAACACCATTGAACGCATGGCGCGTCACTTCGATGTGATTCTGCAAGCTGTCATTGCCAGTCCGCAGCAGGCTATTGATGCTATCGCTCTGCTAGATGCTGACGAACGTAGCCTCATCCTGAACGACTGGAACAACACCGCTACCGACTACCCCGAAGATGCCACGCTTGTTAGCCTGTTCGAACAACAGGTCGACACAACACCCGATTTGATCGCGGTCGAATACGGTTCGCAGCGCTTAAGCTACCGCCAGCTCGATGAGCGCGCCAACCAGCTCGCACACGAACTGATAAACAGCGGAGTCCGCTGTGATGATGTCATCGGCGTGTATATGGAACGGTCGCTCGAGATGGTGGTAGCACTTTACGGCATTCAGAAAGCGGGGGCAGCTTACACCCCACTTGATCCAGAATACCCCGCTCAACGTTTAGCCAACATGCTGGAAGACTCGGGAACCACAACAATTGTATGCCAGACAGATCATGCGCCCGAAGGCTTCGGTGGTAACGTTATCGAACTAGACAATGCCGGCTTATCCGGTAGCCGTCATCCGACAACCCGACCGAAAATATCACTTACCGCCCATAATCTCGCCTATGTGATCTTCACCTCCGGCTCAACCGGTCGCCCGAAAGGGGTTATGAATGAACACTACGGCATCGTCAATCGTCTATTGTGGATGCAGAATGAATACGGTCTTACTGCGAAAGATCGGGTGCTGCAAAAAACTGCATTTAGTTTTGACGTATCCGTGTGGGAATTTTTCTGGCCCCTAATTAGTGGTGCCAGATTGGTGATGGCGAAACCCGGCGGTCATAAAGACCCCGCATATCTTGCTGACATTATAGAAAACCGCAGTATCACCACTATGCATTTTGTGCCTTCGATGCTGCAGGCATTTGTATTGGGCACTGAGACTGGACGATGCAAGAACTTAAAGCGGGTCATGTGCAGTGGTGAAGCCCTGCCATTGGAACTCACCCAGGCGTTCTACAACAAATTTGCGGCAGAGCTGCATAATTTGTATGGGCCAACCGAGGCCGCAGTCGATGTGACCTACTGGCCTGTACCGCGCAACAATCCAACACAGCGAGTGCCCATTGGTACGCCGGTTGCCAATACACAAATCTACATTACAGATAAAGCGGGTCAACTGGCGCCCGTGGGTGTTCCGGGCGAACTGCTCATCGCCGGAAGACAGGTTGCACGGGGTTACATCAATCGTGATGAACTTACAGCTGAACGTTTTATTAGCGATAGCTTTAACGATGATCCGGCAGCCCGCGCCTATCGCACCGGTGACTTAGCCCGCTACCTAGCCAATGGCGATATAGAATACTTAGGTCGTATCGATGCTCAGGTCAAACTGCGTGGCTTCCGTATTGAACTGGGTGAAATCGACGCTGCACTCGCTAATATCGACGACGTCCGCTTTAGCACGACACTTGTTCGTGCTACTGCGAGTGGTAATGAGCGCCTGGTCAGCTATGTCGGCACTGTCATAGCAACCGCAGATGAAGACATTGCAGCGGTCACACAAAAACTGCGCGATGCCCTGCAAACCGAACTGCCCGAATACATGGTGCCGACATCAATTGTCTTCATAGACGAATTACCCCTCACACCAAACGGCAAGCTCGATCGCAATGCCCTACCTGAGCCCAGTTTCGAAGCAGCTATTTTTATTGAACCTGAAACAGCAACTGAAATTGCACTAGCGACGATGTTTGCGGACTTGTTGGATATCCCACAGGTCGGTAACGGCGATGATTTCTTCGCCCTCGGCGGTCACTCGTTGCTGGCCACCCGCTTAATCACCCGCATTCGCGACCAGCTCAACAGCGCCTTGGAACTCAAGCAACTCTTCCAGACACCCACCGTCAAACATTTAGCCGCAGCCATTGATAGCAGTGCTACCAAAACTCCGGTCGATGTTATCGCGGCAGTGCCACGTGATGCTGAACTGCCTCTCTCGTTTGCACAGCAGCGCTTGTGGTTCCTGCACAAGCTCATGCCCGACAGTTCTCTGTACAACGTACCATGGGCTATGCGGCTGGAAGGCGAGCTAAATATCGCAGCCTTACAATATGCGCTAAGCACGTTGCTGGCTCGACATGAATCGCTGCACACACGGTTCATTGAGATTGCTGGCGAACCTATGCAATACCTCGCAAAAGATGCGGCTCTGCCTTTAGATGTTATCGATCTGCGGCTCGCATCGGCCGCTGAAGTGCAAAGCAAGCTCAGCTCTTTATCTCAGAAAACCTTTAACCTGGATGCGGCGCCGCTGCTCCGTGTGCATCTGATTCGTGACCGCGATGACAGTCAGATCATGCTCTTCGTGATTCATCACATCATCGCTGATGCCTGGTCTCTGGGCGTGCTCTTTGATGAACTCATGCAGGTCTATTCCGCCGAATGTGAAGGTCTCACTGCAGAGCTTGCACCGCTGCCCATTCAATACGCCGACTACGCGGCCTGGCAACATGAACATCTGGCCGGCGAAGAAGTACAAAACCAGTTGAGCTACTGGCGCGACACCCTCAATACCGCACCGGCAATTTTAGAATTACCGACCGACCATCCCCGGCCTGCCATACAAAGCTATCGAGGCAAACTTGCGACGCGCAAGTTACCCGGAGAACTGCTTAAAGCATTGCATCACATCAGTGGTGAACAGGGTGCGACCCTATTTATGACGCTACTCGCTGGCTTTAATGTCATGCTGAGTCGCTATGCGAGTCAAGATGACATCGTTGTAGGCACGCCAGTTGCCGGTCGGCCGCGTCGTGAGCTCGAAGGTCTGATTGGCTTCTTCCTCAACACATTGCCCATTCGCACCCGTTTCGAACAACAGATCAGCTTCCGCGAACTGCTCGAACAGGTTAAGCAAAATACCCTGAGTGCCTACATGCATCAGGATTTGCCATTTGAACAGTTGGTTGAAGAACTCCAGCCGAAGCGCGATATGAGCTTGTCGCCTATCTTTCAAGTCATGTTTACGCTGCAAACAGTAACGGCAGAAAAACCGGTGCATGGCGATCTGCAGGCTAGTGCGGTTCAAGTCGGTTACGACACCGCGAAGTACGACATCACCTGGTCGGCACTCGAGAAAGATGGCGAACTCAGCATTACGTGTGAATACGCTAGCGACCTGTTTGATCATTCCACGATCCAACGGATGCTTGAGCACTATCAGGTGTTATTGCAAGACTTAGTAAAGCGCCCGTCTCTGCCGGTCCAACAACTTGGTATGCTCAGCATCGGCGAGCAAAATCAGTTGCGGGCATGGAACAACACTGCAGCGGCTTACCCAAAAAGCCAGGGAATGCATCAACTTTTCGAACAGCAGGCGGCAGCAAATCCTACAGCTATTGCAGTCGAATTCGAAACACAACAACTGAGCTATGCTGAGCTAAATGAACGCGCAAACGGACTCGCTCAGCAGCTAATAGCGCTGGGCGCAGGACCGGATACACCGGTCGCAATTTGCGTTGAACGATCATTAGATACGCTGGTAGGACTGCTAGGCATTCTGAAATCCGGGAGCGGCTATGTCCCGCTTGATCCGATTTATCCACCGGAACGTATTGCCTATATGCTGGAAGACTCCGGCAGTCGTATTCTGGTAAGCGAGCCTGCATTGGCCGCACAACTGCCGACGGATGGCATCCATACCATCAACGTTACTGATGTCGGCAGCAACAGCAGTAACCCTGCCATTGAATTCAAACCGGAACAACTGGCTTACCTGATCTACACATCCGGCTCGACCGGTTTGCCTAAAGGCGTACAGATTGAACATCAAGCAGCCGTAAACTTCCTGCATACGATGGCCGACAAGCCAGGCATTCAAGCAGCTGATCGTTTACTGGCAGTGACAACGCTTTGTTTTGATATTTCTATTCTTGAGATGTTTCTACCACTGCTGAATGGTGCGACAGTTGTTATCGCATCACAGGAACAAACCGCCGATGGTTTTGCACTCAAGAATATTCTCGACCACCGCAACATAACGATGATGCAGGCCACGCCGGCAACCTGGCGCATGCTGCATGATGCTAACTGGAATGGCAGCGCCCAACTAACAGTGCTCGTGGGCGGC
The DNA here is from genome assembly GCA_018699155.1 of Chromatiales bacterium. Taxonomy (GTDB): domain Bacteria; phylum Pseudomonadota; class Gammaproteobacteria; order Steroidobacterales; genus JABIQA01. The sequence goes on from JABIQA010000198.1 coordinate 23,988, forward strand.
GAAGCTTTAGGCCGTGATCTGGCGAGCCGACTGCATCAAGGGAACAGTGAAGTCTGGAATATGTACGGCCCGACCGAGACGACCATCTGGTCTGCCTGTCATCGTTTCATGCCTCACGATGCCGTCGTTTCGGTCGGCAAGCCGATTGCCAACACACTGTTCTATGTACTCGATGATACGCTGCAGCCCGTACCTCTCGGCATTCCAGGCGCGTTATGGATTGGTGGTGATGGTGTTGCCCGTGGCTACTGGCAACGTGATGAACTGAATGACGAAAGCTTTATCGACAACCCCTTTGATACGGGACGCATTTATAACACCGGTGACCGAGTTCGTTGGTTGACGGATGGTTCAATCGAAGTTCTGGGGCGCACCGACTTTCAGGTAAAACTGCGTGGCTTCCGAATCGAACTCGGTGAAATTGAAACACGTATCGGCAAACTTCCCGGCGTTACTCAATCGGTCGTTATTTTGCGTGAAGATGCACCGGGTGATCAGCGCCTCGTGGCCTACAACATCGCACCGGAAGGCATCACCCTGGATATCACGGAACTGCGTGACGGTTTAAAGGGTGGCCTGCCGGATTACATGCTGCCATCGGCCTACGTGCAACTCGATCGTTTCCCGCTCACGCCGAACGGTAAAATAGATCGCAAAGCTCTGCCTGCCCCGGACAGCGACAGTATTGCAACGACCGAGTATGTTGCTCCGCGCAACGCAACCGAAGCAACGCTGGTCGATATCTGGACAACGGTACTCAATGTTGAACAAGTCGGTATAAATGACGACTTCTTCGCACTGGGGGGACACTCCTTGCTGGCGATGTCATTGATGTCCCGCATCCGCGATGCGCTCGGCATCGAAACATCTCTATTAGAGTTTTTTGTAAATCCGACTGTCGCCACTCAAGCGGCACATTTGAAGGTGCCGGCAGACTCACCGCAGACGTCTATTCCGGTGATCAATCGCGATCAGCGGTTACCCCTCACCTCAGCTCAGATTCGCCTGTGGTTTTTGGATCAACTGGGACCGGGCAGTCCGGTCTACAATATGCCATGGGCTATGCGCATGGACGGCGAGATTAACGTCGATGCATTGCAACAGGCCGTTGATGCTGTGGTTGCCCGTCACGAATCACTGCGCACATCGTTCCCGGCTCATGGCGACGATCCGTATCAACTGATTCACGATCAGGTAAACGTGCCATTGCGTCAGATCGATATGAGCGGCGCCAGCGAAACAGAAGTCAGCGATAAACTGACTGAACTCGGGCGCGAGCCAATGAGCCTGCAAGCAGCACCTTTGGTGCACCTCGCGTTAATCCGCTTGGGTCCGCAGAGTCACGTACTGTCAATTGTCGTGCACCACATCATCTTCGATGCCTGGTCACATGGCATCTTGCTGGAAGAACTCGCCGAGCACTACACGTCAATCTGCAATGCAGCCGTTGCTGCCCTGCCACCCATGCGAATTCAATTTGCTGATTATGCCCATTGGCAACAGGCATGGCTGGATAGCGACGACTACCGGAAACAGCTGAAGTACTGGACAGCACAACTTGATAATGCACCTGCGCTCCTCGAACTGCCTACTGACCGGCCGCGCCCCGCTGTACAAACCAGCAATGGTGCAAATGCCTACCGGCCGTTGCCGAAGGAATTGCAACAGCAACTGCATGCGCTTGCGAAAAGTAAGGGCTGCACTCTATTTATGGTGCTGATGACAGCCTTCAATGTGCTGCTGTCTAAATACTCAAACCAAAAAGATATCGTTGTTGGCTCATCGATTGCCGGCCGTCGCCAGACCGAACTCGAAAAAATCATCGGATTCTTCCTACATAATCTTGCAATACGCACCGACCTCAGCGACAACCCAAGCTACAGCGAGCTGCTGAAGCAGGTCACGAATACGGCGCTGGAAGCATTCGCACACCAAGAAATCCCGTTCGAAAACCTGGTCGAAGAACTCGCGCCTGAGCGAGACACCAGCTATCCGCCGATTGTTCAAGTTCACTTTGTATTGCAACACTTTGATAATGACTGGGGCGATTTCAACGGACTGAAATTAACACCCTTAGGCTATGAATTCGGTACTGCCAAATTCGATATGATCATGTTCATGTTCGATACTCCTGATGGTTTGGCTATCCGTATCGAATACAACACCGATCTGTTTAATGCCTCGACAATGGATCTAATGACAGAGCGCTTCGAGACCTTGCTGAGCAATATTGCAGCGTCGCCGGAAATACCGATCGAAGAGCTCTCGCTGATCTCTGCAGCCGAACAACAACGCTTAGCGACACTGCTCTCGAGTACTGGCAAAAACTATACGCAGGACCTGAGTATCCACCAGCAGTTTGAAGCCTGCGTCGAACGCTCACCCGACAAACTCGCCCTGAGCTGTGATGACGCCAGCCTGAGCTATGCGGAGCTCAACGCAGCAGCAAACCGGGTAGCACACAAATTAATTGCTGCCGGTGCTAAGCCCGATCAACTCATCGGACTCAGTGTCGAGCGTTCACTCGATACGGTTATAGGTATTCTTGGCATTCTCAAATCAGGTGCGGGCTACCTACCTCTCGACCCCTACTACCCCAAAGATCGCCTCGCCTACATGCTTGAGGACAGCGGTGCGGAGTTGGTTCTGGTTCAGGCTGAAACGGCCGCGACCTTACCCACAGACTTAGCCCAGCTAATCGACTTCGCTGATATCGATACTGACTTGCCCGAGCACAACCCAAATGTTCAGAGCACGACGGCCAACATTGCGTACGTCATTTACACCTCTGGTTCTACCGGCAAGCCCAAAGGCGTGCTGATTGAACATCGCAACGTAACCCGACTCATGGCGGCGACAGAAGAGTGGTTCAGCTTTAATGAAGATGATGTCTGGACTCTGTTCCACTCGTATGCATTCGATTTCACGGTATGGGAACTCTGGGGCGCACTCACCTATGGCGGTCATCTGGTTGTCGTACCGCACTGGGTCAGCCGCTCGCCTGAAGACTTCTACGAGTTACTGCAAAACCATAAGGTTACTGTACTTAATCAAACCCCATCGGCATTTGCAGAACTGCAGAGGGTCGATGCCCAGCGACAAGAACAACTGACGTTACGCTATGTCATCTTCGGTGGTGAAGCGCTGGATATTCCATCGCTGCGCCCCTGGTTTGAACATCACGGTGACGAGCAACCGATGCTGATCAACATGTACGGCATTACAGAAACGACAGTACATGTTACCTACCGTCCTATTCGCATGGCTGATTGCGACAACCCCGGCAGTAACATTGGTATCGCAATACCTGACCTCAACGTCTATGTGCTCGACGCCAACATGCGGCCTTTGCCCACTGGCATTCCCGGCGAAATGTATATCGGCGGTGCCGGTTTGGCGCGAGGCTACCTTAACCGGCCCGAGTTGACAGCTGAACGGTTCTTGCCCAACCCACTCAGCGAGCATAGCGACCAGAGACTCTACAAGACAGGCGATGTTGCCCGTTACCTGAACAATGGTGATCTCGAGTACCTTGGTCGCGCCGATGATCAAATCAAACTGCGTGGCTTCCGTATTGAACTCGGCGAAATAGAAACAGCGCTAACAGCCCACCCGACTGTCGAACAAAGCGTCGTTCTGCTGCGTGAAGATAGCGAGGACGACAAGCGGCTGGTTGCCTACGTCGTTGCTGATTCAAACAAACTCGATCCGGAGCAGGTTACCGAATGGCAGCAGGATCAGGTCGAACAATGGCAGGGAATTTTCCAAGAAACCTACGGACAGGCCGGAGAAGATGTTGATGCAAGCTTCAATATCACTGGTTGGAACAGCAGTTACACTGAAGCCCCGATCCAATCGTCACAGATGCTGCTATGGGTCGAATCTACTGTAGAGCGCATTCAGTCATTGAAGCCCAAACGGGTTCTGGAAATCGGCAGTGGTACGGGTCTGTTGATGAGCCGGCTTGCTCCAAGCTGCGAACGGTACGTTTGTACAGACTTCTCTGCTGAAGCTATTGCCGCAGGCGAACACCTGCGAAGCAGCATTGATGCGCTCAATCATGTCGAGATGTTCCAACGTGGCGGTGATGAGTTAGACGGTTTTGCGGCTCAGTCATTTGATGTCATTGTTATCAACTCGGTCGCGCAGTACTTCCCCGACCTCGATTATCTGCTCAAGGTTATCGACAATGCCTTACCTCTAGTCAGGGAGGGTGGCGCGCTATTCCTTGGTGATTTACGTAGCTTCGCTCTATTGCGAGCGCACCATACATCGATCCAATTGTTCCAGGCAGACAAAGACGACACCCTAAAGCAGCTGAACACCCGTATCGATCAAGATATTGCACAGGATGAAGAACTGCTATGCGATCCAGGCTTGCTGCTCGCCTTGCAAAAGAGCCAAACCCGCATCAGCTCAGTTCGTTTCGATTTAAAGCGCGGTGACTTTAACAACGAACTCACTCGATTCCGCTTTGACGGCACGCTGTTTGTCGGGAAAACAGCCTCGAATGCCGAACCACAAACACGACATTGGTCTGCAAACGACTCTAACGAGAGCCTGCAAGAACTGCTTCGCACTATCCCCGACGAAGGTTTGCTCATCCGCAATATCCCGGATGCACGCCTTGCTGAAGAATTGCGAACCATGGATATTCTTGAAGCGCCGACCGAAGACATCATTACTGTGGCGGCACTTCGGGAGCAACTGCAGGGCGTCACCGGCGTTGACCCGGAAGCGTTATATCGCTATGCCGAAAGCCATGCGCTGGATCTGCAAACGGTTGGTGTTGCACCAGGCTATATGCATGCTCTTTTCCGCAAAGCCGGAGATAGCATCGCCGCCGATGGCGGTCTTCTGGCGGAAGCCCGCCGTAGCGACCTGCACAGCTATGCAAATAACCCGCTACACGGACGCTTGCAGCGTAGCTTGGTACCGCTGCTTAAGAAGCATCTTGGCGAGTCATTGCCCGACTACATGGTGCCTGGCGCGTTCGTTACGCTGGCCAGTTTCCCGCTCACACCGAGCGGCAAAGTCGCGCGCAATGCCTTGCCGCCACCGGAACGGTTGCGCAGTACAGGAGCAGAATATGTTGCACCACGCACCCCCATCGAAGAAACACTTGCCGGTATTTGGCAGGATATTCTAGGGCTTGAGCGTATTGGTATTCACGATGATTTCTTTGCTCTTGGCGGCCATTCGCTGCTAGCAACAAAAGTTGTTTCGAGAATTAGGGAAGGGCTTTCCGTTAATCTGGCATTACTGAGTTTGTTTAACCACCCAACAATTGCCGGGCTTGCGGAAGAACTAAACTCGGGAACGGAAGACCGTTCAGCCGCCAATGAAGCCATCAGTACGCGCAAACGCGGTTTTGATCCGGAGCTATCCTTCGCGCAGCAGCGCTTGTGGTTCCTCGATCAGTTGGACCCTGGCAATCCAGTCTACAACCAGCCGTGGCCGATGCGCTTAAAAGGCAATGTGAATTTGCCGGCGATGCAACAGGCGCTGGACGGTCTGTTAGTCCGGCATGAAGCGCTGCGTACGGTCTTTACCTCGACGCAAGGCAAGCCCGCACAGCACATACTGCCGGAATTACAGATCCCAATTGAACAACTGCCGACCCCCGCAAACGAAACAGAACTCAACGCAATGCTTGATGCGCTGGCTTTACATCGCTTTGATCTGAGCACCGGTCCACTGATGATTGCCCGCCTGATCCCATTGGGCGATCAGGATCAGATACTGATGCTGGTGTTGCACCATGTCATCTCCGATGGCTGGTCTGCCGATATTGTGCTGCGCGACTTATCAGAACTCTACAACGCAGGCTGCCAGCATCGCGATGCCGAACTACCTGAAATGGCCATCCAATATGCCGACTACGCTCTTTGGCAGCGTGACTGGCTGCAAGGCGATGAACTGGAAAGGCAACTGGCTTACTGGCGCACACAACTGAAGGGTTCACTGCCACTGCTTGATCTGCCGACCGATCGGCCGCGGCCACCGATACAAACCTTTGTCGGCGGCTCAGAAAAAGTCATGCTAGACCCCGAGTTACTGAAGGCGCTAAAAGATCTTTCGACAGAACACGGCTGGACGCTTTATATGACGCTTCTTGGGGCGTTCCAGGTATTGCTTGCCCGATATTCAGGGCAGGATGATATCTGCGTTGGCACGCCTATCGCCGGTCGACAACACACCGGCCTTGAGAACATGGTCGGCGTATTCATCAATACGCTGGTGATGCGTGCAGATCTTTCGGAGCAACCTTCTTTTGTCGAGTTGATGGCGCAGGTTAAGCAGAGCGCTTTACAGTCCTACAACCATCAGGATCTTCCGTTTGAAAAGCTAGTGGAAGAACTGCAGCCCGAACGTAACCAAAGCTACACACCTATTTTTCAGGTTCTGTTTACGCTGCAGAATCGTCCGATGAGCACCCGGCTTTTTGATCACCTTGATATGGAACCGGTTGATTTCGAGTTCGGCGACATCAAGTTTGATCTCACCCTGAACATGGCCGATTGGGAATCAGGTTTGCGGGCCCAGATCGATTACAACTCGGATATGTTCGATCGGGAAACGATCACCACCATGCTCGAGCGTTTTGGCAATTTGCTTCGTGGCATCGTTGCCAACCCAAAGCAATCGGTTTCAAGACTGCCGCTACTAACAACTGCAGAACGGAATCATCTGGTCGACTCCTGGGTCGGCAAAGCACTCGACTTCAGCCAACCCGGCTGTATTCACGAAACTTTCGAGCGACAGGTGCAACGGGTGCCAGACAGTATTGCCGTGCGTTGTGGCAATGAACAACTGACCTATACCGAATTAAACTGTAAAGCCAATCAACTGGCGCACCGCTTAATTCAGGAAGGTGCGGAACCGGATCAATTGGTGGGCCTTAGCACCGAACGCTCTATTGATACGGTAATTGGAATACTCGGTATCCTTAAGTCCGGTGCTGGCTACCTTCCGCTCGACCCGCACTACCCCGCCGACCGCCTTGAGTTTATGATCAAAGACAGCAACACCCATTTGATTGTGGCGCAACGCAATGCCGAATTTAAGCTGGAAGTAGAGCACGATGCCAAACTCGTTTACTTCGAAGACATCGATACGTCACTGCCCGATGTAAACCCACAGACTGCCGTTAAGCGGAACAATCTTGCCTATGTGATTTACACCTCGGGCTCTACCGGAAAACCTAAAGGCGTATTGATTGAGCATCAGACCGTTACACGTCTGATGGTCGCTACCGACGAATGGTTTGGCTTTAATGACAGCGATGTCTGGACGCTATTCCACTCCTACGCGTTCGACTTTACCGTCTGGGAACTCTGGGGCTCCATCGGCTATGGCGGAAAACTCATTGTCGTGCCCTACTGGGTCAGTCGTTCACCGGAAGACTTCTACCAGCTCCTGGAACAGGAGCAGGTCACGGTACTTTGCCAGACGCCTTCCGCATTCACAGAATTACAACGCATCGATCAAGAACAACGTGGCGAACTCACATTACGCTATGTCATCTTTGGTGGTGAAGCTCTAGACCCACAGATGCTGCGTCCCTGGTTCGGACGTCATGGCGACCAAACTCCGCAGCTGGTCAACATGTATGGCATCACCGAAACAACAGTGCATGTCACCTACCGTCCGCTCAGCCTCGCCGATTGCAATGAACCAGGCAGTGTTATCGGTTGCGCGATTCCGGATCTGTCTATTTACCTACTGGACGGTAACGGCCTGCCGGTTCCCGACGGTATTGCCGGTGAAATGTATGTGGGTGGCGCAGGTCTTGCACGCGGTTATCTCGACCGACCAGAACTAACCGCAGAACGGTTTATCGCGAGCCCATTTAAAGCCGGTGAGCGCCTCTATCGTACCGGTGACCTTGGTCGCTATAGGAATGATGGTGAACTCGAATACATGGGCCGTGTCGACGATCAGGTAAAACTGCGCGGCTTCCGTATCGAACTCGGCGAAATCGAATCCGCGTTAACCCGTCACGATTCTGTTAGCCAGTCTGTGGTGTTGTTGCATGGCACGACTGCAATGGAAAAAATGCTAATCGCATACGTCGCTGAAGCGGATGCCGGTGCGGTCGATATTGCACAGTTAAAACAACACGTAGGCGAAATATTGCCAGACTATATGGTGCCTACAGTCATCATGGCAATGTCGACTCTGCCGCTTACCTCAAATGGCAAAGTCGATCGGCGAGCCCTACCGAACCCCGTTATCGAGCGTGGTGTAAGTAAAGAATACGTCGCACCACAAACGCCAACCGAAACACTGCTATGCAAAGTATTTGCCACAGTGCTCGATGTTGAGCAGGTAGGCGTCAATGATGACTTCTTTGAACTCGGCGGTCATTCACTACTTGCGGCACAGGTAGTTGCACGCATCCGAGATGCGCTCAACACTGAGCTGCAGCTGCGTAGCATTTTTGATTCAGCGAACGTAGCATCATTGGCCCTAGTGCTTGATGAGAATGATGCAGGCAGTACTGAACTCCCTATAAGCATAGTCGACCGCAGTAACCCGCTACCGTTATCGTTCTCGCAACAGCGCTTGTGGTTCCTCGACCAGCTCGAAACCGGTAACCCGGTCTACAATCTGCCTTGGGCCATGCGTTTACATGGCATGCTCAACGTCGATGCACTGCAGTTCGCACTCGATCAACTAACCGCACGCCATGAAGTGCTGCGCACCCACTTCGGTGCGGAAAATGGTGTCGCACGACAAGTTATCGAAGACAAGATCAGCGTAGTAATCGACAGCATCGACTGTTCCGGTTTCTCACAAGAGCAACTGACCGAAAAGGTTTCCGAACTTGGACTACGTTGCTTTGAGCTGAGTGCAGCTCCCTTATTCCGAGTGCATCTGCTAAACGTTGCCGATGATGACCATGTACTTGCCATCAACATGCATCACATCATCTCCGATGGCTGGTCACTGAACATACTGTTCCGGGAGTTGGTTTCGCTGTATGAAAGCAGCGCTCAGAAGCTACCGGTCAGTCTGCCCGACTTACCGTTGCAATACGCAGACTATGCCGGCTGGCAACGCGACTGGCTTGATACCGATGACTACAAGCAACAGCTAAGCTACTGGAGCAAGCAACTTAAGCACGCTCCCGGCATGCTGGAACTGCCCACCGATTACCCGCGCGGTGCTGTACAAACCTTTGAAGGTGCGCACCTGATGGAGCGCATTTCACCGGAACTTACCGCTAAGCTCCGCGAACTGGCTGCTGTTCACGGTTGCACACTATTTATGGTGCTGCTGGCAGCGTTTAATGTATTGCTCTCACGCTACTCCAACCAGACTGACGTATTAGTAGGCACTCCGGTTGCTGGGCGGAAACGCACCGAACTTGAAACACTGGTTGGTTTCTTCATTAACACGTTGGTGATACGCAGCGAACTCGATAGCGATCCCGATTTCATAGAATTGCTGCAGCAGGTTAAACAGACCGCGCTGGATGCCTTCGATCATCAGGAACTGCCATTCGAGAAGCTGGTTGATGAAGTACAGCCAACCCGGGACATGAGCCACTCACCGCTGTTCCAAGTGATGTTTGTGCTGCAGAACCAACCCTGGTCCGACGAACGCTTTGCAGACCTTCAAGCTGAAAACCTTGAGATCAATTACGGTACTGCAAAGTTCGACTTGACCTTGTCGATGCAGGAAGCAGATGAGGGCTTAATCAGCTACTTCGAATACAACACCGCATTGTTTAAACGCGAAACCGTAGCGCAGATGCTTGGTCACTTCGAAGTATTGCTCGCAGGCATTGTCGATAAACCTCATGTTCCAGTTAGCGCATTGCCGCTAATTACGAGCGACGAACTACAGCAACAAATGGTGCAGTGGAACCCGGCTAAAACACACTATGCCGATAACGCCACAATTCAGCAGCTGTTTGAAAACAGGGTAACGGCACAGCCCCATTCGGCTGCAGTGAGTCTCGGCGACACCCGTTTAAGCTATGCCGAGTTGAATGCCCGTGCCAATCAATTGGCGCATCACCTGATTTCACAGGGTGCTGGAACAGGGACCCTTATTGGTATTTGCCTTGAACGCTCAACTGATATCGTGGTTTCGATACTCGCCGTGTTTAAGTCCGGCGCGGCCTATGTGCCAATTGATCCGGATTACCCTGACGATCGGATTGCTTACATGCTCGAAGATTCAGGTGCTGATATCATTCTAAGTCATCGCAACATACCGGCAACTCTGCCGGCACATGATGCACAGATTATTTCGATTGATGCTGATGAAGCGGCAATCGCGAGTCAGGAAGCACACAACCCGGCAGGCCGTTGTCAGCACAATGACCTTGCCTACATTATTTACACGTCTGGCTCTACCGGAAACCCAAAAGGCGTGATGTTGCAACATCAAGGGGCCTGTAACTTAGTTGCAGCGCAGTCTCAGGTGTTCGGTCTTACCGCTACTGATCGCATGCTGCAATTTGCGTCAATCAGTTTCGATGCTTCCATCTTCGAAATACTGATGGCTCTTGGTGTCGGTGCCGAACTGATTCTGGGTGAAACTGATGATCTATTACCGGGTGCACCGCTGCTGCAACATTTGCAGCAGCATGACGTTACCGCGGTAACGCTGCCCCCCTCTGCTCTCATGCAATTGCCCGAGAGCGCACTGCCCCAACTCCGGGTTATTACGGTTGCCGGTGAAGCCTGCCCGCAGGAACTGGTGGATCGCTGGGCTAACGGACGGCGTTTCTTCAATCTCTATGGCCCGACTGAAGCAACTGTCTGGGCGACTTACGAAGAATGTAGGCCTGGCAGAACGCCGACTATCGGCAAGGCCGTGCCAAATGCAGAAGTGTATGTGCTCAGCGAACAGCAGCAACCGGTGCCGGTTGGTGTGGCGGGTGAATTGTGTCTTGGCGGCGCAGGTCTAGCGCGCGGCTATCTGAATCGTCCTGAACTGAGTGCTGAGAAATTTATCGCACATCCGTTTGCCGCCGATAGTGGCAAACGGATTTATCGTACCGGTGATCTCGTGCGATTCAATGAACACGGCGACCTGGAGTTCTTAGGGCGTATTGATCATCAGGTAAAAGTACGCGGCTTCCGTATCGAACTCGGCGAGATTGAAAACAGTCTCGTAAGTCACCCAGCCGTGCGCGAATGCGTCGTGCTCGCCCGCGGCGAAGCTCTTAATGACAATCAGCTATTGGCCTATCTGGTTGCGGAGAACAAGCAGCCGACACTGGCTGAACTGCGCAACTGGCTACAACAATCATTACCTGATTACATGATACCGGCTAGCTTTGTCATTCTTGATGAGTGGCCGCTCACACCGAATGGAAAAATTGACCGCAAGGCTTTGCCCGATCCGGATGACACGAAACTCGGTGTTGAAACTAAATACATTGCGCCACGTAATCGGAATGAAGAAATTCTGGCCGAGATCTGGTCGGGCTTACTCGGCACTGAGCGTGTCGGTATCCACGACAACTTCTTTGAACTCGGTGGCGATTCTATTCTGAGCATTCAGATTATTGCCAGAGCCACACAACGCGGTTTGCATCTGACGCCCAAACAGTTGTTTAACAACCAAACCATTGCCGAGCTAGCTGTGGTCATCTCAGCCGATGCTCCGGTGATTAATGCTGAACAGGGACGGGTCCTAGGTGACCTGCCACTCACGCCGATCCAACACTGGTTCTTAAACCAGAATCTGCCAGAGCCACAGCATTTCAATCAGTCCATGCTGCTTGAAAGCGATAGCGAACTTGATCACGTAATCCTTGAGCAGGCACTGCATCTGCTGACTGATCAACATGATGCACTGCGCTTACGCTTCACAGCAATCAATAATACCTGGCAGCAATCTCTGGCTCCGTTTGAAGATGCTCAGCTGCTTGTTAAACTTGCGAATGCAACACCAGAGCAACTCGAGCACTTGCAAGGCAGCCTGAACATCACTAAAGGGCCTCTACTGAAAGCCGCCCTAATAAGTGATACCAAGCTGCTAATTATCGTTCATCACTTGGCGATCGATTGGGTGTCATGGCCTGTGTTGCTTGGCGATCTTGAGTTTGCCTACACACAATTGATAAACACCCGTCCGGTCGCACTCCCGAGAAAGACGACCTCGTTTAAGGCGTGGTCAGAACAACTTGGCGAATGGGCTGCATCTGAGGCCATCAATACTGAGCTCGACTACTGGCAGCAGCTGCCTTGGGATGATGCTGGTATGCTGCCGCTTGATCATTCCGACGGTGACAATAGCGAAGCCAATACACAACTGCATACGCTGGAACTTAGTGCAGAAAAAACCAGTGGAATCATGCAAGGCCTAGCAAATCGTTATCGAGTTTCACCTCGTGATATATTGCTAAGCGCGGTTGCAACAGCCATCAGTGAAAGCACAGACAACAACACCGTTATCATCGATCTCGAAGGGCATGGCCGCGAAGACCTGTTCGACGGTACCGATCTCTCCCGCAGCGTTGGCTGGTTTACAACTTTGTATCCAGTGGTCCTGCAACTTCCAGCAGACAAGTCTGCAACCAACACTTTGCCTGCGGTGCGAGATCAGATAGCTGCCCTACCCAACAAAGGTATCGGCTTTGGTGTGCTGCGTTATCTCGCACCCGACACCATTCTGAGTGCGCCTACAGCCGAGGTCAGCTTTAACTATCTGGGCGTTATCGACCAAGTTGCCAGCGATAATTCCATGTTCAGCGTTCTCAATGAACCCCGCGGTCCGGAACATAGCCTCGCGAATGCACGACCGCACAAGCTGGATATCAACTGCATGGTCAGCGACGGTCGCTTGTATATGAACTTCGGTTTCAGCAAGAAAATCTTCGCTGAAAGCACTATCGCAGCGCTCGCCGGCCGGGTCGAAGCAGCGCTCGACAGTCTGATCAGCATCGGTGACAGTGGCGCCAGCCTGCGCAGTTCGCCGGCTGCCTTCCCTCTCGCCGATCTGAATCAGAACGAACTCGATAAACTGCTTCAGGAGAACGAGTCTGTCGAAGACATCTACCCGCTAACACCGTTGCAACAAGGCATGCTGTTCCACAGCCTGCTCGATACTTCGACCGACGTTTACTTCGCAAGTTTTAACTGGCTACTCGAAGGCCGCATTGATATTGATAAGTTCCAGGAGGCCTGGAATCTAGTCATTAATCAGCACAGCAGTCTTCGCAGCGCGACCCATTGGCAAAGACTAAGAACGCCCATGCAGGTTGTGCAGCAAAGTGTTGTGATGCCTTTCACCTTTGATGACTGGAGCGGCATCGGTTCAGCAGAACAAGATGCCAAGCTTGCCGAATGGGTTGCCACGGACCAGCGTACCCGTTTCGACCTGAGCACTGCTCCGCTCACCCGCATATCGCTCATCAAATTGAGTGATAACAGCTACAAAATGATATGGGCCTTCCATCATATGATTATGGATGGCTGGTCAGTGCCACTGGTGATACGCGAGGTCTTTACGGCTTACGAATCACTTGCTGAAGAGCAGATTCCGAAGCTGGTCAACACCCGGCCGTTTAGCGACTACATCGAATGGCTGCAGTCTCAGGACAAACACGCCGCACAAAACTTCTGGTCCGACTCACTGCGGGGCTTCAGTGCACCGACACCGTTGCCGGGCGCAAATGCAATTGATGCGTCACAGAATCAAAGGGCCGAGTATCAGGAGGCACTCTTCGAGTTACCTGCAACCGCTGGCAAAGCATTGAAGGCCTTTGCCCAGAAAAACCGTCTGACAGTTAACACGATCACCCAGGCTGCATGGGCGTTATTACTTTCGCGCTACAGCGGTGAAGACGATGTTGTGTTCGGTGCGACCACCGCTGGCCGACCCGCACAACTGGAAGGTATCGAGTCGATGATCGGCTTGTTCCTTAATACTCTGCCAATACGTATTGGGGTGGATGAAACGACTCTTATCGTTCCATGGTTGCAGCAGGTTCAGGACCAGCAACTCAGCATTCAACAATATGAGTATTCCGCACTGGTCGACATTCAAGGCTGGAGTGATGTGCCACGCGGTGCGAATTTGTTCGAAACCCTGCTTGCATTTGAGAACTACCCCGACATCGAAACCATGGGTAAAACATCAGGCAGCATTAAGGTCTTGGATAGCCGTGGCTATGATCGTACCAACTTCCCGTTAACACTGAACGTTGCAATGATGGATACGCTATACCTGCGGTTCGTCTATGACCGCAATCTGTTCAACAAAGAAACGCTGGAACGACTGGGCGAGCACCTCCTGACCCTACTCACAAATATTCCTGAAGCAGCGAATAAGACCATTGCCGAAGTGACCATGCTTGGCGCGGAAGAGCTGCAACAGGTCCTTGTTGAATGGAATGACACGCGCTTTGACTATCCAGCCGATGGAACAATGCACGGTCTGTTTGAGCAGCAGGTAAAAATACAACCCGACTCCGTCGCAATATACCATGACGGTCGTGAGATCAGTTATGGCGACCTGAATGCCAGAGCAAACCAGCTGGCTCATAGACTCATCGAGCTTGGAATAGGTAACGAAAGCCTCGTTGCTGTATGCACCGAACGCACAATCGAAATGATCACGGGCATGCTCGCCATTCTTAAAGCGGGTGGCGCCTATGTTCCGGCAGATCCGGACTATCCGGCGGACCGGGTCAGCCATATGTTGGAAGATTCGCAAGCGCCGTTAGTTCTAACCAACAGCGCAGTGCGCCTCAGACTGCCCGCAACTGATGCACAGGTAATCTGTCTCGATGAATTTGATTTCGAGAATTCCGGGCTCTCTACAGAAAACCCCGGTTTAGTAATCGCACCCGAACGTCTGGGCTACACCATCTATACATCAGGCTCTACCGGCTTACCAAAAGGCGTTGAGATTGAACACCGCAATGCGGTAGCTCTGATTGAATGGATGCGCGACACCTTTAAACCAGAACAAATGCGCGGCGTACTCGCCTCGACATCCGTTTGTTTTGACCTGTCGATATACGAAATCTTTGGCACGCTGGGATTGGGAGGCCGTATCGTTCTGGTGCCCAATGCATTGGCTCTGCCAGGCCTGCCTGCGGATGCCAACGTCACACTCATCAACACGGTACCTTCTGCGATTGCTGAGCTCGTGCGCTCCAATGGACTGCCGCCGACGCTTAAAACGGTCAATCTGGCAGGCGAGCCATTAAGCACCTTGCTGGTTAATGACATCTACGCCACCGGCAATGTGGTCGATGTTAATGATCTTTATGGGCCTTCCGAAGACACGACTTACTCAACCTGGACACGACGTGTAGCCAACGAACCTGCGACCATTGGCCGACCACTGCACAACACTCAGGCCTACGTTCTCGACCAACATAAACGTCCGGTACCCATTGGGAGCGCTGGCGAACTGTATCTGGCAGGTGCCGGTGTTACACGTGGTTATCGTAATCAGGCGGAACTCACCGCAGAAAAATACATTGCCAACCCATTTTCCGATCAGCCCAATGCACGAATGTATGGCACCGGCGATTTAGTTCGCTACCGCCAAGACGGAAATTTAGAATACATCGGCCGTCTTGATCATCAGGTTAAGCTGCGCGGGTTCCGTATCGAATTGGGCGAAATTGAAACACAACTCGATCAGATCGATGACGTTCATCAATCTGTCGTGTTGTTGCGTGAGGATGTTCCCGGCCTGCCACAACTGGTGGCCTATGTCGCAAGCAGTGAGAACTTCGATGAAGCCATGGCCACAGCCATACTAAGCTCAACTCTTCCAGACTATATGTTGCCTACGGCCTATGTTGCGCTCAGCGCGATTCCGGTGACAGCCAACGGTAAGATAGACCGCAGTGCACTGCCAGCACCAGAGTTGGGGCAATCTAAAGAAGACTATGTTGCTCCAGAGACCGAAGCCGAACAGCAACTGGCTGTGCTATGGGGTGAGTTACTCGGTGTCGAAAAAGTCGGAATAAAAGATGATTTCTTCGCGCTCGGAGGGCATTCATTGATTGCCATGCAGTTGATCTCACGGATAGCAGAAGTCACAGATACCCAGTTGCCGCTAGACAGCGTGTTTAATGCCCCTACGCTTGCTGAACTGGCTTTGCTGCTGGATACCCAAGGTACATCGGCTGTCGGCGGCAACAAGATAGTGCGAATAGATCGCAGCTCTCGCCGCAAGCGCCGCTAGCTCAAAGCAACCCCACAGCCCAGCGCAGTAACGAATTTTTAGAATCGGTCTATGCCGCAAAAAGAGCCAGACGGACTGACCTGCATACCGCAGACATCGAAGACTCAATTCCGATAGTGGCCGGAACACATTGCAGAACCCTTGATCGGGTGAGCAGCTAACTGATCAAGTATTGGTCCCAACCTTCGAGCTCGCATGGTCTCCAGCTGTTTAACTGGGTTGTTAATGACCAACATTAATATATCAGATCGATAGTATAAGCTCAGCCGTGCATCCAGAGCATCATTGCACAGTCAAGAATCAAAGCCCGAAGCCCTGCTTTTTGTAGCTGCCCCCCCCACCCGCAATAGTTACAGCCTGTGAGCCTAAGGGTATTTTCCACCAACCGACCCAATAGGCTCGTGACCTTAGGACCAAATCAGCCGCCAACGCCATCGGCTATTGTGATCCTGATCCCAAATCGCATGAACAATAGACTTCATCCCCCAAAAAGTTCTGCAAAGTGTTAACAATATCCGTGACACACGCTCTCATTCGCACCACAATTGGTCTTTATGTTCAGAGCGTTACCATTAAAGCTTTATCCACTTTTTTAAGACAGGAATCCGGGCTCACAGAATGGGTGCAGGAGGCGACAATTTGCCTAATGTCTTCCGTCTGATTTTTTGCGAATGAACGATACCGAAGCGACAATGAGCAGCGGACTATCCGCAGACAGCAACGCGCCTAAAGGCGATGCTTTTTTGTTTCCGACATCTTTTGGCCAGCGCCGTCTATGGTTCTTAGATCAACTCGAGCCGGACAGTTCGGCCTACAACATTTCCTTTGCCACACGACTTGTCGGCAGCGTCAATACTGATGCACTGCAGGCGGCCCTCAATGACCTTATTGCGCGGCACGAAACACTGCGCACAAGTTTCGATGTTGAAAATGATGAGCCGGTGCAGCTCATTGAAGAAAATGGGCATATAAAACTGCAGATCACCAATAGCGACAATCCGGCAGAAGATGCCATCGCACATATGTTGGCTCAATTTTCAAATCACAGTTTCGACTTACGACATGGCCCACTGCTAAAGGTCCATCTAATTAAAACAAGCAAAATTGAGTCGATTCTATTTGTCAGCATTCATCACATCATTGCGGATGCCTGGTCATTAGGTGTTTTGTATCGCGAGTTAGTTAGCCTATATGAACTGCATTCTGGTAACAGCAACGATTCATTAGATCCGCTAGAAATTCAATACGGCGATTTCGCAGAATGGCAACAGGAGTGGATGCAAAGCGACGACCTTCAAAAACAACTCAACTACTGGAAAGAACGCCTTAGTGATGCCCCTCCGGTATTGGAACTGCCTATTGACCGCCCCCGCCCACGGCTACAAACCCACAATGGTGCAACGCTATCGCGTGAACTATCTCCGGCACTGGCCTCAGAGCTCAGACTACTGGCACAAAGCGAACAATGCACCTTGTTTATTCTGCTACTTGCTGCCTACAACGTTTTATTGATGAGGTATTCAGGCAGTGATGACATCGTCGTCGGCACCCCTATTGCAGGGCGTGGTAAACGTGAGCTTGAGCCATTAATCGGGTTCTTCGTTAATACCCTTGCCATGCGGGCCGACCTTTCGGGCAACCCCACGTTTACTGAACTGCTCCAACAAACCAAACAAGACTCTCTGAATGCCTATCGCAATCAGGATGTACCTTTTGAAAAACTCGTAGAAGAACTTCAGCCTGACAGGGTCATGAGCTATTCGCCGGTTTTTCAGACTCTATTTGTACTTGAGCATAGCGCCACGGGATCAAGTAGTTTCAGTGAATTAACTGCGGAAGCTGTGCGCGTAAAATCAGATACGGCAAAATTCGATGTCAGCCTATTTGTTAGCGAGAGTACTGATGCCCTCAGCTGCACTTTCGAATACAACACAGACCTATTTGATACGGCAACGATCGAACGCATGTTAAGCCACTTTGAAGTATTACTTGAAAGCATAGCGGCAAATCCTTCTGCGCGTATTGGAGAAATCCAGCTGCTTAGTGCCAGTGAGCTAGGCACGGTTACCCGCAGTTTTAACGACACCGCATGTGATTTTGGCGCACCTCAAACGGTTCATCATTTGGTCGAAAACCAGGTTAGGGTTACACCCAACCAAATCGCTATTGAAGCTCATGAAGCTAATGACTTTGAAACGCTCAGCTACCTGGAACTCAACCGTCGCGCCAACAGACTTGCGCATGAACTGATAGCGCAAGGTGTGATGCCAGGAAACCTGATCGCCATAAGCTATGGGCGCTCTATGGAGATGGCGATCGCCACTCTTGCCGTCCTTAAAGCCGGAGCGGCTTATGTGCCGGTAGATCCGAATTACCCGAGTGATCGGATTACTTATATGCTGGAGGATTCAGCAGCAACACTGCTGCTAACGAGTTCCGCAGCAGATGCAACTGAAACCAAAACTCTGCACCTGGATCAATTCGATTTCACAACCGGCGATGAGAGCAAC
This sequence comes from Chromatiales bacterium, assembly GCA_018699155.1. Classification (GTDB taxonomy): domain Bacteria; phylum Pseudomonadota; class Gammaproteobacteria; order Steroidobacterales; genus JABIQA01. Next base: position 42,674 of record JABIQA010000198.1, read on the forward strand.
CCTGACATAGTAATAGCCGCCGATGCCCCGCTTTACACAATCTATACATCCGGCTCTACCGGCTTACCCAAAGGCGTGGTATTAGGTCATGCAGGGCTCAGCAATCTACTTCGTTGGCAGCAGATGCAAAACGGGCTGCGTGACCCAGCTCGAACATTACAATTTGCATCACTAAGTTTTGATGTCAGCTTCCAGGAGTTATTCAGCACCTGGGCACAAGGCGGCACATTGGTCATGATCTCGGAAGAGTTGCGTAAAGATCTGGCTGCACTGGCTGTGTTCGTCAGCGAACGCAGCATCGAACGCTTATACATGCCCTTCGCTGCATTACAACCGTTGGCTGACGCCTTCGCCGAACGCAGCGACCTGCAACTTGAGATTAAAGATATCATTTCTGCCGGCGAGCAACTGCAAGTCACTCCGGCTATTCGCACACTATTTAAACGTTGTAATGGCCGCCTGCACAATCATTACGGCCCCTCAGAAACACATGTGGTGACCTCGCTATCGCTGGATACAGCTATAACAACGCCCGATAACTGGCCGCTTTTACCCTCAATCGGCCACCCTGTTGCTAACACTCGCTGTTATATTCTTGATTCTAATCAAAGACCTGTAGCAGTTGGCCTTGCGGGCGAGCTATATCTCGCGGGCATTCAGGTGGCATTGCAGTACCTCGGACGCCCAGAACTTACCACCGAACAATTCAGCGATGATCCCTATATGCCGGGCGAGCGGATGTATCGCAGTGGCGACCGCGCAAGATACAAAACAAATGGCGAAATCGAATACCTCGGTCGCGTCGATGAGCAAGTTAAGTTCCGCGGCTTCCGAATTGAGCCGGGCGAAATTGAAGCCATCATCGGGAGTCACCCTGGCGTACAACTTGCCGCGGTCGTCCTCAAAACCGATGCTGAGAAAAAGCTAGTGGCTTATGTCTGTCCTGAGCCAGGGCATGAAATTAGCGGTACTGTACTTCGCGACTTCGCTAAGGCTCAGCTGCCTGATTACATGAACCCGACCCACTATGTCGTTCTCGAAGCCATGCCATTAACACCGAGTGGTAAAATTGCCCGGCGCTTATTGCCGGAACCTAGCTGGGAACGCGATGCCGAAAGTCGTTATGTTGCACCGCGCACACCAACCGAAGAAGTCTTAGTTAACATCTGGTGCGAGGTGCTGGACGTAGAACAACTTGGTATCGATGATGACTTTTTTGATCTTGGTGGTCACTCGCTGCTAGCAACCCAGGTAATCTCTCGTATACGTTCAAAATTGAATATCGAAGTGCCACTGATGCGACTGTTTGAAGAGCCGACTATTAGTGGTTTTAGCAAGTTTTTAGGCTCCGCGGATGGTGCGGATATCACCAATAATATTGAACAAACAATACCGCGACGTAAACCCGGTGCTGCTACCCCGCTCTCATTCGCACAACAGCGCTTATGGTTCTTGGAGCAACTTGATCCAGGCAATCCTGCGTATAATTTCCCTATAGCAACCCGGTTCAGCGGAGCACTTAATCGCAGCGCGCTAAGTAGCGCAATAAATGGATTAATTCTGCGTCATGAAAGCCTGCGCACTCGCTTTGTTGCCGATGGCCAAATGCCCCGGCAAGAAATCCTAGACTCTGCTTCGATCGCTTTCGAAGTCTTAGACATGACTATGGCAACCGCCGGCGAGGTGCAGGATAAACTCACCGCACTATCACAACAGCCTTTTGATCTCACTCAGGCACCACTATTGCGGGCGCATCTTCTGGAGCTTAATTCGGAAGAAAATATTCTGCTTCTGGCAACACATCATATTGTTTCTGATGGTTGGTCACTATCGGTTCTATTTAGTGATCTAACCGAACTCTACAACAGCATTTCTGCTAATACAGAAAATAGCTTAAGCGCTCTGCCCGTGCAGTACGCGGATTTTGCAAACTGGCAACGTGAATGGTTTGATGATGCAGAGCTCAAACGTCAGCTCAATTTTTGGCGCTCACAGCTTAAAGGTGCCGATCCGGTATTAGATCTGCCTACTGACAAACCTCGCCCGGCAGAACTCAGTTACCGTGGCTCCAGCACTGCGAAACTGTTTAGCAATGATGTAAGTGCATCAATAAAAGCTCTGGCTCAGGACAATCGAGCAACGCTGTTTATGACCTTACTGGCTGCGTTTAACACCTTGCTAGCTCGCTATGCGCGCCAAGACCACGTTGTTGTAGGCACACCCATTGCAGGTCGCAAGTACCCTGAGCTCGAACCTCTGATCGGTTTTTTCAGCAATACGCTGGCCATTCATTCAGATTTGTCGGGGGACCCGAGTTTCATCGAACTGCTGGGACAGGTTAAATCAAACACTCTGCAGGCATACGACCATCAGGACTTACCGTTTGAAAAACTTGTTGAGGAACTCAGCCCTGAAAGGGACATGAGCCATACTCCGATTTTCCAGACCATGTTCGTATTACAAAACACTCCCGTAGGCAGCAGCACATTCAATAACATTGCTGCTGAGTCGGTCAACTTTGAAATGGGTATTGCCAAATTTGACCTGCTTCTTGAAGTTAGCGATACCGGCAACGGTCTTCGCGCAGGTCTGCAATACAATGAAGATTTGTTCCTGCCGCACACCATCGAACGCATGTTGGAACACTTCGAAAACCTGCTTAACTCCATCGTGGCACAACCAGCAGCGCGTCTTTCAGAACTGCAACTGATCGATCGCAGCGAAACTCAGACCGTACTTCAGCGTTTTAACAACACCCACGTAGACTACGGTGACTTCCTGCCGCCGCAACAGGCTGTAGAACAACAGGCACAAAGTAGCCCCGATGCCTGTGCGCTTGAGTTTGGCGCGCAGAAACTAAGTTACGCAACCCTAAATAGCCAAGCCAATATATTGGCACAACAACTCATAGCTAGTGGTGCGAAGCCCGGTGTGTTTGTCGGCTTGTGCGCCGAACGCTCGATAGCAGCTGTCGTGAGTTTGCTGGCAATACTCAAAACCGGTGCGGCATATCTGCCCATTGATCCTGACTACCCCGCTGACCGTATCGCTTATATGATTAGCAACAGCAAGGTTCCGCTGCTGTTAAGCGACAGTAAAACTGCAGCAAAACTGCCGGTAAATAACGCTCAAATTGTATTGCTAGATAAGCTGGATTGGGCTGCGGATAACATCGAAAACCCTAAGGTTAAGGTCGCTCCGGAAGACCCCCTTTACGCCATTTATACTTCCGGCTCTACAGGCACCCCTAAAGGTGCCGTATTGCCCCAACGGGCGCTGGCAAATCTACTTGCATGGCAAGTGCGTCGCCCCGGCTTTGAGCATGCTGCACGGACGCTGCAATATGCTTCGTTAAGTTTCGATGTCCATCATCAAGAGATTTTCCCTACCTGGGCAAGCGGCGGCACTTTAGTACTCATTGACCAAGAAATGCGTCAGGACTTGCCTGCGCTAGTACGCTTTATTAGTGAAGCTAATATTCAACGTCTGTGGATGCCATTTGCTGCGCTCCAACCGACCGCTGAAATAATGGCAGAACGTGACGACCTAAAATTCTCTCTGGAACAAATTTGCACCTCAGGTGAACAGCTACAAGTCACACCGCTGATTCGCAAGTTCTTCAGTAAGTACCCTAAGGTGGGTTTCCACAATGAGTATGGCCCTTCTGAGGCTCACGTTGTTAGCATTTACAACTTTTCGCCGGGTGCAGAACGCTGGGCAGAATTGCCGCCTATCGGCAAGCCTGTCCCTAACACGCGCCTTTATATTCTCGATATGAATATGCAACCTTGCCCGATCGGCTTGCCAGGTGAGCTCTATATTGCAGGCAAGCAGCTGGCCTTGAGCTATCTTAATCAGCCTGAAGAAACTGTTAAACAATTTATTGACGACCCCTTTACGAGCGATGCTAACCGCATGTACAAAACAGGCGACCTTGCACGCTTCCTAGTGGATGGCAATATCAGCTACATGGGGCGCGTTGATGAGCAGTTTAAGTTCCGCGGCTTCCGTATTGAACCCGGTGAAATTGAGGCTGCACTGGCCAACTCAAATAAAGTTAATCTCGCTGCCGTCGTGCTGCGTGAGGACAATCCCGGTGATAAACGACTGGTTGGCTATGTAACTAAAGAACCCGGAACTGAGCTGGATATACAGCAGTTGAAAGTAGATCTGCAAACCAGACTGCCTGAATACATTATTCCATCATCCATTGTGGTTCTAGACACAATGCCGACCACCCCCAGCGGGAAAATCAGCCGCCTCGAGTTGCCTGTCCCCGATATCAGTTGGGATGCTGAAAGCTATGTAGAACCGAGAAACGAATTAGAAATCTCACTCACGGATCTCTGGGAAGATATCCTGAGTGTCGAGAAAATTGGTATCCATGACGACTTTTTTGAACTCGGTGGACATTCGCTTCTGGCAACTCAGTTAATTTCAAGAATACGGGATACATTCAACCTTGAAATGCCTTTAAAATACATCTTTCGCTACCCAACCGTTGCGCGATTAAGCGAACAGATTTCAGCACTAGCACTTATGGCTAATCAGCTTAATACTGATGACATTGATGATGACGATGATCTTGAGGAGTTTGAAATATGAGCACTGCTGCTCTTATCAAAAAACTCCATAACCTGGGCGTACGTATTCGTCTTGTCGATGGCGACCTCAAGATAAAAGCACCCAAAGGGGCTATTAATAAAGAACTTCAGCTCGAACTAAAGGCCAGCAAATCCAAGCTGATCGAGTTTTTGAGCACTGCAGGTAGCGCACAGCATCAGCCAACACCAGCGCTGACCAAAGCTCCTGATGGCGCCAAGCTCACGCCATCATTTGCTCAACAGCGTTTATGGTTCCTAGACCAATTAGAGTCAGGCAACACCGTCTACAACATTCCTTTTGTATTGCGCTTGCGTGGCGAACTAAATATTCAAGCTCTCGGGGCAGCATTTAACGATTTGATAGCTAGACACGAGGCTCTGCGCACCCGCTTTGCTATCGACGAAAACGATGATCCGATCCTTATCATCGACTATGAACTCAAAGCAACAATAGATCACGTCGACATGAGCGGTGCCGATGATGATGCTATCCGTACGACACTCGAAGAACTCAACCAGAATGGATTTAACCTCGTTCATGGGCCACTCATTCGATTGCATCTGTTGCAAATCAGCCCGACTGATCAGGTGCTGTTTATACTCATGCACCACATTATTTCTGATGGCTGGTCGCTGGATGTCATTGGTCGTGAATTGGTTGCCTTTTATAGTGCTCACAAAAACAATGAAGTCGCTGATCTGCCAGAATTACCTTTGCAGTTTTCTGACTACGCCTGGTGGGAGCAGAACTGGCTCAAAGACGATGTGCTTGAACGGCATCTCGATTTCTGGCGCAACAATCTAGCGGGTGCGCCAAAAGTACTCGAATTACCCACCGACAAAACCCGCCCTGCAATAGCAAGCAACCGTGGCGGACGCGTGCAACGTCAATTTTCGCAAGCTGTAAGCAGCCGCCTGAACGAACTCGCAAAGGCCGAGGGCGGCACCCTGTTTATGGTGCTACTGGCTGCCTGCGACCTGTTGCTGTCCCGCTACACAGGACAAGAAGACATCATCGTTGGCACTCCGATTGCAGGCCGCGATCGCACCGAGCTGGAAGGACTGATCGGGTTCTTTATTAACAACCTTGTCATGCGAACAGATCTGTCAGGAGACCCCAACTTCCGTGAGTTGGTCCAACGGACAAAGACCACAGCCTTAGATGCCTATACTCATCAGGCATTGCCTTTCGACAAACTGGTTGAAGATATTCAACCAGAACGCAACATGAGTCAGACCCCAATTTATCAGGTCGTTTTCATGCTGCAGAATGCGCCGATGGAAGGCGGCAGTTTCGCAGACCTGCAGACAGAATCCATCGGTTTTGAGTACGGTACGGCAAAACTAGACCTAACTATCGCGACCATCGAAACACCCACTGGTATCGTGGCTGAAATTGAATACAACCGCGATATTTTTGACCACGCAACCATCGAACGCATGATGGATCACTTTGAGTGCTTACTCGAAGGCATTGCAGCTAACCCCGATCAGTCTATTGGCAGCTACGACATGCTCAGCGAGGCTGAAAGGCATCAACTGCTGATCGAGTGGAACAGCACCGATTTTGA
>JABIQA010000212.1 GCA_018699155.1 Chromatiales bacterium
CCCGCCACTTCGAGTGCGCCGGTGTTGGTAGCGATCATGTAGGCCGTGTTCTCAATGGCGCGGGAACGGTTTTGCACCTCCCAGATACCGCGGGAGACCCAAGGTTCGGGCAACGAACCGTGATAAAAAATCTCTGCGCCATTCATAGCCAGCCCACGATAAGACTCAGGTATATTGCCTTCTACGCCAACGCTGCCACCGATATTGCCAATAGCGGTACGCGCCACTGGGAAGAACGCATCAATACTATCGCCATGAAGTTTGATCCATTCGTCATACACATCATGTGGCGTACTTGAGTGCTCCACAATCAACACAACGTTTTTTTGGTATTGATAGATAACTTCGCCAGTCGGGCCAACGATAAAAACAGTATTGAAAAATCGATCCGGAAAATTTGGATTGCGCGTTTTCAGCTGAGCAATAATGTAGCAGTCTTTTTCTTTGGCTTTTTCACCAAGAAACTCTGTTTCCGGCCCTGGGATATCGGCTGCCATCGTCTCGATGTAGGTTGCCGAATCCATATTAACTATTTCATCGATAAACCCCTGAATGGCACCTTCACCAAGGGCAATCAGTTTTACGGGTAGCTCGAGGCCGCACATGTGATGCACCAGATCGATCATATTGCCGATGTGGTCGAGATTCTTTTGCACTTCTTTACGGTTCGGCACATTCAGCACATTAGTCTGCAGTGCTACGGCCTGATAAGGCTTAATCATGTTTGAATCCTTCTGTAAGTCTGCGGCGGTTGTTAGAAAATCAACCGGCACTTAGAGGTAGTCATCCAGCTTATAGTTTTCTGCACCCGGAATAATCGGGCGCACCAGTTCTTCGATTTCGGCCAGGTCTTTAGTCGCATCAATACCTACCCTGGCAGATACCTGGCCTTCTTTGGTGCAACGCTCAAGCTCCCAGCTGAACACATTTGGCAGCATGATGATCTTCCGGGCATCGCCCAAACGGCTCCAGATTGCCCATTCAACATCTTCAAGATTAAAGGGGTCAATGTCTTCGTCAACAACCACAATGCGTTTGGTAATAGTGCTTACCGGAAAGAGTCCGCCATCGGCAGCAAATGCTGCTCGAATTAACTTCTCGGGTTCATCATCTGACTTCTTATTGATAGAAATAAAAATATGCAGCATGGTGCCGAGCTTCGGCTCACAGGCAACGTTGATTTCTTTAATGTTGTCGAACTGCTCACGCAGGTTTTTTTCGAGCACAGCCAGAATACCGTACACAGAGATGTTACCGATGGTGTTGTGCTCCGGGTGACGGCCGGCCATGATCGAATAGTACATTGCGTCTTTGCGATGAGTGATGGCTACAAGCTTAGCTACTGGTGCGGTTTCAGGTCCGTACTGATCGGCAAATTCACCAAGCACATTTTCCTGCTTGCGCGAGAAATCGACTTTCGCTTCAATGACTATTTCGGCATCTGCCGGCACCAATAGATCACTGGTTTCAGCCTGCACCATTTCAATCGGAGAACCCTGGAGTGCGCCGGCCACATCGAGCTCGGATACGCCCGGAGGGTGCTTGCCAGAAGCGGAGAAGGTGAGGGCAGGTGGTACGCCAATACACATGGCAATTGACATCTCTTCACCGCGGGCCTCGTAAGCAGCGTAGATCTTACGCAGGTCACTCATTGAGCTTGCGTTAATGATCATGGTGTTGTCATCAAGAATAAGCGTGCGATAGAAACCGACGTTCAGCTGCCCGGTATCGGGATGACGACTCACGCCGACAGCACCAGTAATAAATGGCCCGCTGTCCAGCTCAAAGAAGGTGGGCACAGGGAGGCTCGAGAGCGAGGCATCCGCTCCAATCTTAATGACATCTTTGCAGGTGCCACTGGATTGGGTTGTATGGGCCAGAGGGTTCATCATGGCCTTGGTAAATACCGGCTGCAGGTCCCGATGGCGCATCCCCACCGTATCGGGTATATCCAGAGCATCGGCTATACGGAGAGCACTTGCGTACAAACCGCCGACATACGGAAATTCCGCACCCTTTACATTGTCAAAGATATAGGCTTTTTGTCGCTGCTTCTCCAACTGTGAAACCAGTGCTGGCAGTTCAAACCGCGGATCAACCTCACGTGAAATGCGAACCAGGTCGCCGGTTTGCTCCAGGTGATCAAGGAAAGAACGAAAAGAATGCATGTAAGAGCTCCGGCTGCAGGGCCAAAACGACGGTTAAAATACCGTCAAGATATAGACAGCTGTGATTTTACCTGCCCGATGCGCCGTATAGTGTGCCAACAGGCATTGCGCGACCAGTCTGTGGCCCATAGTCAACCGCAGATGGACAGCAGATTCTTAGCGTTGACCGTAGAGTTCGAGCAGTTCCAGGAACTGGGCTTCAGTGGCGAGCGGGCCCGTGGGGATTTGCCCGGGTGAAGCCTCTGTCACCGAACAACCTTCGGCAGGAGCCTGAGTCATTGCATGGCCTTCCGATAGCTTCTCAATCCGGTACCATTTGTACCAATTAGCTATAGGCAACACCGCTGCGTCCATTTTCTCATTATAGGACCTGTGCATTGTATAACGGTCATAGACCCTAGGAACTTCTTCAGGGTCAAGCCCGTAGCTAAGAGCTTTGTCGCGCCAATTCATATGAATGCCTGTAACTTGCGGATATGCAGGCGCACAGGCTACCGAGCAGATGTCCGCCTGACAAGGGGTTTTCAGAATTAAGCGGTTATTGGCTCTTCTCCTTACTCGCTGATACGGCTGTAGAGCCAGGGAAGACTGATATCCATACGCGAGTCGATTCCTGAATGGGTGCCGTCGAATTCTTCATAGACGTGATCAATGCCCAATTCCTCGAGTTGCTGATGAAGCATTCGTGAGCCGTAGTGTATGTGGTACTGATCCCGCCACCCGCAGTCGATAAAAATGCCCCTTAGTGAAGCGAGTCCACCCTGGTATTTGGTCACAAGGTGAACAGGGTCGTGAGCGAGCCATTGATTCCAGCGTGCAGGAATAATTTCACCCGTGTGTGGGACAAATGGAATGCGGAAGCCGTTAGTTGCAGTAGGGTCCGGATCATAGCTCGCGGCCATGCACAAGTTCATAAGGCAATGTATTTCTGCACCGTTGGGTCGTGAACGATTCCAGATATAGTCAAGAAAGCTCTTCACTCTGCCATCGTCGAGACCGGTCGCGCTCAAATTGACAAGTTCAGCGGTCAGCTCTTTGGGCGCAAACCGTGCCAGTTGGGTGAGGGTGTTGGGCCAATCGCTTCGGTAGATAAAATCGAAATGAGCATCACCTGAATGCGCCGCAATGGCACCCCAGTGCTTTGCGTACTTCATGCCATGAATGAGAGCGCCGTAGCCACCCGATGACTTACCGAAACAAGCACGATGATCTCGATCCGCGAGAGTGCGGAACTCATCATCAATGAACGGGATGAGTTCACTGGTTAGGTAATCAGCATAGTTTCCGATAGCGCTGGAATTGATGTATTGATTGCCACCAAGAGAGGTAAAGCAGTCGG
>JABIQA010000213.1 GCA_018699155.1 Chromatiales bacterium
GCGCGATTGATTTACCGCGAACCACAACCTACCGGATACTTGAGACGCTTTGTACCGCAGGTTATGCCTATCGGGCCTCGAGCGATGACCGATATCGCCTCACCATTCTTGTCCGCGGACTCAGTGATGGTTTCGATGATGAAGCCTGGGTTACGCAAATTGCCCGCCCCTATCTTTATGAACTGTGCCGCGAACTGGTATGGCCGGTTGCCATTTCCACCTTATCCGGCAGCAGCATGCTAGTGCGCCAAACTACCGACCACAAAAGCCCGCTGGCAGTTGAAAAGCGCGGCCCTGGTTTTCGTGTATCGATAATGAATTCGGCATCCGGAATCGCGTATCTGGCTTTCTGCCCGAAACAACAACGTGACAACCTGCTCGATGTGCTGGCGCAATCGAAAAAATCTGAAGATCAGCCTGCGAAGAATCGCAACAAGGTGTATGAAAGCCTGGTTGAAACACGAAAGAAAGGCTTCTCTGTTTGGAAACGCTCACGACGCGTTGCCGATGAAACGAGCTTCTCTGTACCGGTGATGGCTGGAGAGCGATTGCTTGCTGTGTTAACACTGCGCTTTGCCAGCACCGCGATTAGTGAGGCGGAGGCCATAGAGAAGTTCGTGCCCCATCTGCGCACCGTATCGCAAAGCATCGCCAGTGATTTTGCACGCCAGCAAGATGACGAACCGCTGGGACATACGCTCTCCGACACAACAAAATAGCACTGATTTTGACTAACATCTGTCAATAAAAAACCCGGGTAAACCCGGGTTTTTTATTGACAGATAAAGCGACCAACTACTTAACGGAAAACTGGCTTCTCAGGAGCATCGAGACCGGTTTCTGCTTTGCAGTTTGCAAGGATCTCTTCCATAGGAGGGCCGTTGTTAAACAACGGCAACTCTGCAGGACGTGATGCTGCTATTTCCTCTCGCAATGCTTTGGTTGCGGCCTCATCAACAGCACCCTTAGCAATGACAACACCGTAGTCTTTAGCACCTTCAACTGTAGCTAGGCTGCTTTTAACATCGGCAAGAACCAGAGCCGGATCACGCTTGAGCGGATCACCCCAGCCTCCACCACCCCAAGTATCGAAGTACAGCACATCGCCTTCTTTAACTTTAATGTCGTCACACTTCGACGGCAGGATCTCTTCAGTACCATCAGCACGAACGAGACGCTTCGTAGAACGAAGCCCTACCTGACCACCAAGAACACCCCATGGATAAATGAGCCAACGCTCATCATGGATACCAATATGACCGTCGACCAAGAAGCGATACGCAACACTCAGACCGTTACCACCGCGATGCAAGCCTGCACCACCTGAATCAGGAATAGTCTGATACTGTTCAATGCGCAGCGGGAAGTACGATTCAATGAACTCGTTAGGTACGTTAGTGAAGCCCGGCCACAATGAGTGACCATCAGGGCCATCACCCGCAGGACGGCCGGGAACACCACCGAAGCCGATCTGGAACAACTGGAACCACTCGTTGTTCTTACCTTCGCGGGTATCGTAACCGGCGTAGAACAAGTGAGGAGAATCAGAGAAGCCCGCAGCATTCAGCATCTGTTCAGGAGCACCCTGGCCAAGCAGCGCGCCAAGGATATCGAAGATACGACCCAAAGCATGAGTGCGCCCTGAGATAGCAGCAGGGAACTTAGGCTTAAGCAGCGTACCTTCAGGAATATTCACTTCAACGAGATCATAGAAGCCATCGTTAAACACGATATGCGGGTCAACAACGTTAATTGTAAATGAGCCGAAGAACATCTTGAACATGTCTTCGTTCAGATAGAAGTTAACAGAGCTCTGCGCCTGCGGATCGGTGCCGTCAAAATCAAAATGAGCAATATCGCCTTCACGCCACATCGTACATTTGATTTTGTAAGGGCCCATGCCCATACCATCGTCACAAAGGTAATCTTCAAAAACGCGAGGCTCTTCGGGAATGAAGTTCTGAATAATGAACTTCATTGCATTGTAGTTACGCTCAAGCATGATATCCATAGTGCTATGAAACACATCGTCGCCGAAACGCTCAGCCATTTCGACACAGCGTCTGGCCGCTGTGTTACAGGCGGCGACCAGGGCATTAAGGTCAAAGCGGTTCCACTGAGGTGTACGCACATTGTGCAGAATCAACTCAAGAATATCGGACTGCAGCACACCCTTCTTATAAAGCTTCAACGGAGGAATTCGGATGCCTTCCTGATAGATGCTAGTGGCCTGAATTGGAATTGATCCCGGCACCATACCGCCGTTATCAGACATATGACCAAACATCGCTGTCCAGGCAATATGACGACCCTCTTTAAATACTGGCACCAAAAACAACCAGTCAGGCAGATGGGAAACCGCCGCATTACACATGTACGGGTCGTTGGTCATGATGATGTCACCTTCTTCAACATCATCGTTATACGCTTCCATGAAAGGGCCGATGAATGAGCCGAACTGGCCCACGACCATCTTGCCTTCTTTGTTAGCAATCATCGGGAAGCAGTCACCCTGCTCACGAATACCCGGTGACATAGCAGTACGGAATACAACAGCATCCATCTCAACACGCGCATTTTTCAGCGAGTTCTCGATGATGTCAACGGTTACACCTTCAACCTCAAGTATCTCAAGAGGAGTGTTATTGGTTTGAATTATTTTTGCAGGCATTTTTCAGTCTCCTCTTACTTGATAGGGTTAATGAGCAGGTTGCCAACTTTATCTACCGTGGCCGCATAGCCAGGTAGGATTACAGTCGTCGAATCCATTTCACTTACGATGCACGGGCCGGGAATGACAATACCTTCACTCAATTTACCGCGAGCGTAAATTGGTGCTTCATGATATGCACCCGCATAGTAGATCTTAGACTCATGGATTAAACAGTCTGCAAGGCTTGCGCCTGCAGTACCAACCTCACCCGCTGCCAATTCAGCACCGCGAGCTTTAACAACAGCACGAATCATAAGAATCTCATGACCGTCGTTAAGCTTGAAGGTAAACAACTGTTGATGCTCATCATCGAACTGGTCAGTAATAACCTTAATGCCCTGCGCTTTCAGTTCATCGGCTGTGAACTCAAGCGTCAGGCTAAAGGCCTGACCGGCATAACGAAGATCTGCCTGATAGAGTACTTCGTGCTCGGCTTCTGGAATGCCATCGGCCACCAGTGACTCGCCCGCACGAATACGCAGCGCGTCCAGGTCACCAAGCAGTTCTTCTGTAGCGGTTTCGCCCGCCATCTTGATGTAAGTGCGGGTCGCTTCATCCTGCACCTTAGTGGTTGCATCGCCATAAGCGCACAACACGCCGGGGCCCGGTGGAATGATGACCGGCCATGCTGCTGTCAAAATACCCATGGCATTGGCATGCAAAGGACCTGCGCCACCGAAACACACGAGTGCAAAATCTCGAGGGTCGTAACCCTGCTCCACCGATACCAGACGCAAGGCACCGAACATGGATTCGTTAACCACGCGAATGATGCCTTCAGCGGCTTCCATGAGGCCGATACCAAGAGCATCCGCAACCTTCTGCACAGCCGTTTCGGCAGCTTCTTTGGAAATCTTCATGGCACCACCAAGCTGCACGTCAGAGGGCAAGTAGCCCAGCACAACATTAGCGTCACAAACGGTAGGTTCTGTACCACCTTTCATATAAGCGGCAGGTCCGGGAACCGCGCCGGCTGACTCAGGGCCAACACGCAGTGCGCCAGTCAGTTCAGGCACAAAGCTGATAGAACCACCGCCCGCACCAACTGTGCGGACATCTACTGAAGGTGCCCGTACTCTTACGTCACCAACGAAAGTCTCGCGACGCACTCGGGCTTTTGAGTTCTGGATAAGGGCAACGTCGGTCGATGTGCCGCCCATATCGAACGTCAGAATATTGTCAAAGCCTGCGCGACTGCAGAAGTAAACGGCGCCCGCTACACCTCCGGCAGGTCCTGACATCAGCAGATTAACCGGAGATTCAGCCGAAGCCCGACCGGAAGCCAGACCGCCATCACTGCGTAAAATAGACAGCAGCACATCGTCACCCATGCGCTCTTTAAGAGCCGCCTGGAGGTTATTCACATACTTAGCAACCTCAGGACGAACATAGGAGTTAACCACCGTGGTTTCAGTCCGCTCGTATTCCTGCATTTCAGGAACAACTTCGCTCGACACGGAGATGGGTGTATCACCAAAAATCTCTTTTGCAATTGCCTGAGCTTTCAACTCATTTTCACCATTGATATAGGCATTAACGAAGCAGATAGTTAAGGCTTCAACCTCACCGGTAGCATGCAGAGTTTTAAGATCCTTGCGAAGCTTAGCCTCATCAAGCTCGCGCACGATGCCGCCTCGGGCATCCATCCGCTCGTCTGCACCGATGGTCAATTCCAAGGGAGCCAGCAACTCGCTCTTATTGAAGGTGACCCAGCCACCAAGACCACCCGGGCAGAATGAACGAGCCACCTGCAAAGTGTGCTCATAGCCTGAGGTCGTTACCAAACCTACTTTAGAACCCTTCTTCTGAAGCACTGCGTTAGTTGCTACGGTGGTACCGTGCATCACGCGCTTGATTTGAGTGGGGTCAATGCCGGACTCATCGCAAATTCGGGCAACGCCGTTAAGCACGCCTATCGATGAATCTTCGGGAGTTGAAGGAACCTTAGCGGTAAAAGTTTTACCGGTTTCTTCGCTGATTAAGAGCAGGTCGGTAAATGTACCCCCGACGTCTACACCAAGACGGTAGCTCATGCTTTCCTCTCAATTTTTCCAGTTTTAAATACACAAAACAGACAACAAGTCAGCCAGGCTGGCCTGTCTCTGCGAATTCATTGTTTATCGATCTTAAAGCATTTTTTTTATAGCTTTTCAGGCCGATTATGCCGCAAGTCGCTCTCTCTTAACCTGCCGCTTTATAATTTTCTACATTCTGCGGAAAGATGCCAGCTTTCGGCAACATTGCAGGTACATCATTGCCCAACTGAGTTTCCAGCCAGACACTAGTCTCAATAATTTTATCCAAAGAGACACCTGTTTGGACACCACACCGATCTAGCATATAGAGCAAATCGTCGGTAGGAATATTACCCGTGGCAGCCGGAGCAAACGGACATCCACCAATGCCGCCAATACTAGCATCTAAAGAGTCGACACCGGCATTTACAGCTGCCATGGCGTTCGCAACACCGGTATTACGGGTGTTGTGAAAATGAAATCGCAGCGGCAATTCCGGGTAAGCATCTTTCAATGCGGCAACCATTTCAGTGACCTGATTCGGTGCCCCAACGCCAATGCTATCAGCGATGCCCAACTCAACGGGACCGGCACCAACAATTTGCTCAGCAATATCGAGAATCCGCTGCAATGGCACCTCACCCTCAAATGGGCAACCGAAGGCGGAGGAAATCATAACATTTGCGCGAATGCCCTCTTTATGAGCTTCAGCAGCCATTTCGTTCCAAGCATCAATAGAGCCCTGGATAGGCGCGCCATTGTTCCGCTGGTTGTAGGTTTCAGTCGCTATAACTGCCATGCCAATCTCGTCGATACCGCAATCTCGGGCACGATCGAAGCCGCGCTTGTTGAGCACCAGACCGATCGCGATAAAATCATCGCGTTTACCCAAACCTTTAACGACTGCTTCGGCATCTGCCATTTGCGGAACCCGCTTGGGATGCACGAAACTGGTAACTTCCATGCGGCGGATGCCCGCATCGATAGCCCGGTTAATAAACTCGAGCTTGGTTTCCGTGGAGAGCAGTGTCGGCTCACTTTGGAGTCCGTCTCTGGGCCCTACTTCAATAATAGATATTTTCTGGCTAGCCACGCATTTTCGCCTAACGGTTAGTTCAATCGAGATATTGTATATAATGCCCAAGCCGATACAACCGCAACACTGGCTTTAAGCCATTTTCGGCCGACTCATAATGCCCAGAAGACAGGATTGCGGATGGCGCATACTGGATTTGAAACTGTATTATGGCGCATCGCGTTAATTCGCGGGTAATTAGCTTTCTTTAAGGAACAACAATGACAACGGAAGAAATACCGAATCGCGGCCCTTTGGCTGGACTTAGGGTCATCGAAATGGGCACCCTGCTCGCCGGACCGTTCTGTGGACAACTATTGGGCGACTTTGGCGCAGAAGTGATTAAGGTTGAGCCCCCCAATCAGGGGGACCCAATGCGCGGCTGGGGGCGTGAGAAGGCGCATGGAAAATCATTGTGGTGGCCAACCATTGCGCGCAATAAAAAATCTGTAACTATTAATCTGCGTGAACAAGAAGGTCAGGCTCTGGCACGCGAACTGATTGAGCAAGCTGACTTTCTACTTGAGAACTTTCGTCCGGGTACTTTGGAGCGATGGGGCCTCTCGTATGAAGAACTCAAAAAGATTAATCCCAGGCTAATCATGATTCGGGTATCAGGTTACGGTCAGACCGGTCCTTACTCAAAACGTGCCGGCTTCGGTGCTGTCGGCGAAGCTATGGGTGGTCTGCGCTATGTCTGCGGCGATCCATCCACGCCCCCTAGTCGCATGGGAATTAGTATTGGCGACACACTTGCGGCAACCTTTGCATGCATTGGCGCGCTTTCTGCTCTACACCATCGCAACACGACCGGCGAAGGTCAGGTTGTTGACTCAGCCATTTATGAAGCTGTGCTGAACATGATGGAGTCATTGGTTACCGAATACGACCAGGCTGGTTACATCCGCGAACGCACCGGCGCAATTTTGCCGAACGTTGCCCCTTCTAATGTATACCCCACTAGCGATGGCACCTTTATTCTTATTGCCGCTAATCAGGACACAGTGTTCAAACGTCTTGCAGAAGCTATGGGCCGCCCAGAGCTCGCTGAGGACCCGCGTTATGCCACGCATATTGCCCGCGGTGACACTCAGAAGGAACTGGATGACATTATTGCTGAATGGACGAAAACGCTCACAGCCCCAAAGCTGGAGGCACTAATGGAGGAATTCGGAATTCCTTCCGGCAAAATCTACCGCACACCTGACATGCTTGAGGACGCGCATTTCAGGGCTCGCGAAGCTATTGTTACGACTCAGCACCCTGTGTTTGGTGAACTCAAAATGCAGAATGTTGCTCCAAAGCTTTCAGCAACTCCAGGCGGAATCAGAACCCCCGCACCGGAACTGGGCGAACACAACGAACAAGTGTATAAAAACGTGCTGAAGAAAACGGATGCCGAACTGGCTGGTTTGAAAGAACGCGATATCATCTAAAGTCCGAACCGGGAAAGCCCCTGTCTTAAAGGCGGGGGCTTTTTTGTCGGCGATACTGAATTACCCAAGTCAGTTATTGCCCTTGCACTACTCCACTGAGCGAGACACATGAGCACATCACAGCTTGGCAAAATTGCCTGCGTCACCGTATCGGCGCCTGATCTCGATGCTATCGAGCTGGCCTACAGCCGAAACTTCAATTATCAGGTGCTTGAAAACGGTACCGTCAGCGAAGCGCAAGCTGCGCTTTGGGGTACCAGGGGTATGGCAGGTGCGCAAACCCGGGTCATGGAGCCCGCATCCGGATCTGATTTTGTATTCCGTTTTATCGAACGCCCTTCTGACCCGAGCTACGCTCCCTTGACCACCTGGGGCTGGAATGCTTCAGAAGTTCTGGTTGAAAATGTTGACGCACTGGCCGAGCAACTGGTTGATGGCGATTTTGAAATACTGGGCGAACCGAAGAACCTGTCATTTACCGATGATATCCGTGCAATGCAGCTGCGCGGTCCTGCCAATGAAATCCTTTACATGACAGAATTGAAGGCGCCAATTCCCGGCATGGACCTGCCGACATCGACATGTTTTGTCGACAACACCTTTATTGTGATTCTCGGCGGCTGTGATATTAACGCCATGATTGAAAGCTACGCGCAGCAGTTTGATATTATGCCGGCGCCTATAATGGAATCACGTATCACCGTCGCATCAAAAGCCTTTGGTCTATCGATCGAACATCGTTATCCAATTTCGGCACTGAGCATTAACGATCAGTGCATGATTGAGGTTGATGAACTGCCGGCACAAGCTGGCCCAAGAAAATCAGATCCAGATCTACTGCCGCCCGGTATCGCTATGGTCAGCTTTCGGAGCAGTGCGGCGGCAGGTCCGCAGGCGATAACTTGTGAGGGCATGCCTTATGGTGGCCATGCCGCAACTTGCACCAGTGGTGCCGCCGGCGAACTCATCGAATTGATTCACATTTAGTTTTCACAACAACCTTATCGAGGCGCAAATATGCTCGGCAATGAAACCGACATTCTTCTCTGGATGATTCCTCTGCTCGCCGCAACCGGCATTGCTGCCGGCATTCTCGCCGGGTTGCTTGGCATTGGCGGCGGCATAGTTATCGTTCCGGCTCTGTATTACATCTTTAGCTACATTGGTATCGACCCGGATGTAAAGATGCATCTTGCTGTCGGTACCTCGCTTGCCACAATTGTGCCTACCAGCATTCGCTCGGTCCGTGCCCATCAGGAACGCGGCGGCTTTGACCTGGAACTTTTCAAAGCATGGGCTCCGGCAATTATTGTCGGCGTTATTCTTGGTACTTGGCTGGCGTCCAAAGCTGACGTAGGAGAACTGACCGCTATTTTCGGCACGGTTGGTCTAAGCGCTTCGCTCTATATGGCTTTCGGCAATCCCGAGTGGCGATTGGCACGGCACCTGCCTCGGGGCTTAGCGTCAATACCCCTGCCAGCATTTATCGGCACAATCTCTTCGATGATGGGCATCGGTGGCGGCACTATCAGCGTGCCGGCGCTAACCTTGTTTGGCACGCCGATACACCGTGCAGTCGGGACTTCCGCGGGCTTCGGAGTGGTTATTGCGGTACCTGGTTTTATCGGCTTTATTATCGCCGGCTGGAATGCTCCAAACCTACCCCCTTACAGCGCTGGTTATGTGAGCCTGATTGGGTTCGCTTTGATTGTTCCACTCACTACGCTGGCAGTCCCCTGGGGTGCAAAGCTTGCCCACGCATTGAGCCAGAAAGCTCTGCGCAATGCCTTCGCAATATTTCTGGGTTTAACGTCGGTCAAAATGCTGGCCAACTCACTCGGAGTCTAAAACCTTTATCCAATAGGTTAACGGCTGGCTTTATCGGGGATAGCTGCTCAGACCAGAGCAGCTAAAATAAATCACAGGTGGTTATCGGCCACTTCAAGCGACAGACCATCAAGTTCTTCAGTGACCTGAATCTGACAGGTCAGGCGGCTATTTTCCCGGCGCTCTGCTGCTGCGTCCAACATGGCGTCTTCCATGTCATCGAGTGGTGGCAACTTGCCTAACCACTCAGAGCCAATGTATGCGTGACAGGTAGCGCAGGCGCAGGCGCCGCCGCATTCGGCGACAATGCCTGAAACATTGTTGTCGATAGCGCCTTCCATAAGGGAATGACCGACAGGAACATCAACTGCCTGCCGTTCGCCAGAATGCTGAACATAGATGATTTTTGGCATACGAGCTAACTTACTATCTCTATCTGCAATTCACGCATTGAGCGCTCAAGTCGTTCAATACGCTCTTCTTCGCTCGTAATGAACAGAATCCATTGCTCAGCGCCTTTGCTGCTGCGCTCGTCTTGCTTGGCTTTACGAAAGGCTGCTTTCGCATCAACAAGGTCATCGCTTTCAAACAGACACATGCCGAGAATCATATTGCTGATATCGTCACGCTTCAGATCACCTTTCTTAAGACCCTGGCGTGCCGCGCTAACACAACTTTTGTACTCGCCCAGATTCAGGTAAGACTGCGCTAGGCGAATATCAAGCTCGCCATCAGATGATAGCTTTGCAGCTTCTTTCAATGGGGCAATTGCACGCCGGTCTTCACGCGCCAGTGCCCATGACTGAGAATACAATCTCAGATTCTTCGCATTGCGTTCGACATCACCATCAGCAAAACCCTTCTCAAGTATTTTTGCAGCCTTATAAGGCACATCATTAGCCAGATAAAGCTGGGCAATTTGCAGCAGTTCAGAATTAGTCGTTAACAGGTTTTGGTCATAGGCGGATGCAAATGCAGATAACTGCTTAGGTTCATCCTCTAGCTCACCATAAACAGCAGACAACTGTGCCCAGTATTCTTTCTTGGGCCAGTTGGTCACCAACACCTCAAGGATGTCACGGACCTTCTTGTTGTCGCCTTTCTCCCAGTAAGCCACGCGCAGCAGCAGCCACCACTGCTCTTTAGTCTGGGTGCCGCGCTCTTGCGCGATAGCCATGGCCTTCTCTACCGGAGGGATAATCTTGTCAATCTCTTCTAATTGGTAGTAACCGGTGGCAATAAGAATGTAGGGTTCTGGACCCGGGTTCTCTTGTGTCTTCAACCAATTATTGAGCAGGTCAATGGCTTCCTGGTACTGCTCCGTGGTGAACTTAAGCTGCGCCAGAGTGTAAATAACCTGATTACGCAAACCGGGGGGGATCTCCTGCAGCGAAATAACTTTTTCGTAGGCATCAATACTCTGCTGGTACTTCTCCTGACTGTAATAAATAAAGCCATAGAAGTTATACAGCTGAGCTTCTTCGTATTCAGAGAGGCCGTCCAAGGCAGCGATCTCCTTGAGCTGAGCTTCTGCGCCAGCAAAATCGGGCTCAGCAGCTTCATCTTCGGGGGCCGCAAGTGCCTGAGCTTCTGCAAGGCGCTTGTAAACCCGCTCGCTCATTGAGCCTGTTTTTGTGGTCTCACGCTTTTCTTTCTCACCACCTTCCTGCGCTGATACGGAGAGTGTCATGAGCGCGAACATCAATGCGCACAGGCCGGTAAAAATAAGAGCCCTAATCATTGCAACTGATAAACCAGCCGACTTTGGTGAATACGCTACTGAGTTCATCCTTTAGTCCTCCAGCTTATAGGTAATGACGTGACGCACACCGGGCACTTCAATCGGATTGCCATCAACGACACGAGGCTTGTACTTAAACCTCAATACCGCATTTAATGATGCCCTGGCAAACAGACTGCTTGAGCATTCGACAACTGTCGGATCACGAACTGCACCGGAAGTGGTCACCGTATACTCAATGAGACAGTCGCCTTCGACACCACGGGTCATAGCACGACGAGGATAGATGGGTGCTACTTTAACGATAGGCAGGTAATCACCATCAACAATCTGAAAACCGCCCAGTTGATTTTGGACAGAAATTGAGCCCGATAGAGGGGTCATCGTTACAGCCTGACTGGTATCCACATTGTCCATCTGCGGCGGCGGAGCATCAGGTGGCGGGGTATCAGGCTCAGGTGGCTTCTCAGGCTTATCTTCTTCCTGATTAACCGTTTCGTCTCGTTTGACTCGAACGAAGTCGACAAACTTAAATTCCTGATTCTTCGTTAGCGCCTGTTTACCCGTGGCGATAAGAACCTGCATGGTCCATATCAGTCCAAAGGTCACCACAGTAGCGGCGACAAAAGCAATTGCGTAGCGAGTTAGTGCCGCAACATTCATATACTAGTCATCCTATCTCTAAACCCGGCTTGCTTTAAAGCTGCACAATACGCGTTGCAGCGAGCCATTTGCTTAGCACTTAGATTAATCGGTCAGCGCCGCAATCGAAACGTTAAATACCTTAGCCTGTCGCGATGCATCCATTACCCCGACCACGGTTTCGGTATACGCCTTTTTATCGGCCTGAATTACCACCGACCCCTCAGGGTTTTCGGCATGCATGCGCTCTATTACGGCCCGGACTGCACGTGGATCAACCTTACGCCGATCAATCCAGATTTCGTTCTTCTCATTAATCGCTATCAGAATATTAGCATTCTCGGCAACCGTTGCTGTAGGTGCATCGGGTCGATTTACATCAATGCCGGATTCTTTAATAAATGAAGCGGTAACGATGAAAAAGATAAGCATAATGAACACGACGTCCAACATCGGCGTCAGGTCGATTGAAGTATCTTCTTCGTCTTGAGCTTGAGTCACACTTCTACGCATGTTCTATCCTCTGTATCTGTATACGTTTTAAACGATGAAAACAGGGCACTTAGCCTTAATGGTCCATCGTCAAATGTTCTTCGATGTATTCTACTTTGCGCTGAACGGTGCGGGTGATCATCGTCACCAAAAACACGCCTGATAGGGCACCCACCATGCCAGCCATAGTCGGGATAGTGGCTTTCGAAACACCTGCAGCCATCGACCGAGCATTACCAGTGCCCGAAATTGCCATCACATCGAAAACCTCAATCATTCCAGTAACGGTGCCCATAAGTCCCAATAGAGGACAAAGCCCAACCAGCGTCTGAATAATAGGTACCGATTGATTTGCGGCAATTGAATACTTGGACAACAGAGAATCGCGTATGGCATGCGCGTTCCAAGAACGGCGTTCCTCACGACCTTCCCAGGCAGACAGCGTCTCATCACCAAGCTTTTTCAGGCCAGTTCGATAGTAAATCAGCCGTTCAAAAATCAGGGCCCACATGGCAAAAATGACAATAGCAATGTAGGTGAGGACGTCACCGCCCATAGTCATAAAATCCCTGACCGATTCAAATGCA
>JABIQA010000095.1 GCA_018699155.1 Chromatiales bacterium
AAAGATGCAAAAAAGGCAGATAAAAAGAAGCCTGAAAAAACCTTGAAAGAAAAGCGCCTTGAGAAAAAGGAAAAAAAAGCCAATAGGCTATAAGTGGAATCCGATGAGTGTACAAGTAGCCAGAAACCAATGATGGGTATCTTCGGTATTGCAGCAAGAGCTGATGTCGCCATCGGTAATGGAGGGTTGCCCTATCAGGTGCCGCAAAAGGTTGCACTTACCACTTCTTCGGGTAATGGCGGTTGTTGTAGGTCGCTGTTTTCCGGGCTGCATTGATAAGGGTTTCTGAGTGCTTCCCCTAAACGCAGCAGCGGCTTCAGGTCATTCTTGTTTGTTGCTGCCAACAGCGCTGCTTCCACGCGGTGATTGCGAGCGATAAGTGCCGGATTTACCTCCCGCATAGTGTCCGCTGTGACTGGGTTATTATTATGCAGCGCACGCCAATCGCTCAGCCATTGTGCGGCATCGGCTTTGTTGTTGAAAAGATCCAGCAGAGGCTTTTCTGACTCGCCACCCACATACTGTGTGAGGGTGTCGAAAAACACAGTCATATCAACATTATGTTGGCCCAGAACGTTGAGTGTTCTGTCGGCAAATAGGTTTGCAGCATCTGGCTTGTTAACCAGGCCGAGTTTTTGGCCCAACCCTGAGTAAAATGCGGTTTGAAACGCCGGCATAAAGTTCCCGAGCTGCTGTTCGGCGATGCCAATGGCGGTATCGTTGTCGTCGTCAAACAGCGGCAGCAGTGTTTCGGCAAAGCGGCTGAGGTTCCACAAAGCGATGCCGGGCTGTCTTGCCCAGGCATAGCGACCCTTACGATCAATTGAGCTGAAGACTTTGTCAGCATTGAATTGATCCATGAAAGCGCAGGGCCCGAAATCGATGGTCTCGCCAACAAGTGACATGTTATCGGTATTCATCACCCCGTGAATAAAGCCGCAGAGCATCCATTGCGAAATAAGGCTGGCTTGACGATTGCCCACGTTCAGCAGCAAATCAGCGTAGGGCGAAACGCTGTCAATGACTTCTGGGTAGTTATATTCCAGCAGATGATCGGCAAGCGCTTTCACTGCATCGGTACCCAAGTTGGCGGCGTGTTGAAAACTGCCCACTCTGATATGACTGCGTGCGGTGCGGACCAAAATGGCTCCTGGCTCCGGAGTTTCCCGGTAGACAGTATCGCCCGTAGTAATTACCCCGAGCGACCTCGTGGTTGGAATATTAAGCCCTGCCATAGCCTCACTAATGATGTGCTCACGTAATACCGAAGACAGTGTGGCGCGGCCGTCGCCACCGCGGGAGTAAAGCGTGCGGCCGGAGCCTTTTAGTTGAACATCAACGGTTCCTGCATTGGTTTGCAGCTGCCCGAGCATGTGCGCCCGACCATCGCCAAGCAGCGGTACCCGATGACCAAACTGATGGCCGGCATAGGCCATGGCGATGGGTGGGTTTGCCGCATTCACTGAGTTGCCGGAAAGCACCGCAAGCCCGGTATCGCTTTTAAACCATTTATGATCCTGCGTGTACTCATCAAGCAACGCGTTGTTGAGCAATTGCAAGGCGGGTGCAGATACCGGTTCGGGATTGCCGATGCTAAACATTGCTGCCGGCAGTTGCCGGTAGTGGTTGGTGCTGATCGGGTTCAAGACGTCGCCGGACGGCATGAATAGCTCCTACCGAGTTGCGGCTACTTTTTCAATAATATCGTCGGCTCGCAGATATTTCACAATCTGCGCAGCTTCTGCGTTCATGAACGGGTGATAATTCGGTCGACTCAGATCCCGAACAACGTTGGCTTTTGATTCTATAGCCCAGACTCTTTCTCGTGTTTTTGGAATGAATAACTCAGTCATTAATGTCAGTTTCATTTTGCGTTCCAGATACTTGGGTTCCATATACTCCTGAACGCTAACCTCCCAAACATTGTAGTAACCGCCCGGGTAGTAAAAGTTTGAGTAGTAGCCGAGCGGATTCACTTTATAGCTGGTTTTTGGGTCTCTGGATTTAACTTTGATTTTTTCATCATCTGCGTTTAACAATTGAATCACCAATACTGCGTCGGCACCCGATTCGGCGATTACTGCGCTTATGGTCTTAGCGTTTAATGGCATCGTAGTGGTCATCAACGATGTTGCTGCGACAGCGACGGTACCGCCTTTATTAATATCCTGAACAAGTTTTCGTTCTCCGAGTTCACGTACTTCATATCTGTTAAACAAACCAAGCACCAATAGCTTTTCATACGGCACAACTGCCGATTTTTCGAGCGGCTGAATGACGCTGGTATGTGGTGTGTTTGCACAGGCACTTAGCCCCAAAATAACAATGGCGACAAACCCCGAAAGGCGTATTGATGGCAGAAAGTTCAAGATAATCTCCAGATCATGACGATAGGTTGACCTTATGATGCGGGATAAGTCATTGCATATAAAGCGCAGCCGCATTCAGCGACCGTAACCGTGGCTTCTGTGCGTTAAACTCAATCCCTATGATCCTACTATCAGCTAACAGGCATATTCGGTGAAAAAATCGTTAAAACAGGCTGACGAATTTGTAAGGGTGCGACTTGATAAGTGGCTTTGGGCCGCCCGGTTTTTTAAAACAAGGCGTCTGGCTAAGCAGGCTATAGAGGGTGGCAAGGTGCATTGCGATGGCCAGCGCGTCAAGGTGGCGAAGACGGTAAGTGTGGGTGATCAGCTTTCAGTTCGTCAGGGCTTTGATGAAAAGCAGGTGGTGGTGTTGGCCTTGTCTGAGCAACGACGTGGGGCGATGAATGCGGGGCTGCTCTATCAAGAAACCGAAGCCAGCCAAATGCAACGTGCCGAACGGGCGGCCCAACGTAAAGCAGGAATGGCGGGCTATATCGCCAGTGACCATCCGCCCAATAAGAAGGAGCGCCGGCAAATTCATCGTTTCCGGCGGGCTGAATCAGGCGACGAATAGTTGGTGTACTCCAGCAGATGACTGAGCAGATAAGTGACCGGCCAGATTCGCCTTCCAGGCAAGGTGGTGTATTCTGCTGGTAGCATAAGCGCAGAGTTTATTAGTAAATTGCTGTCCCGCACGCTTCTTAGGTATTTTTCGGCAGGGTTCGTCTATGATTTTGCAACGCTCGGTATCCGCTTATCAGCAACTTGCGCAGCTAATTATTGCATCGCTGGTAACGCTAGGACTGCTTGCAGGCTGCGAACCGTCAAGTGTGTCGCCACAGCGCGAGAGCTCGTCGGGCTCCACCGACAGCTACAGCATTATT
>JABIQA010000214.1 GCA_018699155.1 Chromatiales bacterium
GCCGCCAATGCCACCAAGCCAACTTTGACCGGGGTCTTCGCATCCTGACGAGAAAAATACCCAGGCACCAGAACTTTCACCAGCGTAAAGCCCACCAAACCAAAGGAATACGCCATCAAGCTCATGCGAGCCATTTCGACTGCTTCGGTGTCGAATAAGCGACCGTAAAATAGGGTGGCTATTGCCGGGCCGGCCAAGACGAAAAGCCCTACCGCAGCCGGTGTCGATATCACGGCAATCAGGCGCAGCGCCCAATCCAGTGTGCGCGAAAACCCATCCATAGCATCGCCGCTAAAGTGGCGCGACAAGCTGGGCAATACGACAGTGGCCAAAGCAATACCAAACACGCCCAGCGGAAACTCCATTAAACGATCGGAAAAGTACAGCCAGCTAACGCTGCCAGTGATCAAAAACGTAGCAATCATCGTGTCAAACAAAATACTGATCTGCGCAACCGACGAGCCAAACAACGCCGGTGCCATGAGCTTAGCGATTCGACGCACGCCCGGATCGTGCCAGCCCCAGCGCGGCATACCCAATAGTTGAATCCCGCGAAGAAACGGCAACATAAACAGCAATTGCACCAGGCCGGCAATAAACACGCCAACAGCCAACACCATGCCGGGCTTGGAGCTGTATGGCGCGATATAGACAGAAAAACCAATGAGCACAACATTTAATAGCACGGGTGCAAAGGCCGGTGCCGCAAACTTCTTATAAGTATTAAGAATGCCGCCAGCCAGAGCTGTTAGCGAAATAAAGAACAGGTAAGGGAATGTAAACCGTAGCATGTCAGTAGCCAGTGCAAACTTATCAGCACTCTCCGGAGCCGGAGAAAACAACCACCCCATGCCAAACATCGCAATAAATATCGGCGCAGCAATGACACCCAACGCAGTAAATACAAATAAAATAATGCCCAAGGTGCCGGCAACGTTATTGGCTAGCGACTGTAATTCCTCATGACTGCGTTGGTCTTCGTACTCGGCGAACACCGGCACAAACGCCTGAGAAAATGCGCCTTCAGCGAAAAAACGCCGAAAAATATTAGGGATTTTGAAGGCGACGAAGAAAGCATCCATCACCAAACCAGCACCTAAGTAGCGCGCATAGACCATATCGCGCGCCAGCCCGAGCACACGGGACAGCAGGGTCATAGAACCCACTACCAGAGTAGACTTGAACATCCCCCCGGCTTTTTCAGCACCCTGTTTTGACTTATCCGCCTCAGACACCATCAAACCCTTAAACATATGCTGAAAATTTGCGCGTCCCGAGCAACGGATTGCCTAAAGGTGCCACCTCGACCAACGAAGCCTTTGCACCTTACATCCCTGTTCGCGCCGCTCACATGCCGCCTATTCTATACACTTCAGGCGATATAAAGGTGCTCTGCAACAGCAGCTAAGTGAGAAATACGGAAAAAGGTGCCCCGCATCCCAATTCTAAGTACAGGGAAACATTGACATCAGGCTCTCAAATCTGAAGAATACGCATCCTCTATAGGGTACCGAGCACTTCCGAGGCCCGAAACGACAGCAACCGCTGCTGTCGGACACAGATCAGAATTAGCACAGGATACCCACGTGGCAAATATTAAATCAGCAATCAAACGCGCAAAAACCAGCGAAAAACAACGCCAACACAACGTTGCTTTGCGTTCCAGTATGCGTACGGCCATCAAGAAAGTCGTTGCTGCCAGCGAAGCCGGCGATGCCGAAGCCGCTAATGCCGCCTTCAAAACCGCTGAGCCGGAAATCGACAGCATGGTGAACAAGGGCCTGATTCATGGCAACAAAGCTTCACGTACTAAAAGCCGCCTGAACAAGCGTATCCGCGCTATCGGTGCTTGAACTAAGCACTCTCTAAAAAGTATTCACAAAAAACCCGGCTTAGTGCCGGGTTTTTTGTGCCTGCATTATTCTTTCGCCAACAAAATCAAGATCTAGATCGGGCTGTATGGCTCATCTGCCTGGGTTTCATCAACGGCATCCTGATTAATCTCTTCAAGGCGCGACATGATGTCGCCGGCCAACTTGCGCGTACCCTGACCACTAACTGCACTAATACGGTATACCCGACCCTCCCATTTAAGTGCAGCTACTACGTCAGTCTCAATCTGGGCGCAGGCTTCCGCATCAAGCAAGTCGGCTTTGTTTAATACCAACCAACGCTCACGCTCCGCTAATTCAGGACTGAATTTATCCAATTCATTGAGAATGCTTTGAGCATCTTCGACTGGGTTGCCAGTACCTTCCAAAGGGGCCATATCAACAATATGCAACAAAATACGGGTACGATTAAGATGACGTAAAAAGCGTGTGCCCAAGCCCGCGCCATCAGCCGCACCTTCAATCAAGCCAGGAATATCGGCCATCACAAAGCTGCGATGCGACTCCAGCGCAACCACGCCAAGATTCGGATACAAGGTGGTAAATGGATAGTCAGCAACCTTAGGTCGAGCTGATGATACCGAGCGTATTAATGTCGACTTACCGGCATTGGGCAGACCTAGCAGACCAACATCCGCCAACACAATCAACTCCAAACGGAGATTGCGAGCCTCTCCCTGACTGCCTGGTGTAGAGCGCCTGGGAGCTTGGTTCAAGCTGCTCTTGAAATGAACATTACCCAAACCACCCTTGCCACCAACCGCCACAATCAAGCGATCGCCATGCCCAGTAATATCACCAATCAGTTCACCTGTATCATTTTCAATAACACGCGTACCGCAGGGCACAGGCACTTCCAGAATAAAGCCTGATTTACCCGTGCAGTTGCGCTTGGCGCCGGCCTCACCATTCTCAGCCTGATACTTACGCGTCATACGAAAGTCTGCCAACGTATTTATGCCTTCATAGCCGATTAGCGCAACATCTGCACCATCGCCACCGTCGCCACCATCGGGGCCACCACGGGGAATATATTTCTCGCGCCGGAAACTGGAACTGCCCGTACCGCCATCACCGGCGCGAACCCGTATCGTCGCTTCATCAACAAATTTCATAGCTTCATTCTACCGCTGATTAAACATCAGCTCAGACATAAGTAACCGGAATAGCCGTTGTGTACTTCAACTCTTCCATGGAAAAACTCGAACTCACATCTGTGAACTCGAGCTCATTGATCATTTTTTTATACACACGATCAAAACTCTCAATACTTGGCACCACTACCCTTAGTAAATAGTCGGTATCACCGCTTAAGCGATGTGCCTCGATAATTTCGGGAGTGCTGTGGACAACTTCCCTAAACAGGTCAACCCAATCGGCTGCATGCCGGTTGGCCCTTACCGAGACGAATACAGTGATGCCAACGTTCATCTTTTCGCGATCCAGCAATGCCACCCGGTTGCGAATGTAGCCCTGCGCTTCAAGACGCTGAATACGTCGCCAACAGGGGGTTGTCGTTAAACCAACCTGAACGGCCACCTCGGCGGCGGTCAACATAGCGTTTTCTTGCAACAAACCTAATATCTTTCGATCTTTAGCATCCATAGTATTTATTTCTAATATTTATATATAAACAGCATTTATTTTTTACTATTCTTGTATATCTAGCAATATTTGCAAGCACTTTGCGCCACAATATCTATATCCTGCTTAACTATCTCATGGAGATAGCCTTGCAACTTTCAACACAAAACCATCGCCCCGCGCTAAGCCGCTTTCCGACAGGCAGGAACACCCAGCTGGAAGCGTTGGTCAATTCCATCAGAGCATCTCTAACACTCCGCATTGACGAATCAGACGACGTTAAATCTATTGTCGCATCACAGCTGCGCAGCTTCCTATCGGCCAGAGAACTGCTGAACCAAACTCAGCGTCAACCTAATGCCGATCACTACCAGCGTCACACGCTATATCGCGATGAAGCCGGTGAATTCACTGTATTGGCGCTCATATGGCTCCCCGGACAAGAAACTCCGGTTCATGGCCATATGGCTTGGGGTGCCATGGGTCTGTATGCCGGTGAGCTAAACGTGACCAATTATGAGATCTTCGGAACCCGCGGCGGACAAATGCATCTGCAGCAAATAAGCGAGATAGATACCCGGGAAGGAGATGTTAGTTCGGTGACAGGCGGAATTAATGATATTCACCGTATCCGAAACACCAGTTGTAAACCGGCTATCAGCATTCACGTTTACGGCATGGATGTCGCACTGGAATCGCAATCTCTGAATATTTTGTTTCCGCAGTAGTCGAAACAAAACCCCCATCAGCCCTGTAACTCTCCCCCAATAGTGGCAGACAAAAAAAAGCCCCGTTCGGTAAACCCGGACGGGGCTTTCTCTTTATAAGTTTCAGCCTTTAGCCGGCAGCTTCAACACTGACAAACTGTCGCATCTTAGGACCACGACGAGTGAACTTCACACGTCCGTCAGCCTTTGCAAACAGAGTGTAATCTTTACCTACACCAACGTTAGGGCCTGCATGATACTTAGTACCCCGCTGACGAATGATGATATTGCCTGCAATAACTGCCTCGCCACCAAAGCGCTTCACGCCAAGGCGCTTACTCTCTGAATCGCGTCCGTTACGGGTACTGCCCGCAGCTTTCTTATGTGCCATTAATTAAGCCTCCGCGTCTTCAGCTGCAACTTTCTTTGCAGCCTTCTTAGCAGCACCACCCTTAATGCCGGTGATTTCTACCAGTGTGTATTGCTGACGATGTGTGCCCATGCGCAAGTAGTTCTTGCGGCGCTTGAACTTGATCACATCAACTTTTTTGGTTTTACCCAATTCGATAACCTTCGCTTCGACCTTGCCACCAGCGACCAGTGGAGTACCGATTTTAATATCAGCACCTTCACCAACCATCAATACTTCGTCGAATGAGACCTTGTCGCCTTCAGCAACAGGAAGTCTCTCAATTTGCAGGGTATCGCCTTTAGCGGCGCGGTACTGCTTACCGCCAGTTTTAAATACGGCGTACATTGCTGGAATGCTCCAAAATACAAAAGAGCCTCACGACAGAAGCGTCAGGAGACCCGGAAAGGAGGCGGAATTTTATAGAGTCAGGCGCAGTTAATCAATGGCTTAGTCTGATTCGGGCTGGTTATTTTGCCGCTTCAACCGTATCCACAGCCTTGGGGCACCAGATTTGATTAAGCTCAGCTGCTAGACGGACGCCCGCCTGAGCCAGACGAATATCAATTATTTCTTTAGATTCAGAAATATACATATCACTCAATGCGGTCAGGCCGCGAGATTTAGTCGGATTGTAGTCGTAAGCACCTGCCCGTAACGCCAGAGATTCCGCCACCCAGTCAACCGGCAGGGAATCCTGCCAAGCCGCCTCCTGGCCCTGCGTCAAAGCCAGCAACGCGAGCGTATAGTCCTGAACACTCTGCGCTTCAGACTGCAGTAACCCGGTATCCCACACAGAGTGCAGATTGGTCTTTTTTCCGCCCAGAAGCACCTGAATCTTGTTGCCGCCCAGGTCGCTTGCATAGCCCACATGCAGCGGCTGATGCACGTCGACCACAAAATGCACCAGAAACAACATTGCCACCCGGCGCTGATCAAACGTACTCTCAGGGCTCGCCAGCTGGTCACGGTACCTATATATCGCGCTCAGCACATCGCCCTTGCTGCTGCGCGGTGTATTTGCGGAGAATGGCGCATTTTCAATGTTAATGTAGTGCCAAGGGCGGGTATACGACCACTCTTTTTGATAACGAACCTTGTCAGCCCAGCTGCCGGCAGTCAAAAACGAATAACGACCGTTTAGCACCTTGAGCTCGGCTCGCGCTGGCTCACATAGGTAAACCTCCGCCACCTCACCTGCCAAACGATGCCCAAGCGAACCAAATGCATGCGCCATCAACGGCCAGACAGCTAGTATAGGCACAACGACTAACGCTAAAAGTTTTACACGGTCATTCATCATCGGCATTATTGACACACTTATGCATCTCATCCAAGAACAAAATCAGGGTTTCGACCTGCAGAATATCCGCAACCAGTTGGGTAACGACTGGTCCGCAATGGATGATGAAATCATTACACAACTGAGCAGCGACGTTGCGCTGGTTAGCAGTGTGGCTAATTACATCGTACAAAGCGGGGGCAAGCGTTTACGCCCATTACTGGTATTGCTATCGGCTCGTGCTTGCGGTTACCAAGGACAGCAGCATGTGCGGGCTGCGGCAATTATCGAATTTATTCACACCGCAACACTGCTGCATGATGATGTCGTTGATGAGTCGACCTTGCGGCGCGGCCAGAATACAGCCAATGCGGTATTCGGCAGCTCGGCGAGCATACTCGTAGGTGATTTTCTCTATTCCCGATCGTTTCAAATGATGGTGCAACTCGGCCAGATGCGAATCATGGAGATTCTTGCCGAGGCCACTAACACGATTGCCGAAGGTGAAGTGTTGCAGCTCATGAACTGCAACGATCCCGACACCACCGAAGCCCAATACATGGAAGTTATCAAACGAAAAACAGCAAAGCTGTTCGACGCCGGCATGCTTATTGGCGCAATACTGGCAGATCAAACGCGCAGCGTAGAAGATGCAATGAGCTTGTACGGTCGCAGGCTTGGCACTGCATTCCAGCTAGCCGACGATGCACTCGACTACAGCAGCAACAACAAAGACCTGGGTAAAAATATCGGTGATGATCTCGCCGAAGGCAAGCCGACCCTGCCATTGATTCATGCCCTACGCAAAGGCAGTCCTAGTGAACAGGTTGCCATTCGCACCGCAATTGAAGAAGGTGGCCTCCATCAACTCGACACCATCATTGCTGCCATCGGGTCTAGTGGCGCTCTGGGGTACACCATGCAGCAGGCGCAAAAATCTGCGAACGAGGCGGTAGCGGCACTCGATAAAGTTCCCGACTCACCCTTTAAAGAATCGCTCATCAGGCTTGCTCACTTTGCCGCCAAGCGAAGCTATTAACATTAGTGGGCAATGCTATTAACCTGCAAGAGCCCTCGCAAATTCTCAGTGCGCAAGTCAAGCTGCGTGGCAGCCTCGATGGCGCTGCGGTCATGTGGTTTATGCGCGGCACGCAATACGGCGTAATCGATCTTGAGCCCACTCCGTTTTACAACCTGTGTAACGGCAGCTTCCAGCGAATTACGCAGATTGACGAACACCTTTTCCAGATAAAGATGCTGGAATTGTCGTTTTTTACCGACCTGAATACAGGCGAACCGCTGCGCCGATTTACCAACCCGTATAATGGCAAACTCTGCGATATGCCCACTGAGATATTTGGTCCGAACACCGTCAGCATTAATCTCGATGGCATGCAGCCACCAGAGCACTTTCCTTTTGGCACATTAACCTTTGACGGCGGTCTTGGCCCCGCTCATGCTATTGGCGATGACCTTTGGATTCGTGAAGAAACGAAAGTGCGAATGCATTCAGCAAACCCCACCTTCGGCAACTACTTTTATAACGAAATTGTGAACTATCGCGGTAGCTTTAACGAGGTCAATGACCCCGAGGTAAAAAATGCTGCCGCAACCATCGACTATCACACGACGAGCAACTTCCGCCCGTGGATGCAGATGGGTGAACTGCAGGGCAATCTTGAGTCGCAGGCAACAGGTAAGAAAATTGCCAATGTGGAAGAATTTCCAGCGGACTATCTGGCAAATGCGAAAAAACTATTTCCTGAATTTATCGCTGACCCAATTGCTGTTCTCGATAGCCCACCAAAGTTTCCATCGTAACCGCAACTGATGCTAGCCGCAGAAGTCATGCGAACGCCATAACCAGCAATTTTTTCGCGAACGGTGAGGATAACATCGAACTTATATGGTCAAACAGTCTACTTATTTTCGTTTTATCGCAGCAAGGGGTTTTTGAATGTTAAATGTCAGTGCAGGCAGGTTCATATGGACATTTTTTGTGGGTTATTTCTTCTGCAGTATGCTTAATTGGGGGATAGCTGAGTTTTTGCTTAATGATTGGGCCGCACCTTATTTCGAAGGCTTTGTGCGCTCGGGCGAAGGCGCCTCGGCGGGCATCAATATCGTTAAAATGTCGGTTGGCTTTATGATTCCATTGTTTGTTTCCGCGTGGTGGTTTTCAACCATACGGACGCCTATATCTTGGGTGCTACGGGCTATTTATGTGGGTTCTATGGTTAGCTTGGCGGCCTTTTTTGGCACCTATACGTTTATTTCTGGCTGGGGTAACGTCAATTGGTGGCCCCTGATGGTGACAGCAGTTTGCGACATGGGAAGCATTGTGCCAGGCACCTTGTTAATTGCCTGGCTGCAGACCAGAGGCACTCAAACAAGCGCATAGGCAATAGTTTGTATAACAAAACTGTGTTTGTGCAGGAGCTTGCTTTGATATTGCCCCAGCATCAGGCTTAGAAGAGTCCATCATGAATGAACCGGAAGAACATCAGGAGCAGCATGTGCCGGTTGTCTCAATTGAAGACAGTCCGGTCGAACTTCTGCATCGTGCCAGCGGACTTTCCAGGCAGCGCATAAAATCAGCGATGAATCAGGGGGCGGTTTGGCTAACCAGGGGAAGCAATACCCAACGGCTTCGTCGTGCTAAGCGGCCACTTCGCGTGGGAGATGAACTTCACCTGTACTACGACGCAAAAATTCTGGCAGAGACTCCCGCTGAACCAACGCTGATCTTCGATGCTAGCGGTTACTCGGTATGGCGTAAACCTTATGGCTTGCGTTCACAAGGTTCGAAATGGGGAGACCACTGCACAGTTATGCGCTGGGTTGAGCAGCACCTGCAGCCGCAGCGTCCAGCATTTAGTGTGCACCGTCTCGACCGCGCGGCTAACGGCCTTATTCTCGTAGCTCATTCCAAATCTATAGCCGCAGCTCTTGCAAGCCTGTTTCGTGAACGCTCCTTAGAGAAACGCTATCAGGCGATTGTTTCCGGCGACTTTAGCCGTCAGCCTGATCCGATTCGAATCGAGCAAGCCGTCGATAGTAAAGAGGCTATCAGCGAGGTTTCTTTTCGGCGACTTAGTGCCGATGGCATGCAGTCGTTAGTGGATGTGAGAATCGAAACAGGTCGCAAGCATCAAATTCGCCGGCATCTGGCCTCTCTCGGATATCCTCTAATTGGCGACAGATTGTATGGCGGCGGCCAAGATGGTGTCGACTTGCAATTGACCGCGTACCTGCTCGTATTTCAGTGCCCGGTGAACAATGAGACCGTGGAATACCGACTGCCCGATAAGTGGATGCCCAAGCTCTTATGAGCTTCGCCGGCGACAACACGTAAATCACTCCCCCCGGTCTGGCATCGACCCCGCTCATGGAGCACCGACCATAAGGCCCGGCGAATCTGCTTCGCCAGCTCTGGCTAAGCTGCAGCAGCAGCGACCTTATTACTAACCCACCTAAGCGGCTCAGACAAACTCCTTGCTGAAAAAGCCGCCTCCGGAATAGCGGTTTTACTGGAATCAACTCAAGTTACAAGTTGTTACAGCCAAATTGCATCTGCTCATCCAGCTTAGCGAATCCTTATCTACTAAGTGACGCTGCAATGCGCTAGACGCAAACACTGCATCGCAACAACAAGTTGTCTTCAAAACGATTTTGTTATGTTAAATAGCCAAATTACAGCGACTTTTAATCTGATGAACAGTCAGACCAAAACTTAAAAGTGTGAACTGGGTCACACATTATGAATTCAAGCAACTGCAATATTGTTTTCGAGCTTCAAATACGTGACGCAGATCACATTATTTTGCTCATTAACTAAGACGGGCCAACCCCGCGATAACAATAATACAGAGGAATAGATCATGAAAACTATCAAATCCTGGGGCCCTCTATTAGCCGCAATAGCAGTTTTTTCGTTGGTGGGCAATTATGCTCAAGCCGCAACAGTCACTGACTGCGGCACTGACGTTTGCTTCACCTATGACAATTCCACACGGCTTGGAACGGCTACCATTGTTCAAAACGCTATTTTCTTTACACCGACCAATTTCAAAATAAGGTCCAGAAATGGTGCTGGACTTAGGACGCGTAGCGTTACCCTAAACATTGCTATCGACGTAATTAACCCTGAATTTAGCATGTCTCAGTTCTTCCTCGAAGAAGAGGGCGACTACGGAATGGACGGCGAATCTACATCGGTTGGTGCTGATGGCATGCTGGCAATAACCAGCGCTACCAAAACCTGCACCAATACTGTTAACCCACTCTTTCCAGGCATGCCTTGCCGCGCAAGCAACATCTTCACAGCCGGTGATCTTTCGGCTCAGAACACCCTTACAGACTGGTCAGCCAGCACATTTATCGACCTTGCAGACAACCCTGACTGGAACTCTGATTCAAGCGTTGTGATGACTCTTCAGAACAACCTGTACGCCAGCAGTTTTGAAAATGGTGAGCTGGCCTTCATTCAAAAGAAATATGCCGGCGTAGGCATACGCGTTATGCCTGAAGTTCCGGTTCCTGCAGCGGTGTGGTTAATGGGTTCTGCTCTCGGGGTATTGGGTATGATTCGCCGCCGTAGAGCTAAGTAACTGCAAAATTCTCCTACGCATTGAACCGTCATCCCTGGTGTAACGCGCAAGCCGTCGAGGAATAAGAAAATGCAAAAAGTTAATCTTAAAATATTATTGTTCTGCCTTTTTGGGGTCGCGTTGCAGGCTAATGCAGCCACCGTGAGCCGCGAATTTAGCGGCAATGATTGCTCAGGCTATTTCGGTACCGGGTTCGACTCTTGCGCTGTGTTTGTATATTCAGGCGATGAGAAAATTGAGCTGTCTCCAGTCATCGCTAAGTTCAATGAGGGTTTCTCTCTGAGCGACACCAATTCCACACTATTTCCAAGTGTTGATGGCACAGAGTTTAATTTTAGTAGTACGTCGTCGGGAAACAAAACAGGCACTTGGGATTACACACCAGGCGTTGACGACCCTGCGGTGCGCTTCTGGTCGGTAAAAGCCGGCCCTAAGTTCTTGTTGTTTTGGGAAGTACCAGACGCGGCTGTACAAACTGGCGGCGTCTGCGATGTGCCTGATGCTTACACCCTAAATTGCCTAAATATAGCGCTTGCGGTTGACACGGGTGACTGGACTACTCCGGACAATAAAAGCCTGTCACACATTACCTTTTACGATACAGCGGCAGTTCCGCTACCTGCAGCAGTCTGGCTGTTCGGTTCGGGCTTAGGTTTGCTGGGTTGGATGCGACGTAAGCCAGCTTAAATAAGCCTGACAATGATTCAAAAAGCCCAGCCTAGTGCTGGGTTTTTTATGCGTCCAAAAAATCACTGTCGCTTCTAAGCCAGCGCTTTACGCGCTCGAAAATTAGCGATTTTAGAGCGCCCATCTTCCACAATCAGATACAAACACGGCACCATGATCAGCGTCACAAATGATGCGAAGAACACACCAAAGCCCAAAGATAATGTCATCGGCTTCAGATACTCCGATTGCGAACTGCGCTCTAACATAATAGGCAGCAAACCCACAAAGGTTGTAACTGACGTCAGAAGAATCGGACGAAACCTACTTACAGCAGCTTCTATGACCGCTCGCCCTATTTCAGAATGCTGATCGCGCAACTGATTTATGCGATCAATCAGCACAAGATTATCATTTATGACCACACCTGCTGCTGCAACCACACCCATAAATGAAAACATCGACATAGTTACACCGAATACCAAATGCCCTACTACTGCCCCCAGCAAGCCGAATGGTACTGCGCTCATCACTAATGCCGGCTGTATATATGAACGGAACGCTATCGCAATGAGTCCGAAGGTACACAAAAAGGCCATCAACGTAAGGCGGACCAGTTCAAGCATAAATTCACCGGCTGCATCCTGCTCGCCTTTAACCAAAAACTTCAGCCCGGGAAACTCCTGTTCAAGACCAGGAGCAAAGTTAGCGCGTATATCAGCCACTATCTTTGCCGGATCAGCAGTTTTGTAATCCGTGTCGGCAACTACTTCAACAATCCGCTTTCTATCCAGTCTGCGTATCGCGCTGGCACCCTGAGTGAATTCCAGATTGGCAACACTACTAATAGGCACTTCAACACCATCACCCACACGAACCCGCATATTATTTATCTGCTCCAGAGAGCGACGTGATTGCTCCGGGTAACGCAGCATGACTTTAACTTCATCACGGCCTCGCGGAATACGCTGAACCTCCTCACCAAAAAAGCCCTGCCGAACCTGTTGCGCGATCTGCTCACGATCTACATCGTAGTTATCGATATTGGGTTTTGCCTTAACCAGTATTTCTGTGCGCGCTGAGCGCTGACTGTTGTTAATTCCGAACAAGCCATCATAGGTAGCAAGCTTATCCTCCACTCGCTGGGTTGCCTGTGCCAGGGTATCAGCGTCATTAGCAGTAAGCCCTAACTTGATCGGTGGTTCCCGATCAATTAAGTGATAATCAAATGTGTATGAGTTCGTATCAGGAATAAATCCAATACGCTGGCGCCACATGTCAGTGACATCTTCAATTGGCAGGCCGCGCTCTTCGCCCGGCAACAACTCCATGGTCACAAGAATATTATTCTCGCGAGCAAAGCTGCGGATATTCTTCACAATGTCGACACCATCATTCTGTTCTGACAATCGGCTCCGCACGTCAGCCGCAGCTAGTTCAACCTGGGCAATCACCCCCCGCGTCGTAGAAAACGATATGCCATCAGACAGCACGACCGAAGCAATAATATTATCCCCTGGAATTAATGGGTAAAATGTCTGTTTAACCCAACCACCCTGAACAAAGCTCATCAACACAAGCCACAGAGCGATGAAGCACGAAATCGTCAGGTACCGGGCATTCACTGCACGCTCTATAAACGGACGATATTTATACTCACTAAAGTCACTTAACGTAGATGCTATACGTAAGCGCAAAGCCGCCAATGAACCCGGCTTAGGGTTATCGCTAATGGGCTTAAGATGTGACAAATGCGACGGCAGAATCAGAAATGCCTCGATCAAAGAAAAGGCCAGAGCAAGGATCACCACAACGGATAACGGCATGGTCAACTTGGCCGCTGCGCCATCAATAAACAGTGCTGGGGAAAATGCAATCATTGTGGTCACCGCAGCGAAAACCACGGGTTTTAGAACTTTTCGAGCCCCCTTATAGGCAGCTTCATTATCGCCCAAGCCCTCCTGAATCTGCACATGAATGCTTTCGCCAATAATGATGGCATCGTCAACCACAATGCCCAGCACCAGAACAAAGGCGAACAATGTCATCATGTTTACCGATATAGGCGTAGAGGGAATCACGAACAGCGCACCCATAAATGACACAGCAATACCTACGCAAACCCATATAGCGATTGCGGGACGTAAAAACAGTGTGAGCAGCACAAATACCAGTACTAATCCCATCAAACCACTGCTAACCAACATGTTTGCACGGCTACTGAATATTTCAGAGCGATCAAGCCAGATATCGAGCGAGACGCCAGGGGGAAGCGTTTTTTGTGCGGCATCAGCATAGCTTCGCACCGCCTCATTAACGGTAACAACATCGGGATTATTTCTCACCCGAACAATCAATGCCGCGGCACGATAACCATTAAAGCGACTTAAAGAATTGGTTTCTTCAAAACCGTCTCGAATAGTCGCAATATCACCCAGCAGCACACGCGTGCCATCACTATTACGCAGTAATACGACTGCCGCATAGTCTTCGGCGGTATACGCCTGTTCATAGGTCCGCAGTGAGATATCGCCACCATCGGTACGCACCGAACCACCTGGCAAATTGATTGAAGAGCGACGAACTGCACCGGCAATATCATCAAATGACAACTGATACTTGCGTAGCATATTTTCCGATACTTCGATCGACATTTCGGGCTGGCGAAGCCCCTCAATGTCGACCTGATCAACACCGGGTAAACTGGCCACATCGTCGCGTACGCGAAGAGCTATATCGCGTAAAGCCGTCTCATCAGTATCGGCACTGAGCACCAGTTCGATAACTTCTTCACTCCATGGCGCCTCCTGTATTTGGGGTTCCTCAGCCTGCTCAGGCAAATTATCGAGTGCATCAATTCTGCCTTTAATGTCACTCAGCACCTGCTGTGTATCGAAGCCTTTAGCGACTTCAACGGCCACCCCGCCACGGCCATCTACGGCCTCTGAAATGATCGACTTAATACCTTCGAGATCATGAATAGCCTCTTCAATACGAATACAGATGCGCTCTTCAATCTCCGCGGGACTGGCACCAGGGTATTCAACATTGATTTGGACCATATCCAACGGTATGCCCGGCATCACCTCCCGATCCAATAACGGTAACGAGAGGATGCCGCCAAGCACAATTGCCGTCATTAGCAAATTAGCGGCAACCTTATTTTCGATAAACCAGCGCAACATATCTATTTCTCCGCCACTGTTTCCGCGACGGTCTGGTCAATTACCCGAACCGACAGGCCATCGACAAATACCTCTACGGGCGACACACACACTTTGTCGCCCGGACTCAAACCATCACTGATGAGGACCGTTTCATAGTCTGTCCGTAGCACCTCGACCTCACGGCGACGCAGGCGGCTATCAGAATCAACGACCAACACATACTCCTGGTCACGCAAAGCCATTCTTGGAAGACGGTAAACACTGTCGATCTGACGGCCTTCTATCTCTGCCTCAACAAAAACCCCCATTGCCAAAGGCACATCAATAGTTTCCGTTTGAATTCCATAGGGATCATCCACCCGCGCTACCGCATACCAAACCCGGCTATCGTCATCAACAGCACCTTCCATGCGATGCAAATAGCCGCTCCATTCAGTTGCGCTACCACCAACATCGGCCTTAATAACAACCGGAATATTGGGCAAAGCCTCATTGTTGCCAGTGCCAAACGGCAAGCTGAGATAACGTAATTGCTGATCTGCGAGTGGCAGGCGGATCTCTGCAATAGCGGTGGAAAATATTCGTCCGACCGACTGCCCTTTGCCAATGTACTGGCCGAAGTCGGCCGACGTAAACAACACCCGCCCATCAAAAGGGGCTTTTATTCTAGTGCGGCGCAAATCCGCCTCCGCCTGTGAAAGCACCGCCTTTGCTGAAGCGACACGAGCCTCGGCAGAAGCGACCTTGGCTTCGCGCAACGGGAACAAACCCTTGCTCGCAAGCTCTGCCTCCGACTTTTCTATTTCTAGATCTTCGTTGGCTTCTGCAACACTGGCTGCCGCACGAATTTTTACCAATTCATAATCGGTAGAATCTATTTCTAACAAGGTATCGCCTTTGGCGAAATAGCCGCCATTAACAAATGCCGGCGCAACACTCACCACGTTACCGGGTAACTCACTCACCAGATCGATCATGTACTGCGCTGCAACCTCACCCTGGCTGCTCACGGTGAGACGAGCTGCCGATGGCTCGGCAGTGACAGTCCGCACTGTGAGTTGCTGTCGCTCGGGGGTAATTACGTCGATGGTTGGCCCCGAATTACGAATGACTGTAGCCACAACATAGGCTGCAGCAACAACCGCCAACGGTCCTAACCAACGCTTGTTACGGGTAAAAAAATGGTTCATGTCTTAAGTCCCTTAACCTGCGCATTCTTTGATATGGCTTGTTCTTGCAACTCATTCAGTTTGTTAAGCAGCCATTCAAGCTCAACCTCTAGCTGACGCAAACCTAAGTCCATGGCCGGATGCAGATGCAGCACATCTTCAGGCAGTTGTTTAAGTTCTTCATGGCGAATAGCGACGGCATCCAGGCGTTTTTGCAATTGCCTTGCTGCCGCCAAAGGATCCACCTCTCCAAGAAAGTTCAGCACGGCTATACCTGGCTGATCGGCGGTCGCGTCGACAGACAAGCTCTCAAGCATTAACTGTTGAAACTGTGCCTCGCCGGCTGGGGTCACTCGATATACGTGGCGCTCGGGACGGTTACCCTCTCGCTCGGCGCTGCTAAGGACAGATCCATCTTCCTCGAGCGCTCGCAATAACCGGTAGGCGTTCGATTTACCGATTGCGGCACCGCTGGTGCTGTGGGCCTTCAAATATTCAACGAGCCCATAACCGTGGAGGTTTTGCCCTCGGAGAAGACCCAATAACAACAGTTTTTTCACACCAAAGTCTGCCTATGATTAGTCATTTTGTGACTATATGCTCATCGACCCCATAAAACCAACAGAATTAGCGAAAGCCGCGGAAAAGAGCCGCTCACCTAACTCGATGAGCGTCGATCGGATCAGGCCGCGCCTTGTACATCAAATAACCCGCATCGCCTAACGGTTAAAACAGGCTCTATTATTGGGCAATACCCTTTTGAGGCAGGTCATCCACATGCTGCCGGATAAAATCTATCACTTTGGTAACACGCGTGTAATAGGCCGTTCCGCCGTTATTGCTGCAGAGGTTTCCGTCCG
Organism: Chromatiales bacterium; assembly: GCA_018699155.1. Taxonomy (GTDB): domain Bacteria; phylum Pseudomonadota; class Gammaproteobacteria; order Steroidobacterales; genus JABIQA01. The sequence goes on from JABIQA010000214.1 coordinate 16,347, forward strand.
TCGCACTAATAATGCCGGCAACAACATCACCATCTACCGAAACCAGCAGCGGCCCACCACTGTCCCGATGACAAGGGCCAACCGAAGATGTCAGCTGAACAACTGTTCCATTTAACGGCCGGCCAAGCCCGACGATATCGGCACGTATAAGTCCGCGATGCAACCAATCGGGCAAGCTTCGATCCGGTAACCTACCCCAACCCAGAATGGATCCACCAGCACCCTGCTGCAGCCAGGCCAACTCCTGATCACCGTTAATAAGTGACGCCACAGGAAGATCAAGCGGTTCACTGAGTTGCAGTAAGCCAACGTCATTTTGACCTGCCGGACGGTTATGCCCAGGATGCCGGATAGCACGGGTTATCGAAATCTCCCTCCCCTGCTTACGATCACTGCTGCCGGCAACCACAAACTTGTTTATCGCTGTGCAGTGCGCGGCAGTAAGCACCCAGGTGGGGGAAATCAATACACCGCCACAGATGCCACCATTAAGCCTATTTACCACCACGAGCATCCATGGGTAGTTGTCACGGAACTCGTTTTCGGCAACCGGCGCTCCGTTCACCATCGCCTGCAGAACCGATGGCACACCTACAGCCAGCAGCAAACCGATGGCAGCAGCACTAAAAAACACCTTTATACGCAATACACTCAAGCCAAAACTCTTCATAGAACCTTCCGATCTCTCTGTTTATCCCCACACATCCGGCGATGTGCCGACCCGGGACTCTATGCCACTCACTTTGGTGCTCAAATTGCTACCGGAGACGCCCAAATTACATTAAGACAAAATCGGGCTCGCCACCAAAAATTCAGTATTGACCTATATTACAGTAACTTACACGCTAAAAACCACGAAAACCATTGCGGAAACAACCCCGGAATGTTATTGTTAATTTAATTACACACGGGTTATCTAAGGTTTTTCTCCTCGCCCAAATCGGAAATCCTACTGAAATGCGTGTCTCAGAATACCGCGTTTACCTGCAAAGCCAGCGAAATAACATCATAAAAAACCGCTGAAACTATCAATTTACGTGAAAACACCAACTGTTCTTAACAGCTACTTATACAACCACACGGTCGATTAACTATGCCTGCCACAGAAGAATCTGATTTTGTCGCCAACCCGTTTGAACTGATATCAGTTGACGAATCCAAAGCCCCGAGTGGCATGGAGGGCGATAAATGGTGCAAATACATTATCAAACAGGGCACCAATGAGATCGTCGGTTACAGCGTGGGCAGTGCGCGCCAGGTAAAGAAAGAGGCCAAAGAAAAGGTGGTTGAACTCAATCTCCGCCGCTATGGGAAAAAAGGTCCGCCCAAAGCGAAAGGCAAAGCCGCTTAATACGAGCAACTCCTCCTCCCGTCCTCAAAACAGGATTTGCAACGTGAACACACCACGTGGTTCTGCTGCGCACCCTCTGCTTGAAGAGGCAATGCGGCTTCATCAACAGGGCAATCTTGACCAAGCCTGTAATTTCTACGCTGAGTTTCTCCAGCAGCAACCTGCCGAAGCACAGGCTTTGCGTCTGTATGGAATTGCCGCACGCGAATCAGGGCAACCGGAGCTCTCACTCAAACTGCTAATACAGCTTGCCCAGGTGCAGCCTGATAGCGTCGTTGCTTACGACGAGATAGCGCTGACCTATATGGCATCCGGACTGCTTGACGATGCGAGTCGCGCACTGGATCACGCGCTGAGCATTGAACCGAACAACTTACGCGCACTCACCAACAAAGGTGCACTTCTGCACTTTCGCGGGCATTCCCTGGAAGCAATTCAGGTGTATCGGGAAGCTCTAAGCGTCGAACCTACGGATATTGAAATCCGCTGCAATCTGGCCAAAGCTCTTGCCGAATCGGGCGATGCGGCGCAAGGGCTAATAGAATGCGAAACGGCAATAGACGAGTCTGACGAACACCCGCTCGCCGTGTCGGTGAAAGCCACTATACTGGCCGATACCGGGCAGCATAAAGAAGCTTCAGAGTTATTCGAATCGCTGCGCGAGTACGCCAGCTTTGATGAATCGATACTTATAAACCTTGGCTTCAGCTATCAGCAAACGGGTGCGGCGTCAGCCGCTCTAAAAGCATGGCGAGAAGCCGTTGATATAAACCCGCATAACGCCCGGGCTGTTTCAGATCTAACCTATGGGCTCATCAATAAAAACGACAGCCGCTTGGCACGCGAACTTTGCGAAGGCTTTCTCCTTAGGCATCCCGGCGAACCGCTCGTCGTTGCTGCGCTAGCCTATGCGCTTGCGGCAAGTAATGACGAAAGCTACCAGCAGCTATTGGACTATCAACATCTGGTCTACGCCATACCCATCGCCCTGCCTGCGGCCTATAAATCTATTGCTCAGTTCAATGTGGAGCTTGCGAACATCGTTACTGAGGAGTCGTCTCTCACGTCGGAACCCCTGAACAAAGCCACTACCGGCGGCAGTCAGACTGGCGAACTCAATCTGCAACCGCAGGCGCTGGCAGAGTTGGAAACAGCTATTCGCACAGCTGTAACCACCTACTGCGAAAATCTCAATGAAGCCGGACTTGCCCACCATCAGGCACTAAGTCGCGCGGGCGACGAATATGGCGTCCGCGCATGGGGCACGGTGCTTGCCAGCGGAGGCCGTCAGACGCCGCACATGCATCCCACTGCATGGATTAGCGGCGTTTACTATGTGACAGTGCCAGATGACCTGACAGACCAAAGCGGGGCAATTCAATTCGGCCTGCCTCCTGAACGCGCCGGCATTACGAACAAACTACCTGAAAACTTTCAAGTGGAAACCATCACGCCCGAAGAAGGGCTTTTGGTGCTCTTCCCCTCCTACATGTACCATCAGACTTTGCCTTTTGAGTCGAGCGAAGCGCGCATTAGCATTGCATTCGATGCATTGCCGTTTCCGGCAATGGCTGTGTTTTAGAGCTCTTCAATACCAGAAAATTTCGACACCTCTTCAGTTACGGGATCAACTATGCGACTCACTACATGCATTATTCTCAGCCTATCAATCACAGCACTTACCGCATGCGTCGAGCCCGGCTCACAGGCACCAACAACCGACTGCGTAAACGTTGCGCGCTGGGTTGAACTTGGCTTACAGGGAGAATCTCTCATCAGCGACGAGTCTCAGGACGTGGCCTACAATCAGACAATCGCTGACCGCAAAGCACTGGGCAGAAGCATGTCAGAACACGACATTCGCTTTGGAGAAACCCTGGTCAACCAACTTAATACCCGGGCGACAGCTCCATACGCTGATATTTACGGCCTATGCCGGAAATGGGAAACCGGCAACTACTAAACACTATTGCTGCACTTGGCACACCCCTAACTTTGTATCTCATGCGCAAGGCGTAGTAACCTGCCCTAATGATTAAACCGAAATCCTGCTGCATTGTTGGTGGCGGCCCGGCGGGTATGATGCTCGGCTATCTGCTGGCCCGACGGGGTGTTTCGGTTACCGTGCTGGAAAAACATGTGGATTTTTTGCGTGATTTTCGCGGTGACACGGTGCATCCGTCGACGCTGATAGCTCTGCAGCAGATCGGCCTGTTACAACGCTTCAACGAACTGCCACAATCACGAATTAATCGGCTTTCTGTGCGCATGGGTGACGTCGTGCAGACCGTGGCCGATTTCCGGGGGCTAGCGCCCTTCGACTACGTTGCACTAGTGCCCCAGTGGGATCTGCTTAATTTACTAGCGGAAGCAGCCAAGCAATTCCCGCATTTCACATTACAGATGCAACACGAAGCCACGGCTTTGTTGCACGATGGCGACAAGGTTATAGGTGTAACCGCACACACGCCGAATGGCGAACGCGAGTTCCGTGCTGATTTGATCATTGCCTGCGATGGTCGCGGCTCGACACTTCGTGACAGTAGCAGCCTGACCGTCGAAGAACTGGGCGCACCGATGGACGTGCTGTGGTTCAAGCTACCCAAGCCGCCTGCATCAAATGGTGAACTGTTCGGCGTAATCGGTGCCGGCACCGCAATAGTACTGATCGATCGCATCGACTACTTTCAGGTGGCCTACATCCTGCCCAAGGGCAGTGATATGGAACTGCGCAGCGCACCGCTGGAAAAGTTCCGCCAAACGTTGGCGTCGCTGTTGCCAGAACTAAAAGACAGCATCGCGGCAATTCAATCATGGGACGACGTGAAAACACTGGAAGTTAAAGTTGACCGATTGAAGACCTGGCATCAACCGGGCTTGTTGCTGATCGGCGATGCGGCCCATGCCATGTCGCCTATCGGCGGCGTCGGTATTAACCTTGCCATCCAGGATTCGATCGCGGCAGCCAATGTGCTCGCGCCGGTACTTGCCATTGGTGGCGAGCCGAATGATGCTCTGTTAAGCCAGGTGCAGCGAAGGCGCCTGCCTGCCGTAAAAAAAGTGCAGGCGCTCCAGCTAACCCTGCAGAACAACGCGCTATCGGCGGTACTCGCAGCGAAAGGTGAGGCGCCAAAAATCCCCGCTCCGATTCGCTGGCTGCTGAAATTTCGCATTCTCCGCAATATTCCGGCACGCATTATTGGTTACGGTTTTGATCGCGAGGATGTGGAATAAAACCTGGTGGCAGACGCAGATATATACAATGCGTAATGTCTGCCTAAGGCCTGCCTGGCAATATCCCACCGTGCAAGGTCAAGCCAGCTGCAGGCTTCGACTGCCACAATTCCTGCGAAAACCGCGGGATACTCATCGCGACAATCGGAAAACATTCAATAAACTGCTTAGGCTTAAGCGGAATACGATGCAACGCGTAACAAAAGAAATCACGCTCATCGACATGCCAGAAGCCCGTTACTTTAGTGTTAGATGACACGGAGCCATCCTTATTAAAATAAGCATCGAACTCATACTCACCTTCAGCGGTCACCATTCGATAATGAGTGGTGTTATTCATCATATGGTTCCAGAAGCTAGGGTACTTCTCCGCAATACTGGCACCTTCCGGCAGTAATTCTTCCTCTATCTCTGGACGCGCCCAATCAGCTGCGCCGGTCTCCAGCATCATAAAAGACACAACCGCTGCACGATCCGCTTCGGGAACACCTTCGGGAATAATCATCTTGGTATTGGGCACCTTAGCTAGCGGATTGGCCATGAACTCGCCAACATTTGCCGGCGTCCAATCGAAATCGGCACTTATCATCGCATCGGAGTAGGCAAAATTCGCTTTTGTACCGGCCTCACCGCCGAACACACCATAGAGATTCGGCCCGACCAGATTACTGCCGCCTTCGGCTAAGGTATGGCAAGCACTGCAACGCTGCTGAAATGCAGTCCGACCCTGTTTATAGTCGGCGTCAATTAATGACTGACGATCAAAATCACCGCCCCAAACCGGTGCAAAGACAATCGCCCCGGCAAGAACAACGAGTGAAGACAATACTTTCAACATAACTACATCCCAGAATAATTTAAATCAGAGTACAACTAAGCTGCGCTAAAAACATTCAACGTGTATCCACGGCACGAATGTCGACGCAAACCTATTCTTCAACTAGTTCTGTGGCCCCACATAATTATCGGGCACCAATACGGTATCGACAGCTTCGGCATCGGGCAGCGTTTCGGGATAATCGAGAGTGTAATGCAAACCGCGACTTTCTTTACGATCTAATGCGCTACGAATAATCAGGTCAGCTACAACAACAAGGTTACGCAACTCAATCAGGTTATTGTCGATGCGAAAATTTCTATAGTAGTCGCGAATTTCCGACTGCAACAACCGCACACGGTGGCTGGCACGCTCAAGGCGTTTACTGGTGCGCACAATGCCCACGTAATCCCACATGGTGCGGCGAATCTCATCCCAGTTATGAGTAACAACAATCTGCTCATCTGCATCGCTTACCTGGCTTTCATCCCAAGGCGGCAAGTCCACCTCACCGGGTTCGCTAGCCTGGTCAGCAAGAATATTGGCGCTGGAGGAAATTGCAAAAGTTAGGCACTCCAGCAATGAATTACTGGCAAGTCGATTTGCCCCATGCAGACCCGTGGTACTCACTTCACCGACGGCGTACAAACCCTCAACATCTGTTCGCCCTTCAAGGTCGGTCAGCACGCCACCACAGGTGTAGTGTGCCGCCGGCACCACCGGCACGGGTTTGGTCGTCAAATCAAAGCCTAAATCGGCGCAACGCTGAGAAATATTGGGAAAATGCTCATAAATGAACTTGGCCGGCTTATCGCTAATATCCAGATACACCGATTCAAAACCACCCCGCTTCATCTCGTAATCGATAGCGCGCGCCACAATGTCACGCGGTGCCAACTCAGCGCGGTCATCGTGGTCGGGCATAAATCGGGTGCCATCCGGCAGCCGCAACAATGCACCCTCACCGCGCAAGGCCTCTGACAACAAAAATGATTTCGCCTGTGGGTGATACAAACAGGTGGGGTGAAACTGCACAAACTCCATGTTTGAAACCCGGCAACCGGCCCGCCAGGCCATAGCAATACCGTCGCCGGTCGAGGTGTCAGGGTTGCTGGTGTACAAATACACTTTTGACGCGCCGCCGGTTGCCAGAACCACGGTTGTGGCTGGCAGAGTGACCACGTGACTGGTTGCCTTATTCAGGGCATACAAGCCTAAACAACGATTCGTTCCGGGCAGGTTTAACTTGGCCGAGGTAATGATGTCGACAGCAATATGCTGCTCGAGAATTTTAATCCTCTCATGGCTGCGCGCCCGTGCCTCCAGGGTTTGAATAACTGCGCGCCCGGTTGCGTCATCGGCATGAATAACACGACGGACAGAGTGCCCGCCTTCACGAGTGAGATGATAAGGACTCAACTCAGACTTGCTGCCGTCGCAATCGCCCTTACCTTTAAGAGTAAATTTTACGCCCTGATCAATCAGCCACTGAATGCTGCTACCACTTTCTTCAACAACAAATCGAACACTAGCCTCATTACACAGGCCTGCACCCGCGCGTAAAGTATCTTCTACATGGGATTCGACGCTATCGTCTTCGTCAAGGACTGCGGCGATACCGCCTTGGGCATAGTGACTGGAACCTTCAGACAACTGGCGTTTAGCCAGCATGAGCACTTCACGCCCGGCATCAGCCAAACGCAACGCGACAGTCAGACCTGCCAAGCCTCCACCGAGGACAATTACTGGCGTGCTTTTAGATGAGGTCATAGGGGCTGAAACTAGCGCGGACCAATTTCCAACATTCTCTCGACACTGCGCTTGGCGCGTGCCGCGACACCCGGATCAACCAATACTTCGGGCTGCAAAGTCTGAAGAGAATGAAGGATTTTTGGCAATGTAATGCGCTTCATGTGATCACACAGATTGCATGGACGCACAAAACTAACATCCGGAAATTGCACAGAAACATTGTCGCTCATAGAGCACTCGGTAATCATTACCACTTCTTTGGGACGAGTCTCGTCCAAATGGTTAATCATTCCCGAGGTAGAACCCACAAAGTCAGCCTCATGCAATACATCCGGCGGACACTCCGGGTGTGCAATAACGTGAATGCCTGGATGTGATTTTCTATAGTCACGCAACTCAGGCGCTGTAAACTTCTCGTGAACTTCACAGCAGCCTTCATACAAAATAATTTCAACATCGGTTTGCTCGGCGACATAACGACCCAGATATTCGTCGGGAATAAAGATGACTTTATCGACACCCAAAGACTCCACCACCTGAACAGCATTGCCGGAAGTGCAACACACATCAGACTCCGCCTTCACTTCGGCACTGGTATTTACATAAGTCACCACAGGCACACCCGGATGTTGGGCCTTCAGCCGACGGACATCCGCACCGGTTATAGACTCGGCCAGCGAACAACCGGCAGCCATATCGGGAATCAATACTGTTTTGCCCGGATTCAGAATTTTTGCCGTTTCGGCCATAAAGTGCACACCGCACAGCACAATGACATCGGCATCGACATTTACCGCTTCACGCGCCAATGCCAGAGAATCACCCGCAATATCCGCCACACCATGAAAAATTTCCGGTGTTTGGTAGTTGTGGACCAACAAAACAGCGTTCTTTTCCTTCTTAAGCCGATTAATCTCAGCGATATAAGGGGCATATACCGCCCACTCAACCTCAGGAATAAGGCCCTTTAGCCGCTCCCAGGCCGGCTGGGTTGCCTTGGCAATTTCCGGCGTAAATTCAGGAATTTGATACTCTGCAACGGTTCCAACCACGATAATAACTACCCGAGACGCTTATATATGTTTATAGACAGCACCAGTGCCTGTGATGTTTCAACCGGCGGTGCAAACAGTTCTGACCTCGATTATATAGCAGCTAACACCTGCTGCGCAGGTCAACAGCCGATTCTCTCGCACCGCAGCTAGGCCAAAGCCACTATCAGGCTTCGACCAGCAACAAACCGGTGCTAGAATTGCCGCAAAAATGGTACGCAAACAATCCAACCAAGATGGCCAACCAAGAAATCCTCGCAAGTTCGGCCCACCACACAAAACAGGCAGACCCCATGGCGACAGACCCTAAGCAGATAAACACCACGCATACTTCAGGCAGCGATGTGGAGTTGCATGAATGGTTAGAGTCTATTGAATCGCTGCTGCGCAACGAAGGACCGGACCGCGCCAAAGAAATCTTTCGCGCACTGCGCGATCACCTGAACAATGCCAACGTGGCAATGGATGACGCCACGCTAAACACCCCTTACCGCAACACCATATCGCTAGACGAACAACCCCAGTACCCCGGTGACATCGAAACCGAAGAAAAGCTGGAGAACGTCCTGCGCTGGAATGCCATGGCAATGGTGTTACAAGGCTATGACAGCGGCTCCGGTGTCGGTGGTCATATTGGCACTTACGCTTCCGCCGCCACCATGCTGGAGGTTGGCATGAATCACGTATTCCGCGCCCGCAGTGAAGATTACGGTGGCGACCTGATCGCTATTCAGGCACACGCGGCGCCGGGCATCTATGCCCGCGCTTTCCTTGAAGGGCGACTGAGCGAAACTCAACTCAAAAACTTCCGGCGTGAACTGCAGCCGGGCGGGGGCCTCTCGTCATATCCGCATCCGCGCAACATGCCACAGCTCTGGCAAATGCCATCTGCATCGATGGGGCTTTCAACGCCCAGCGCTATCTATCAGGCACGGTTTGCACGCTACCTCGAAAACCGCGGTCTCAAGCCGCACAATGGCGGCAAGGTGTGGGCGTTTATCGGCGATGGCGAGTCAGATGAGCCCGAGGTAATCGGCAGCATCAACATCGCTGCGCGCGAAAACCTCGACAACCTTATTTTGGTGGCCAACTGCAATCTGCAGCGACTTGATGGCCCGGTCCGGGGTAACGGCAAGATCATTCAGGAGCTTGAACGCAGTTTCCGCGGTGCTGGCTGGAATGTTATTAAAGTGATCTGGAGCGGAGAATGGGATGCCCTGTTTGCCCGCGACCATAACAATGTCATGCAAAACCGCATGGACGAAGTGGTGGATGGCGACTACCAGATGTACTCGGTTTCCAGTGGCGATGAAGTGCGAGAACACTGGGTCAATGGTGATGAACGCCTCGCTGAAATCATGCAGACACTGTCTGATGAAGAGATCCGTGCGATTCGTCGCGGCGGCCATGACCAACGTAAAATTTACGCCGCATTCCAGCGGGCGATAGACACCAAAGGCAAGCCCACGGCAATCCTTATTAAGACGATTAAAGGCTATGGCATGGAAGGCCACGAAGGCTCAAATGTCGTGCATCAGAAGAAGAACCTTAATGCCGAAGAGCGCATCGAGTCGGCCAAACGGCTTGGTATTAATATGCCGGAAGATGCTATTAAGGCAGCGCAGTTTTACAAGCCGGAAGATGACAGTATCGTGGTTGAGTACATGAAACGACACCGCACTGCCTTAGGCGGCGTGTTGCCCAAGCGCACGGTGAATTGCCCGCAACTGCCGGTTCCGGAACTTGAGTATTTTAAAGAGCAATTGAAAGGCTCTGGCGAACGCTCCATTTCAACCACCATGGCCTTCGTGCGCATACTCGCCAAACTGTTGCAGCACCCCGATATCGGCAAATACATTGTGCCCATCGTTCCGGATGAGGCCCGCACCTTTGGTATGGAAGCCCTATTCCGCAAAGCGGGCATTTATTCGTTTGAAGGTCAGAAGTACAAGCCGGTAGACAGCAGCACGCTAATGCCCTATCGGGAATCTAAAGACGGGCAAATTCTGCAGGAGGGCATCTGCGAGGTTGGCGCAATGGCATCATTCCTTGCTGCCGGCACTGCATACGCCGTGCATGACATACCCACAATCCCATTCTATGTATTTTATTCGATTTTCGGTTTCCAACGCGTTGGCGACATGATATGGGCCTGCGGCGACATGCTTGCTCGGGGCTTTTTACTGGGCGGTACTGCCGGACGCACCACGCTGAATGGCGAAGGCCTCCAGCATCAGGATGGCCACTCTCCATTGGTTGCAAGCACAGTCCCCAACATGCGCAGCTACGACCCCGCCTTTGCTCATGAACTGGCAATTATTCTCCGCGATGGCATCGACCGGATGTATCACCAGCAACAAGAAATTTTCTACTACATCACTATCTACAATGAAAACTACCCGATGCCCAAAATGCCCGTAGGGTGCGAGGAAGGCATCATCAAAGGCATGTACCGGTTCAGAGCCTCAACAACCCCTGTATCGGGCGAACGCAAAGCGCACCTGTTTGGCAGCGGCTCGATTATGACTGAGGTTATGCGCGCTGCGGACTTACTCGAAGCCGAAGGCGTATCTGCCGATATCTGGAGCGTCACTAGCTACAACCAACTCAGTCGCGAAGCCCAGCAAGTTGCCCGTCACAACCTATTGCACCCGGAAGGCCCCGAAAAACAATCCTATGTTGAGGAGTTACTCACTGGAGAAAATGGCATTTTCATCGCGGCCAGTGACTACATGAAAGCTATGCCCATGAGCATACAGAAGTGGGTTCCGGGCGACTACACCGTGCTTGGCACCGATGGCTATGGTCTGAGTGAATCACGCCCTGACCTCCGCACTCACTTCGAAGTAAGTGCAGAATACATAGCTTATGCCGCCGTTGTAGCATTGCACAAACAAGGCTGGATTAAGCTCAATGAGCTCAAAACAATTGCGGGCAAACTGAACATTAATAGCGACAAGCCTGACCCTGCAGTTGCAAGTCCAGCGAAGATCAACTCTCCGAAATAATGTGCGCTCATAACGGGCACCTGATGAGCAAACCTCCGGGCATAAAAAAAGCCCCGCTATTTTCATAGCGGGACTTTTCAACATACTTCAGCGTAACTTAGAAGTTGTATTGCACACCCAAGCGGGTCATACCAACTGAAAAATCTTTACTATCAACGGGTAACACCTGTGTCCGATCAATCTCAGCAGACCAGGCATCAAAACCCAGAGAAATGGTTACTGGCGGCGCTGGGGTCCAGCGAACACCGAGACCTGCAGAACCCGCAGTTTCAGTGCCATCCTCACCCGGAGGGGCTCCGGCTCCTATGTAAGAAATATCGTATGACAAAACACCTAATCCAACCTGCCCATAGAGTTCCCAGCCACTGCCGCCCAAAGGCAGGATAAATACAGCATTAGCTGTTAACGCTGCAGCATCCTCTTTTACGCCTGCGCCTGCTGCTGTTGCGGTGTACTCACCGAGATACGAATAACGTCCCTCTACAGCAAACCATTTAAGAAACTTATAACCGCCCCAAAGCTGATAGCCGGTATCTTTTTTATCAACACTAAAACCAAAATTTACTAAGTCACTCAAATTATCATCATCGACTTCAGTAACACCATAAGCACCACCGATATAAGCACCCTTTTCTTTCACTTCAACAGCGGAAGCAATGCCCGCAGTCAACATAGCAACAATCGCTACAACATTAACAGCCTTCATTCTATATCTCCGATAAGGAGGCCAGCCAATCTGGCCCATACAAAAAACATCGCGAACCAAACTGCACAGTTCAAAAACCGGCTTTAGTTCTTAGGGCCTACTAAAGTCGATGAAATAAGTCACTCGTCCGAGAGCTCAACCAAAGCCTCTTTGATCAGCGGAATATGGATGTCGCGAGGCTGCTTCGAAATATGCGCCCTGGTAGGCGAAACCAGCCCAATAAACATCAGTGGCGAACGCAGGACAGCTATCCGCAAAAAGCACACACAAGACTGCGCCTGCAGAAAGCCATTCTTGAAAATAAACAAATAATCC
>JABIQA010000066.1 GCA_018699155.1 Chromatiales bacterium
ACGCAGTGAATACTCACCCAACGGGTTATCGGGCCCCGGGGGTACTGATGTAGCCAAAAAGTCGCCCCGCTCAGCATGCTCCGCAATAACTGACTTAGGTGGAAACCAGGTGGGGTTTTTGCGTTTTTGGACTACCTTCGAAGTGCCCACAGGTGTAAGCCAATCCTGACGTCCGATACTGATAGGGAAGGTACTCACCTTTGCCGAGCTATCTGCAACATCATCAAAATAATACAAACGATACTCAGCAACATTAATGACAATGCCCTTACGTGCAGATGCTGGCAATAAACGCCGCGTTGGCAAAGTGATTACTGCGCCATCAACCGGTAACCACGGATCCATGCCAGGGTTAGCTAAGCGCATTTCTTCATAACCCAGACCATGACGTCTGGCCATTGCACTAAAGTTATCACTGCCGTCGATAGTCACATAACCGACATCACCGACAACAGCTATACTCGGGTCAGCAAACTCATATTCAGCCGCAATTACCCCGACTGAATAATAATTCAGCACAAGCACGGTAAAAATAAGCTTCATATCACGCCCAAGCATCACAGCAGCAATCCCGTCATCAGCATCCCATAGATAATTGTACTGACCAGCAGAATGCCTACGAGGTTCAAAAAGAAACCAGCTCGCGACATCTGCGGCACAGTCACTTTACCAGAACCAAATACAATCGCATTCGGCGGTGTCGCAACAGGCAGCATAAAGGCGCAACTTGCCGCGATTGCGGCGGGTATGATAATCAACTCAGGCTGAATACCTAAGCCTACAGCCACCGCATATAACACCGGCACCAGCGTCGCCGTAGTGGCAAAGTTACTGGTGAGTTCGGTTAAAAAAATGACTATAGCCACCACCAGAAACACGATCAAGATGGTCGGAAAACCACCAAAGACTAACGCCTGAGCACCAAGAAACCCACTAAAACCACTAGACTCAAGCGCACTGGCAAGGCTCAGTCCACCCCCGAACAATAGCAGCAAGCCCCAGGGCAATTTCAGCGCGGTTGTCCAATCCATCAAGCGTTCTTGCAGACCTGAACCTGCGGGCACCATAAACAAAGCCATACTCGATATAAGTGCAACACCTGTATCAGTAAGGCCTGCAAGTGGCTGCCAGCCACCCAGGGTGAGTTGGTTTAATAAAGGGCGTGTAATCCATGCTGCAGCCGTCAACAAAAACACCACGAGTGTACGTCGTTCAGCAGAGCTTAAATCTGGCAATGAGTTACGTGCGTCTATCAACAATTCACTGGCACCCGGAATTTCTGCAGCTTGTACCGGATATGCCCAACGGGTGAGAGTCCACCAGGCTACGGGCACAAACACCAGCACCAATGGCATACCGATCATCATCCAGGTGGCAAAACTAATGGTCCGCCCCGTCTCGTCTGTTAGAAATGACACTACAAATAAATTGGGTGCAGTGCCGATAATGGTGCCGATACCGCCAATAGACGCAGCGTAGGCAATGCCCAAAAGCAAACACAGAGTAAAGTTCTGTTGCTCGTTAGAATTATCTGAAGAAGGCAGCAGGGAAATCACACTTAAGGCCACAGGCAATAGCATAATGGTGGTTGCTGTATTAGTGACCCACATACTCAAGACCGCAGAAATACCCATGAATGCGGCGACAATGAATTTTGGCTTAGAGCCCACCATACCCAATGTAATCAAAGCAATACGTCGATGCAGCCCCCAGCGTTCAACTGCCAATGCGACCAAAAAACCGCCAAGAAACAGGAATACCAGAGGGTGCCCATAGGGCGCAGCGATGTCTTTGATTGGTGCGGCACCCGCCAATGGAAACAAGGCCAACGGCAACATGGCGGTCATATACACCGGCAGCGCTTCGGTCATCCACCAAAAGCTCATCCACAAACCAATGGCCGCGACATAGCGTGCATAAACACTTAAGGCCACAGTATTCCCTGCCGGATCAACATAAGAATCGGGAAGCAGGAAAAATATCAGCACGGCGATTGCCGGACCGAGAATCATGAAGCGAGTTTTGCCCGCAGGACTGATGTTAGCAGTGGTCAAAGACTCAGCCTCATAACTGCGTATAACACTGCTGCAACTTTGCAACCAGCCTGTGTTGTTCCGCTGCGCACAAAATCAGGTTAAAAACGAATGAGTGCCGAACCCCAGGTGAAACCACCACCGAAGGCTTCTGCCAGCAACAGGTCACCGCGTTTAATACGACCATCACGTACCGCAACATCCAAGGCCATAGGCACGGATGCAGCCGAGGTATTGCCATACTTTGCAACTGTTAGAATAACTTTCTCCATAGGCATGCCTAAGCGCTTAGCTGTGGCTTCTATAATTCGTTTATTGGCCTGATGCGGCACTAACCAATCGAGCGCATCATGATCGAGGCTATTGGCTTCGAGCGTTTCCTTAACTACGGCACCTAAAGTTTTTACCGCAAGCTTAAAGGCTTCGTTGCCTTGCATATGAATAGCGAACTCTTTATTGAGGTCGCCCTGCGGGCGCTTTGAAACACCAGCCGGTGCATACAACAGATCTTTATACTGACCGTCGGCATGCAAATGCGTTGAAATAATACCCTGCTCTGTCGATGGCTGAAGAACCACCGCACCGGCACCATCACCAAACAGCACGCAGGTTGAGCGGTCGGTCCAGTCAGTTATTCGTGAAAGAGTTTCGGCACCAATAACCAATGCATTTTTTGACTCGCCGGAGGTAACAAACTTATCCGCAATACTCAGCGCATAAATAAAACCACTGCATGCGGCCTCAACACTGAATGCGGCACAACCATGAATGCCGAGGGCCTCCTGAACAATGGTACCAACATTAGGAAAAACTAAGTCAGGGGTGGTTGTACCAACAACCAGAAAATCGATGTCTCCAGGCGTTATACCAGCCGCCTCTATCGCACGCTTCGCAGCTTCAATAGCAAGTGATGCCGTGGTTTGATCGTCGGCAGCAATGTGCCGCTGCTCAATACCGCTGCGGCTGCGAATCCACTCGTCGGTAGTATCGACAATCTTCTCGAGCTCAGCATTGGTCAATATCCGTTCCGGCACATAATGCCCTGTTCCGGCAATTCTGGAATACATTCAGTCCGCCTGTTCCTCGAGCAGTCGACCGATTTTACCCGGCACATCCTGCTCAACTTCAATCAAAGCTATTTTAATAGCTCTATGAAACGCCACTTCATCGGCACCACCATGGCTTTTAATAACGATACCATTCAGGCCAATGAGGTTGGCACCGTTGTAATGCCGCGGATCTAATCTTTCTGCCAATTTACGCAAAACAGGCAACGAAACCGCTCCGGCAAGCTTACCGTATATGCCGCCCTGAAATTCGTCTTTCAGGTACTGACGAATCAGCTTTGCTGTACCTTCCATAACCTTCAGTGCAATGTTGCCGGCAAAACCATCGGCGACAATTACGTCAGCTTTGTTTTGCGAAATATCATTGCCCTCAACAAAACCAATATAGTTGAGCGAACTGGCAGACAACATTGCTGCAGCGCTGCGGATGGTGTCGTTACCCTTAAGCTCCTCTTCACCAATATTCAGCAATCCTACTCTTGGGTTCTGAATGTCTTCCACCTGCGATGCCACCACAGAGCCCATAATGGCGAACTGATAAAGATGCTCGGCAGTGACATCAATGCTGGCACCGAGATCAAGCATAAGGCTACTACCACCTAAGGTAGGAACAC
This sequence comes from Chromatiales bacterium, assembly GCA_018699155.1. Taxonomy (GTDB): domain Bacteria; phylum Pseudomonadota; class Gammaproteobacteria; order Steroidobacterales; genus JABIQA01. The sequence goes on from JABIQA010000066.1 coordinate 3,715, forward strand.
TTGCCATGATGGCAGGCCGGTCGATACCCGGTAGGGTTTTTAATACGAAACGTCCGGTAGCCATCAACGCGCCGGTATTGCCGGCGCTAACGCAGGCATCCGCTTCGCCGTCTTTAACCATATTGATAGCGATACGCATTGAAGACTGTTTCTTTTTGCGTAATGCATCGGCAGCTGATTCGTCCATGCTCACGACCTGCTCAGCGGGAACCAACAATGCGCGGCTCGCAAGCTCAGGAACTGCATCGAGATACGGCCGAATAACTTCAGGGAGACCGACGAATGCAATAATTAAAGTCGGGTTCTTACGCAACATAGCAATGCCTGCGGGAAGGCAAGCTGCTGCGCCCCGATCACCACCCATAGCATCAATAGCAATCTTTACTGGCTTAGCCAATAGTCATCCCCCCCCACCTGAAAACACACATGCCCTATAAAGGGTGTGGTTTAACTTCGCGAATACCCTAAGGCTTATTCGGAATCTTCAGTAGCAGGTGTAGCGATAACTTTCTTACCACGATAGTAGCCATCAGGACTGATGTGATGACGAACATGGGTTTCGCCGGTTGTTGCTTCAGTCGAAAGTGCGGGAGCACTAACTTTATCATGACCGCGACGCATGCCGCGCTTAGAAGGTGTGGTGCGATTTTTTTGAACTGCCATGGTTACATCTCCGGTAACTGTCTATCAGTAACTATTATTTAGTCGGGTTGCCGTTCTTATCTGAACTTTGTTTGCTCAATAAGTCTGCCAATCCGGTAAACGGTTGCGTTATTTCTTCCGCCTCTGCAACTGATACTTCATTGTCGATAACAGTTACTAAGGTGGAACATAAATTTACATCACTGTGCTTCGGTGAAAAGTGCATGGCGCTAATAAGCTCATCTTCGATAAACTCTTTCAGCGGCAAGCCCTCTTCCATCACTTCCAGAGTTTCGAACAGATCCACTTCCGTGTTTCTACCCGAACCCGGCAACTTCAACGCATAGGCAAACCGAATTTCCGGCTGCCATAGCATGGCCTCGAGACAACGCTGACATACTAATTTAAGCTCACCATCAATTATGCCGGTAATCGAAGGTAAGATATCGACTGCCTTTTTTGATGCCGCCCTTTTTGATATCTCAAGAGCAGGCTTGAACTTAATCTGTATTTTCAGCGTTGAATCAGCAGCACTGCCAGCATACAGCAGCTCCTGCAAACGAACCGAAGTGGCGGCGGACACAGTAAAGTCCAACTCATCGCTGTCAGCAATGAGGCCTTTGAGTTGTTTGATTCCGATATACTCAGTGAGCATAGGGCGCGTATGATAGATTTCGCAAAAACCCCTGTCAAAACAATGCTGAAAAGAATTTCGCCCGTTTCGGTCACGGCTCCGTCCCGAGCGGGCAGCGCGCGACGGGGACAACACCATGAGTCTGCTGCAAAGCTATAGCTGACAACACTTCACGACTTTTACCTAAGGGCCCGACAGCCATGTCCAACACACTTATTCTTGCTTCCACCTCCAAGTATCGAGGCGCCCTGCTCGCCCGCATTTGCAAAGACTTTACTCAACAAGCGCCAATTTGCGACGAAACACCCGCCGGCGACCCAACCCCGGCCGCGTTAGCAAAACGACTGGCCCGGACCAAAGCAGCCTCGATATCTTCACAGAATCCGGAGGCGATGGTGATTGGCAGTGACCAGGTTGCGAGTCTTTCAGGCGTGATACTGGGTAAACCCGGCGACCACGCCAATGCGGTTAAACAACTGCGTGCCTGCTCCGGTCTCAATGTTAACTTCTACACAGCTGTATGCATCCGCCGCGAAAGCGACAACACCGAACACATGCATATCGACCACACGCGGGTGTGCTTTAAAACGCTATCACCGGCGCTTATTGAAAACTATCTGCAAGCGGAAAAGCCCTACGACTGTGCTGGCAGCTTTAAATCGGAAGGTCTGGGTGTGGTGCTGTTCGATCATATCGACAGCGTTGACCCTACAGCGTTAATCGGCTTACCGCTGATTTGGGTGGCCGACGCCTTGATGCAATCAGGGGTTAAACTGCTGAGCAGTTAGATGCCTTCGTCATTTGGTCGACTTACATTTTATCGAGGCGATTGAGCGCTGCGTTTAACTCTTCACCCATGGGCGCCTGAATCATCACAGTGCCATGACCATTGCGCTCCGGATATTCAAGCACGGACGCGTGCAAAAACAAACGTTTCAGTTTTAGTTTACGCAGCGCATTGCTCTCGGGATTACCGTAACGGTCGTCGCCCAACACGGGGTGCCCGATAGCTTCCGCGTGGACACGAATTTGATGGGTACGCCCGGTAAACAGGTCCACTTTGCAGTAAGTGGCCTCGCTATAAACGCTGAGCGGGATAAACCGCGTATGCGCCGACTTGCCCTTCTCCGACACACTGACGTGCCGTTCGCCGCCCTGACGTGTGTGCACTTCGAGCGCCAGCTTTACATCCTGGGTGCCGCTCGAAAGACGCCCCTCAAGCAACGTGAGGTAGCTCTTTTTAACGCCCCCCTCACGAAAGGCCTCGTGCAGGTAACGCAGACTGCTGCGCTTTCGCGCCACCAGAATGCAGCCACTGGTCGAGCGATCAAGACGATGAACCAATTCAAGGGAGCGTTCCTGAGGATTGGCAGCCCGCATCAACTCAATAAGACCCGCACTAATGC
>JABIQA010000112.1 GCA_018699155.1 Chromatiales bacterium
AGCGCACAAAGCGTGCGGACTTCGTTGAAGAATTGATGTCCAGGCAACCGGCCAAAACCATCGGCTGGTTAGCGATAACACCAACGGTTGAGCCTTCCATTCGGATGAAACCCACAATAATGTTCTTTGCATAATCGGGCTGAATTTCAAAGAAGCTGCCTTCATCTGCAAGCTTGTGGACAACCTCTTTCATGTCATAAGGTTTCGCAGGATCATCGGGGATAATTGTATCCAATGAGGGTTCAGCCCGTTTTGCCGAATCGCTGGTTGGCCATACTGGTGGCTTTTCCCGATTGTTAGATGGCAGATACGACACGAAACGACGGGTCATCAGCAGCGCCTCAACATCATTGTCGAAAGCCGCATGACAAACGCCGGACTTGCTGCTGTGAGTTGATGCGCCACCGAGTTCCTCAGCGGTTACTGTTTCGTGGGTTACTGTTTTTACAACATCGGGCCCGGTAACAAACATGTACGAACTGTCACGAACCATAAAGATGAAGTCGGTAATAGCCGGTGAATATACCGCGCCACCTGCAGACGGGCCCATGATTAACGAGATCTGGGGTATCACACCTGACGCCAATACGTTCTGCTGGAATACATCTGCATAACCACCGAGCGATGCAACGCCCTCCTGAATACGCGCACCGCCTGAGTCTGCAAGACCAACAACCGGAGCACCGGCTTTCATAGCCTGTTCCATAATTTTGCAGATTTTCTTTGCATGGGTTTCGGAGAGTGAGCCGCCAAAAACGGTGAAGTCCTGACTGAAAACGAAGATTAGACGACCATTAACTGTGCCGTACCCGATAACGACACCATCGCCTGGAATTTTATTATCTTCCATACCGAAGTCGACACAGCGATGTTCTACGAACATGTCCCACTCCTCAAAGCTGTCGTCATCGAGGAACAACTCGACACGCTCGCGAGCAGTGAGCTTGCCTTTGGCATGTTGCTTTTCAATTCGCTTTTCACCGCCACCAAGTCTTGCCTTGGCGCGTTTTTTTTCCAGCTGCTGGATAATGTCCTGCATCAAAATCTCCGATTTCTTAATCGTCAGTCGCTAAATCATGCGCCGCAGACGTTCTGCAGCACTGTAATACAGCCCTTAAGCTGCTTTAGTCTTTTTCCGGATTAATGCGAGTACCTGCTTCGCAGCTTCCGGAATGTTGGTGCCGGGCCCATAGACTGCGGCAACACCCTCTTTATAGAGGTCATCGTAATCCTGTGGCGGAATAACACCGCCACACACCACCAGTACATCGTTTGCACCTTGTGCACGGAGCGCTGCGATGAGTTGCGGCACGAGTGTTTTGTGACCGGCAGCCTGAGAGGATACCCCAACCACGTGCACATCATTCTCAATGGCGTGACGTGCCGCTTCTTCGGGTGTCTGGAACAGCGGGCCAATGTCGACGTCGAAACCGATGTCGGCAAATGCCGTAGCAATAACTTTTGCTCCTCGGTCATGACCATCCTGTCCCAGTTTTACTACCAGCATGCGCGGCCGGCGACCTTGTTCTTCTGCAAAAGCTTCAATGTCATTCTGGATATCCATGTAGTTCTGATCTCCCTCATAGGCGGCGCCATAAACGCCGGAGATAGATTGAATGACCGCTCTGTGCCGTTTGTAAACGGCTTCGAGAGCATCTGATATCTCACCGACACTGGCGCGCGCCCGTGCCGCATCAATGGCCAGTGCCAACAGGTTGCCGCTGCCATCTTTTGCAGCAGCGGTAAGGGCCTCAAGCGCACCACTGCAGGCAGAATTATCGCGCTCTATGCGTATTTTCTGCAGGCGGGCAACCTGAGATTCGCGCACTGCCGTGTTGTCTATATTCAGTACATCAATTTCAGGTTCGCTGGTTTGCTGGTATTTGTTGACGCCAACAATAACTTCTTCGCCGCGATCGATCCCCGCCTGACGAACCGCCGCAGCCTGTTCGATCTGCAGTTTTGGCATGCCGGATTCAACGGCTTTGGTCATGCCGCCGAGATCATCTACTTCACCGATAATTTTGCGCGCTTCGGCAACTAAAGAAGCGGTGAGGCTTTCAACATAGTAGGAGCCTGCAAGTGGATCGACAACGTTAGTTATACCCGTTTCTTCCTGCAGCACCAACTGAGTATTGCGCGCAATGCGTGAAGAGAACTCAGTGGGTAGGCCCAGAGCCTCGTCAAATGAGTTGGTATGCAATGACTGGGTTCCGCCAAGTGAAGCAGCCATCGCTTCAACTGTGGTGCGCATGATGTTGTTGTATGGGTCGAGACTCGTCAGGCTAACGCCTGAGGTCTGGCAATGGGTTCTTAGCATTAAAGACTTGGGGTCTTTCGGCGCAAAGCGTTCCTGCATCAACTCAGCCCACAGCAATCGGGCAGCACGCAGCTTGGCAATTTCCATAAAGAAGTTCATGCCGATAGCGAAGAAGAACGACAAACGCGGCGCGAACTTATCCACTTCAAGACCACTATCAATAGCGGCCTGAACATACTCAATACCATCAGCCAGCGTGAAGGCTAACTCCTGAACACAAGTCGCTCCGGCTTCTTGCATGTGATAACCCGAGATCGAAATCGAATTGTAGCGGGGCATGTTGCTAGCAGTGTAGGCAATGATATCGGCCACAATGCGCATTGACGGAGCGGGTGGATAGATATAGGTGTTACGTACCATGAACTCTTTAAGAATATCGTTCTGCAGTGTGCCAGCGAGCTGCTCGGGCATGACGCCCTGTTCTTCGGCAGCAACAATGTACATAGCCATTACCGGCAGTACCGCACCATTCATGGTCATTGAAACAGTCATTTTGTCGAGCGGAATCGAGTCGAACAGAATCTTCATATCTTCGACGGTATCAATAGCAACGCCAGCTTTACCAACGTCACCGACAACGCGTTTGTGATCGGAATCGTAGCCCCGATGTGTTGCCAGATCGAAAGCAACCGACAAGCCGGTTTGGCCGGCCGCCAGATTCTTGCGGTAAAACGCATTGGATTCTTCAGCGGTTGAGAAGCCTGCGTATTGACGTACCGTCCATGGTCGACCAGCGTACATGGTCGCTTTTGGCCCGCGTACAAAAGGAGCGAACCCCGGCAGGCTATTAACGTGAGCGAGGTCTTCAGTATCGGCAGCGGTATAGAGTGGCTTAACCGGAATGCCTTCGGGAGTATTCCAGGTTAAGCCTTCTAAAGGTTTGCCACGCAACTCTTTAGTGGCGAGTTCCTGCCAATCCGCAACGGATGGCTTCTTGCTGTCGATCACTGTGTTGACTCCTAAACTATTTGGACGCTAAGTAATACAGCGCCAGAATTCGTTTCGCTTCATCGATATGAAGCTGTTCAATAAGTTTGCCTTCATGCACGGCAATACCTTCACCGGCATCGCGCGCCTTCTGCCAAGATGTCAGCATGGCTTCGGCGTGTATGGCTTGTGCTTCGGAAATACCAAATATCTCGTTGGCAATTGCAATTTGAAGCGGATGAATCAGGGTTTTGCCATCAAAGCCGAGGGCTTCTCCCTGTTCACATGAGCCCCTGAAATCGGCATCAGCAGCAACTCCCGGGTATACACCGTCTAGTATATCAAGACCGTGCGCTCGGGCGACTAGAATGCTGCTGCTCAATGTTCCTAGCAAACCAGTTCTTGGCTGGGCGTTGCTGACACGCAGTTCTTTGCCTAGATCGGAGGTGCCCATAACCACAGCATCTAATCCTGGCGCAGCACAGATATCATCCAGATTTAGAATTCCCCGCGGTGTTTCGGCCATCATCCAGAATTTCTGTTGACTGTTGCCCCCTGCGGCAATTAAGCGGTCGCGAGCATCGATAAGTTGATGCCGGGTTTCGACCTTGGGTAGCAGCACAGCATTGGGGCGCGCGGCGGCAGCTGCCTCCAGATCGGCAAGCCCCCATTGGGTATCCAGCGGATTAATCCGGATGATAACCTCACGATGACCGAACGCTTCCGCGCCAACGGCTTCGCTCACTTGTTGTCTTGCAATGTCTTTTGACTCGGGTGCTACCGCATCCTCAAGGTCAAGGATGAGTGCGTCGGCATCCAACGTGCGTGCCTTTTCGAGTGCGCGGGCGTTGGAACCCGGCATATATAGCACCGAGCGGCGGAGTTTTGAGGTCTGATTCAACGGCGAGCCTTCTTATTATTGGATACCGGTAGGCAATTATAGTCAATTTCCCATGAATTGAATCGCACTTTATGGTTTTCCGAGCCTAATACCGGCGAATTTCAGCGAACTGGGCCTACTTGGCCATACTTCACGGGGTTGTTTTGCGGCTTTGGCGCGTCTCTTGGCCTAAGACTTTCTCTGGCAGTGTTTTCGACGGTCTATAAGCTGTGCGGCAATGGTTTCCTGCTGAGTTAGGGCTTACACTCAGTTCACGATGCAAGCTTTGGTAGCCCTTAGATCAACGGACCTGTTATGACCAGAAAAATTTTGTTGTTGTTTATCTGCAGCATAGCCATTGTATTGTTTGCGACCGGTGGATGGCTTTATCAGGTAAATAACCACCAAACCGATGGTGATTTGAAGCTTCCGGGGCTGCTTGAACCGGTGCGGGTGGTTCGTGATGGTCTTGGTATACCTTACGTTTACGCCAATTCTTTAGACGATGCTTATCGCACCCAAGGCTTTCTGATTGCTCAGGATCGCCTCTTTCAGATGGAAGTTGTTCGGCATCTTTCGCAGGGCCGTTTGGCTGAGCTACTGGGCCGGCCGGGTCTGCAGTCAGATATTCAAATGCGTGTTGTTGGTATCCCACAAATGGGTCAGCGACATGCTGGCTTGCTGTCGCCAGAGGCACGCAATGTGATGGAGCTATATGCTGCGGGCATTAACGGCTATATCGACAATAACGAGTCCGAATTTCAGTTAGGCCTCAGAGTGCTGGGTATTCAGCCGGTGGCATGGACCGTAGAAGATCTTATGATTATCGCTGCATTCACAAACTGGAGCAGCAGTTCGAATATGGATATCGAGATTATTGCTCAGGCAATCATCGATAAAATCGGGCCGGCACTGGCTGACGAAATTAGTGTCGTGAGTATTAATCCGGATGGTGGCGGCTATAAAGAACCTGCACCGGCTGTTTCTATCGAGCAGCTTGGTCTTGACCTAAGCAATTTTATAACCTCTTCAACCAAGGGGGAGATAGAGCTCGGCAGCAATCATTGGGCTATATCCGGATCTCGAAATGCATCCGGTGGCGCAATGCTTGTTAACAATCCGCATATCGATAGCCGCACCTTGCCGGGTATCTGGTACCCCATGGCAATTATTACACCTGAACTCAGAATTGTGGGTGCAGCGGGGCCGGGAGCACCGGGGTTTGCTGCGGCTCGGTCTGAGAATATTGCCTATGGTGTCACCAATTCCTACGGCGATGTTATAGATCTCTATATTGAAACAGTGGATCCGCTTAACCCGGATAACTATCTCGAAGGGGGCAAGTCGATACCCTTCGATGTTGTTGATGAGACATTCCTGGTGCGGCACAGGAAGAGTGGCAGCTTCTATGCGCATGCGGTAACGATCAGGTATACCCGTCGTGGCCCGGTTATTTCTGATCATGGCTTAATTCCCGATGAGTCGCGTGTCATTGCAATGCGTTGGGCCGCACCTGAGCATTTGTCAGGCAGCTATGGTTTGGCATCCTTAATGTTGGCGAAGAACCTTACTGAGGTAGAGCAGGCTGTAGCCCAGATTGATGCGCCTTACAACTACACTGTAGTAACCGCTGCGGGTGGGATTGCGCATTTCACTGCAGGGCGCGTACCGAACCGGATTAAGGGCGATGGTTCCCGGCCGTTCGTGGTTACTGATGGCAAGGACAATTGGAATGGCGTGATTCCCGCAGAAGATATGCCGAAGTCGATAAATCCGGACCGGGGTTGGGTGGGCAATGCCAATCACCGTACCTTGCCGGATGACTACCCTTATTTGTATTCCACTCACTTTGCGCATTCCTGGCGTTATGAGCGAATGCGTCAATTGCTCGATGTCCAAGGAAAGACAACAGCAGAAGAGCAGTGGGGTTACATGCGTGATGTAAAAAATGTGATGGCAGAACAAGTTACGCCATACCTGATTCGTGCCTTAGCATTGCATCGTGATACCGGTTGGATTGTCTCTATTCTACGTCAATGGGATTACAACGATGATGCAGATGCGATTGCGCCATTGTTGTTTCAGGCCATTTACCGGAGCTTTGTCACCCGGGTTTTTGCGGATGACCTAGGTGCTGATCTAGCCAGTGCGATGCTGGATTCACAGTACTACTGGCAGGAACGAATGTTGTTAATGCTGAAAGATAATGAATCGCTATGGTTCGACGACTACAATACCTTTGCGATAGAAAGTCGCGATGACCTCATCTACCTTGCCGCTAAGGAGGCGCTTGCTGATTTGAAGGCGCGCACAGGCAAAGATCCCAAAACATTAACTTGGGGCGATCTGCATACGGTGACTTTCGACAGTCCGGTTGTTCCGGGCAAGATTGCTGCAGCTGTTATCGGTGGTGGTACTTTTCCGAAAGAGGGATCGGGCGAAACCATGAATCGTGGCAAATACAAGCTATCGAAAGCCTACGATACCGTGGTTATTGATTCGATGCGTTTTGTGGCTGATATGGCTGACCCCGATAAGGTTATGGGAGTGGTGGCGGGCGGCGTGAGCGGCCGCTTGTTCGATAAGCATTTAAAAGATCAGCTGGAATTGTGGCGAACCGGCGAACCTGTGTACTGGTGGTATAGCGACCGGGCCATCCAGCAAAATACAAAGTCTGAGTTAATGCTGTTGCCCGAGTAACGCTTCTTTTGGTGCTAAGTCCTTTTATAAACTAATACACCGGTAAAATTGCCGAGTGCTCGATTGCGCGCGACTTTATATAGATACATGGGAGTGATTATGGGTTTTTTTGATAGATTTTTTCA
>JABIQA010000215.1 GCA_018699155.1 Chromatiales bacterium
ACTGGAAGCGCATAATACTGAATCAGCCGCGAATAACAAGCCCGTAATGGCGTGAATATTGCTATTTCTGGACTGGTGCTGCGGGCTACGTAAAATAGACAGCTGCGCTAACCATGATCGACCTTACTTGCGTAACGTGTTGGGTCCCCTAACCCGGCTGCATCAAAGCCCGCCCTTCGCAGCCGGCAGGCATCGCACACCCCACAAGCCTGGCCAGCCGCATTAGCGCTGTAACAAGAGACTGTCGCCGCGTAATCAACTCCCAGAGCAAGGCCCCGCTCCACGATTTGCTGTTTGCTTAACTCAATGAGCGGTGAGCGAATCTTAATAGGGTTACCCTCAATGCCGCGCTTGGTAGCGAGATTAGCCATGTCTTGAAAAGCCGCAATGTATGCTGGGCGACAATCGGGATAACCCGAGTAATCCACCGCGTTCACGCCGGTATATATAGTGTCCGCGCACACTACTTCGGCATAGGCCAAGGCGTAGGACAAAAAGATGGTATTGCGTGCAGGCACATAGGTAACTGGAATCCCTTCACTTGCTTGAGATGGAACCGCAATCTCCTTGTCGGTTAATGCCGAGCCTCCAAGTTGCGCGATATCTATAGTAATAGTCCGATGTTCAATTACCCCCGGTTGCCGTGCAATAGTCTCAGCCGCCTTCAACTCGGCATTGTGGCGCTGACCATAATCGAAGCTCAATGCATAGCATTCACGACCTTCTGCCAGCGCAATCGCCAGAACGGTGGCCGAATCCATCCCACCCGACAGTAATATAACGCTGCGACTCAACTTACCTCTCCAACTTAAACGTGGCCCGCATACCCTAATGTCCGGGCGCATCGCCCCACAGATACTTGTGCAATTGAACCTGAAACCTCACAGGCAGACGGTCTGCTAGAATCCACTCCGCTAGGTCCTTAGGTTCCAGGCTGCCCTGTGCCGGCGAGAACAGCACACAACAGCTGTTTAGCAAATCATGGGTACGCACGAATTCGCAAGACCACTGATAGTCAGCACGATTGCAAATCACGAACTTCAATTGATCCTCGGCCCGGAGTAATGGCAAGTTCTCGAGGCGATTGCGAGCCGACTCACCGGAGGCCGGAGTCTTAATATCCATTACGACAGTCACCCGCGGGTCAATATTCGCAATATCTAATGCCCCTGCTGTTTCAAGCGAGACCTCGTAGCCGGAATCGCACAAACGCACCAACAGCGCCCTGCAATTCGGCTGCGCCAGTGGCTCGCCGCCAGTCACACAAACGTAACGCGCACCAAAGTCATCGACACGGGTAACGAGATCATCCAGCGAAAACCAGTCGCCACCGTAAAATGCATAGTCTGTATCACAGTAAACACAGCGCAGCGGACAACCGGTGAGTCGGACGAACACAGTAGGAAACCCACTGGGGCGCGACTCGCCCTGAATCGAATAGAACACCTCGGTAATGCGAAGGCGCTGATCACTGGCAATCGCATCACGGGGCGATGAAACTTGATTCATGAAAATATCCGGATATCGTTAAACAGCAGTTAACTGCGTTAGCCCGACCGGCTCAAAGGGCCAAAAGGAGGAGCCAGCTCGGGAGCAAGCAATACAAATAATTGATAGGCGCTATAAGCCTGCCTGATCCATTTTGGCAATTCGCTCTGCAGCCAGACGAGCGGCAGTGGACTCGGGGTAATTATTTAATACTGAATCCAATGCTTTTCGAGCCTGCGAATAATTTTTAACTTCGTAGTACGCGAAACCAATTTTCAGCAAGGCATCCGGAATCTTACGTGAATTGGGATAATCGTTTAACACGATCTTAAATGCTTCAAGCGCTTCCGGGTACTTTTGTGTGACGTAATAGGTTTCGCCCATCCAGTACTGAGCATTGCCACGTAATTGATGATTGGGAAACGCCGCCAGAAATTGCTTGAACCCGGCAATCGCTTCTTCATAACGACTCTGTTTTAATAGTTCGAATGCTGCCTGATAGTTGGCCTCTGCAGAACCGCCCGGCACCGGCAATTTAGATGGGGTCAGCGTTGCGCCGCTTACCACGGCAGCTGTTGCTGCTGCAGTAGATACTTCAACCCCCTGTAAGCGAGTATCAATATCAAGATACAACTGACGCTGACGATCGGTAGCCTGTTGGCTCTGGTATTGCAGTGACTCCACATCGCTCCGCAGCACCTGTAACTCCGCTTGAATCTGATCCAGGCGGGTAAGCATTTCGACCAGACTGCCGCTATCAACCACACGTTCGAGCTTACTGAGACGCTGCTCCATAGAGACAACCTGAGGGTACAGATCCTTTTTCGCGGCATGAACAGAAAAACTGGTTCCGGCCAACAGAACCGGAACCAGCAATAACGCATACCGTAAATGAGGCAGATGAAAAACTGCATTAATCAAGCGGGATATCCGCCCGGAGATCAAAAAACGCATTTCAACCACCTCAATACAGCAATAAACAAGAACTAGTTAACATAGGCATTACTTACCGTAAACCAGCTCAACACGCCGATTCATTGCCCAAGCAGACTCTTCACTACCAAATTCTGCAGGACGTTCTTCGCCGTAACTCACGGTGGTTAGCTGCCCTGCAGAAGCTCCCTGCACAAGCAGAACACTGCGCACAGCCTGCGCGCGTCGCTCGCCAAGACCGAGGTTGTACTCACGGCTACCACGCTCATCTGCATGTCCCTCGATACGGAGTGTCGATTGCGGGTGCAGACTTAAAAATTCGCCATGCTGTTCCAGAATTTCAAGACTCTCAGGTGAAATCTGCACTGCGTCAGAATCAAAATAAATTGCGCGGTTATCGAGCAACAAACCGGTATCGCTCATCGGCCCACCATCAGCTGCGATAGCCACAGATCCAACACCATACGTGCTTGCATTGCTATCATCAGGAATAACCGAGCCCGAACTGCCCCCACTATCAGTATCGTCTGCAGAGCCCGAGATAGAATCTACGCTAGAACAACCGACCGCAAATGCAATTAAAAACATCGGCAACAAGATCTTTAAACTATTCATTACTACTACTC
>JABIQA010000216.1 GCA_018699155.1 Chromatiales bacterium
AAAGATCACACGGTATACGGCCCCTCTAAAGCCGCACTCTCTATGTTAACCAAGACGCTGGCCAAAGATCTGGCACCGGAAATCCGGGTGAATGGTGTTTCTCCGGGCGCTATTTTGTGGCCGGACGAAGGCATGCCCGAAAAGATTGCGGAAACGATCATCAAGCAAGTGCCGATGAAACGCGTTGGCGACCCTACCGACATTGCCCGCACAGTGCTCTTTCTGGTGAAAGATGCACCCTATATAACGGGGCAAATTATTGCGGTTGACGGCGGCAGGTCTGTAGGCTGGTAAAAGGCCGCTGCGGCACAAACTAAAGCTTAATAGGCTCTACAGTCATAGGACTCGCCGACTGATCGAAGGCTGTCCAGAGCTCTGCCATAGTTTTGCCATTGAGCGGATGACGAAAGCCGGGGGCAATCTCAGCCAATGGGCCTAAAACAAAAGCGTACTTGTCGATATCGTCGCGCGGCACTCTGAGCGCAGGGTCGGTATCAACCAGATCGCCATACAGCACCATATCGAGATCTAAGGGACGCGAGACAAAGCCATGCTGATCTTCACTGCGACCAGCCTCGTGCTCCAGCTTAGTCATGACTGCCGCGCAATCATGCGGCGAGCGCTCAGTGGTAAAACCAATAATCAAATTAAGAAAATCATCGCCACTGAAACCGGCCGATGCTGAGCGATACACGGTCGATAGCTGCACTTCGCCAAATTCCCGCTGCAATAGCATCGCCGCCAAACGCACATTAACTGCTGCATTAATATTACTGCCTACACTGACAAAAACCTGTGCGGACATATCAGTCTTTACTGCCACGCTCAACCATCACACCCACTTCGCGCGAATGCTTGACAGCACCGGGCTTGCTCACACGAACACGAACCCACGGAACGTTGTACACGGTCATGATATGACCAGCGACACGGTCGGCAAGCGTCTCTACCAACTTAAACCGTCCCTCCTTCACTAAACTCGTAACTGTTTGGGAGACCGACTTATAGTCAACACAGTGTTCAATATCTTCTGTTTCTGCGGCATTTGCTACATCTGTGCCAATATCGATATCGATATTCACCGTCTGGGGCATCTTCCGCTCCCAACCCCAAATGCCAATTATGCATTCGATCTCAAGATCTCTGATGAAGACAATATCCATACCTTTAAACCTTCAAGACTCCCCGCGGAACCACTGTTCTAAATGACAGGCAGTTGATCAAGTGCCCACCGAGCATTAGCCACCACTCCGGCTGCGGCAGGCTGACCCGAGCCTATGCGTTGCGCCCCAGCGAAAGCCACCATCGCCCCATTGTCCGTACAGTACTCATGCCTTGGATAAAACACCCGGTAATTGCGCTTAGCTAATTCCGCTTCCAGATCGGCACGCAGTTTTTTATTTGCACCAACACCACCAGCAACAACCAGCGTTTTATACCCTGTGTGCTTCAAAGCTCTTATAGATTTCACAACCAGCGTTTCTACAACAGCGCACTGAAACGAGTTCGCCAAATCTGCTTTAGTGGATTCACCCAGAGCATCCGCAGACTCGAGTTCACGCACCTTGAGCATAACGGCTGTCTTTAAACCGCTAAAACTGAAATCAAGGCCCGGCTTTTTTAGCATCGGGCGTGGCAGATTAAATCTATCGATACTGCTCTGCTCCGCCAATGCTGCTAGCGCGGGGCCGCCCGGGTATGGCAGGTTAAGTAGTTTGGCCGTTTTATCAAAGGCTTCGCCCGCTGCGTCATCTAAAGATTCACCTATCAACCTGTAATTGCCGGGTGCCGCGACATCCACCAGCAATGTATGACCGCCGGAAACCAACAAGGCCACAAACGGAAAATCCGGACTCTGATCTTCCAGCATTGGGGCTAACAAATGGGCCTCCATATGATGCACTGGAATCGCGGGTATTCCCCAGGCCATCGCCAGCCCGGTAGCCACCGTGCCCCCAACCAATACTGCACCAATCAAACCAGGCCCGGCGGTATACGCAACCGCATCGAGCTGTGCTCCGGCAACGCCGGCCTCAGCCAGCGTTTGATCAACCAACGGCAATAATTTGCGAATGTGATCCCGTGAAGCCAACTCCGGAACAACGCCCCCATAAGGGGCGTGGAGCTCTATCTGACTGTACAAGCAGTGCGCCCGGATGCCCTGCCCGGTGTCGTAGATAGCCACACCGGTCTCGTCGCAACTGGTTTCAATTCCTAGTACTAGCACGTAATTCCTCGGGTCCTCATGGGTTTGGCAGGCTGACGGGTGGACTCTGGTCCCCAGTCATGCGGAGCAAGTGTCTCATAATTTTGCAATTTTACGGGCTGCGGGGTATATTTTCGCCCCCGCCAGCACAAGGGCTGGCTTTTTTGTCCCGATTTTTGTTGAGGAATATAAGTGTGCCAAGCGTACGCATAAAAGAAAACGAGCACTTTGATGCAGCACTGCGTCGATTTAAACGGTCCTGTGAGAAGGCCGGAATATTGTCTGAACTGCGCAGCCGCGAGTTCTATGAGAAACCCACTCAGGAACGCAAACGCAAGAAAGCAGCTGCAGTTAAGCGCCAACTGAAGCGCGATTCCCGCGAAACTAACCGTAACGTCCGCCTGTACTAATTCGGCTTACACTGATTAGAGCAGCCGCGTTGCTAAGTGCAATTGCACTTCGGTAGATTCACGTAGCCCCCCTATCCGATGTCCCTTAAAGACCAAATCAAAGCTGACATGAAAGACGCTATGCGCGCCGGAGAAAAGGAGCGCTTAAGCGTTATCCGAATGTTGCTAGCTTCGATTCAACGGCGGGAAATTGATGACCGCAAAGATCTTGATGATGTCGAAATACTGAGCGTCATCGAAAAACAGGTCAAACAACATCGCGATTCCGCTACCCAGTTCAAAGATGCTGGTCGCGATGAACGCGCCGACGCAGAACTTGCAGAAGCTGCCATGCTCTTAGGGTATCTGCCAGCCCCGCTTAGCGACAATGAAATCAATGCCCTCATTGATCAGGTTATTGGCGAGACCGGCGCCTCAGGCATGCAGGACATGGGCAAAGTCATGGGTATTATTAAAACAAAAGCTCAGGGTCGCGCAGACATGGGCTCATTAAGCGGAAAAATCAAAACCCGCCTCGCCGGCTAAACACCCCAGGCACCCTGCACCCTCGCTCGAACCGCCTAAAATGCGCAAAGAGTCACCAAATCATTGTGGAAAAACTGCCAACGTAGACTCGGAGCCAGTCTGAGCTTATTCTGCTGCATGTCTGTTTGAAAGCTATGATGCACCTGCCAGAACAGGCCTACTAATAACAATAACTGCGACAGCATCTAATAAGGGCAGCTCTTAACAAGCCAATGGCCGGACTCATACCTCAGGATTTTATCGACGAACTGCTAGGTCGAGCCGATCTCAGCGAAGTGGTTGGCAATCGTGTGGCGTTGAAAAAGGCCGGCCGCGAGTACAAAGGCTGCTGCCCGTTTCATAATGAAAAAACGCCATCTTTTACCGTAAGCCCCGACAAGGGGTTCTATCATTGCTTTGGCTGCGGCGCGCATGGCTCTGCCATACGCTTTCTTATGGATCACGACAAAATGGAATTTGTCGAAGCCATTGAAGAGCTGGCACAAATGGTCGGCGTCGATGTGCCTCGTGACACCAGCAGCAATGAAAAACCGGTTCAATCCAATGCGCCGCTGTACGATCTGCTTGGCGAGGTCGCGAAGTTTTATCAGCAACAACTCAAACAATCGCCAGTTGCAGTGGACTACCTCAAAGCCCGTGGGCTCGATGGCGAAACTGCACAGCGATTCCTGATTGGCTTCGCCCCACCCGGATGGGACAGCCTGCTCAAACACCTCGGCGAAAGAAGCACCAATCGGGAATACCTGCTCACTACCGGCATGTTGATTCGCAAAGACGATCGCGTGTATGACCGCTTCCGCGAACGGGTGCAGTTTCCTATTCGCGATAGTCGCGGGCGGGTTATCGGCTTTGGCGGAAGAACTCTTGATGGCAGCGAGCCGAAATACCTTAATTCCCCTGAAACACCTGTGTTTCATAAAGGTCGGGAACTCTACGGACTTTATGAAGCACGGCAAATGCTGCGCAATATCGACCAGCTACTGGTGGTCGAAGGCTACATGGATGTCATCAGCCTATCGCAACATGGCGTGCACAATGCTGTTGCCACTCTGGGCACCGCGACAACCCCAGATCATCTGAAACGACTGTTCCGCATCACTCAGGAAGTGGTATTTTGTTTTGATGGCGACCGCGCGGGAAGACAGGCCGCATGGCGTGCACTTCAGGTGAGCTTGCCGGAGATGAAGGAAGGTCGGCAGGTCCGCTTTCTGTTTTTGCCCGATGGCGAAGATCCGGACACCATCGTCCAGACTGAAGGCAGCGTCGGTTTACAACGACGCCTGGATGACAGCCTGCAGCTATCCGACTATCTACTGCGTGAGCTCCGCGATCAAACTGACATGAGCAGTATGGATGGTCGTGCCAGACTGGCTGAACTTGCAAAACCACTTCTCAGAGAGCTGCCAGAAGGCGTCTACCTGGATCTGCTGAGCCAGCAAATCGCCAAGGAGATTGGTCTCGATTCTTCGCGACTGAGTCAACACCTTAGCGAAGCAGATAACGTCGCATCGCAAAAAGCCATGCGACCGCTGAAAAAGCCGGGCGGTACCGGCAAGGTCACGCTGGTGCGCCATGCGGTTCGCGTAATCCTTCATTACTCTCAGGAAATCGGCAGTCTGGATATTCCAGAGCAGCTGGATCAGGTCGACCAACCGGGCATTCCGCTGTTATTGGAACTTTTGGGCAGCTTGCAAAGTCATAAAGGCATAACTTCCGGCGCCCTTATCCAACGATTTCAGGACCGACCGGAACGCGATGCCCTTGAAAAGCTACAAGGGCTGCCGATTCCGGAACTGCAGGACGCTACCGGAGAGCTTCATGACACGCTGCTGCGTATTGTCCATATCGCTAGCGAGCAGCGGCTGCAGGCCTTAACGCAGAAGGCTGCGGACGGTCTCGATACCGATGAAATGGCAGAACTGCGGGAACTGCATCAGTGGAAAGCCCGCAGCGGTCGAACAGCAGGCAGTGAATAGCGCAATCTTGTAGCCCTTGCGCCAGTCATGTCGTGTTGCCGCGCAGAAGAACCCGCCACGGAGGCGCTGCAAGCTATACGCAGCAAGCATCTGTGCTTTGGTAGCAAAAACTAGGTCGGTTGATTGGCCGAAAACATGGCTAGAGAGCAAGCATTTACGTAGAATCGCTGCCTTTGCGCTAGCAGCGCAGCATTCCGCAGACACCAAGCGCGAGGAACCCCCGAGTGAGCGACAAAGCAAAAACAACAGCTTCAGATAATAAAAACTCGACGAACTCCCAGTTAAAAAAGCTTATTGCCCGCGGCAAAGAGCAAGGCTACCTCACCTACACCGAGGTTAATGATCATTTGCCAAACGATATCGTAGATCCTGAACAGATCGAAGACATCGTTAACATGATCAACGACATGGGTATTACCGTATACGAGAAAGCTCCGGACACCGAATCCATTGTGCTATCTGACACGGCTGTTACCAATGATGAAGAGGCTCAGGAAGAAGCTGAAGCTGCGATCGCTACCGTTGATAGCGAATTTGGCCGTACTACCGACCCAGTCCGCATGTACATGCGTGAAATGGGCACGGTCGAACTGCTAACCCGCGAAGGTGAAATCGAAATTGCCAAGCGCATCGAAAAAGGCCTTAATCAGGTCAAAGCTGCGCTCATCTCCTACCCGCCGACAATCGATACCCTTGAGCGCGTTTGGGAATCAGTAAAAGCCGGCAATACAAAGCAACCTGACTTGATGGTTGCATTTATAGACCCTAATGCTCCAGATGTTGTTGTTCCAGCAACACCAAAGGGTGACAACGACGACGACGAAGAGAAAGAGGTCGATACCGGCCCTGATCCCAAAGAAGTCGCCAAGAAATTCCGCTCTGTGTTTTCCCGCCAGAAAAAAATCCTTATTGCTCTTGCAGAACGTGATGCGAAACCCAACAAGAAAACTCAGGCTGAACTCAACAAACAGCGCGATTTGCTGGTCGAAGCATTGTCCGAAGTCCGGCTGGCGCCAAAATTGTTTGACCTTCTGGTATATGGATTGCGCGAGACTATCGGCAACATCCGCAAGTATGAACGCCACATAATGGCTATCTGCGTGAAAGAAGCGGGAATGCAGCGCAAAGAATTCATCAGCAGCTTTCCAAAGAATGAAACCAATCTCGATTGGATCGAAAAGCACATTCGAGCGAAACGAAAATACTCATCAACACTCGCAAAAATGAAAGAGGAGATTCTGCGTACCCAGCGCAAACTGGTGATGATTGAAGCACGGAGCCTCTTGACCATCGCTGAAATCAAAGAAATTAACCGCGAAATGACCCTGGGCGAAGCGCAGGCTCGCCGCGCAAAGAAAGAGATGGTCGAAGCCAACCTCCGACTCGTGATTTCTATTGCCAAAAAGTACACCAATCGCGGCCTTCAGTTCCTCGATCTCATTCAGGAAGGCAATATCGGTCTGATGAAAGCTGTCGATAAGTT
>JABIQA010000218.1 GCA_018699155.1 Chromatiales bacterium
CCGTTACCGGCGATGATGGTTTGTAGCGCGCCAACAGCCTGCGCAAGCTCATCATTAATGACGGCGTAATTAAAATTGGCCCAGTGGCTCAGGTCTGCCAATGAATCGGCCATGCGCCGCGCAATAACCTCGTCACTGTCGGTGGCACGGCCCCGCAGGCGTTTTTCAAGCTCGGTGACCGATGGCGGCAGAATAAAAATGGTTTCACACTCGGGCATGTTGCGACGCACCTGTTCGGCCCCTTGCCAGTCGATTTCGAGCAACACGTTGCTGCCGGAGGCAAGCAGCTCTTTAACGCTGTGCTGCGAGGTGCCGTAGTGGTTGTCGAACACCTCTGCATGCTCCAGAAAATCCCCATCGGCGAGCATACGGGCAAATGCTGCTTTGCTGACAAAGTGATAAGCCTGGCCTTCAACTTCATTGTGGCGCTGAGGGCGCGTGGTGTAAGAAACAGAAAACTGCAACGACGGATCGGCTGACATGATTTCGCGAACCAGCGTTGTTTTGCCCGCTCCCGATGGCGCAGAAATGACAAACAGTTTGCCATTATTGTGTTTAGCACCTGACATTTAAAGGCCGCGCATATCCGCATCTTTGAGCATTTTTTGGCGCTCTGCATCAGCAACAGCAATATGCTGGGTATTGGCCATGTTGTTCCAGGCAAGAGCTTCTTTAGACTTTGGCAGCCAGCTCAGAGTCATAGAAAAACGCCACATCATTTTGTCATCGTGTTCTTCCTCGTCGAGGTAGAAACGGATGTTGTATGGGGGCTTATCGAGATTAACTTCGACGATGCGCAGGTCGCTGCCCATCTGCTCGCGCCCGAACTGCCAATCGGCGTACTTCGTATGCAGCAGATTCACATAGCGTATGGCAAAGCTACGTGCCTTTGCCTCAGAGTCAAACCACGTGGAACCCGAAATCTGTCCGATGGTTTTAGTTGCTTCAGTAACGATCAGGAACACGTCGGTAATATCGTCGGGCTTCACCGGATTTGCTGCCTGAACAATCAGTGTGCCATTAGTGCGAGTGGCTTTGACGTGTTCTGCGGCGCCCTGGTAATTGCTGCCTAGTTTGTAACCCATGAAATCGCCATCTGCGGCGTCGGCCATAATTAAAGACGTACCGCATAGGCTGACTAGCAGGGCTGAAAACATCGAGATGTAGGCGTTTCTCATGATGGTTGGCATAGCGATTCTCAGACGGGCTGTGGGTTTATGGTTACTCGACATTCTGCACCTGCTCACGCATTTGCTCAATCAACACTTTCAAATCGACGGCGCATTTGCTCGTGGTGGCATCGGCTGATTTTGAGCCCAGTGTATTCGCTTCACGGTTTAATTCCTGCATCATGAAGTCGAGACGGCGGCCGGAGGGCTCACCGCTATTGAGAATTTCGCGGATTTCGGCAACATGGGCGGTGAGGCGATCAAGTTCTTCTGCCACATCCTGTTTCTGCGCCAGAATCAGCAGTTCCTGTTCAAGCCGTTCAGGATCAAATTTTTGCTCTAGGGTTGTGGCGCGTTCGCGCATGCGGGCACGCGAGCTTTCCAGCACTTCGGGCATGCGCGTGTTGATAATGGTTACAATTTCTAGGATTTGTTGCAGGCGCTCTTCAAGCATTTCGTAAATGCGTTTGCCTTCGTTGGCGCGGCTTTCACTGAGATCGTTAATTGCAGTAGCCAATAATTGTGCTGCCGGCTCCAGCAAATTTTCGACATCGAGAGGTTGCTCCCGCAGCACCCCGGGCCAGCGCAGGATGCCAAGCGCACTGAGCTTGCCATCATCATCCATCAGTGCGCCGATGCGCTCGCCATGCTTGATGATTTCACCGACCAGGGCTTCGTTGAGCTCCAGTTTGGTGGCGATATTATTGGTGCTATGGAAATGCAGAGAGGCATCAACCTTGCCGCGTTTAAGGGTCTCGCTGACCCGTGCACGCAATTCCGGCTCAATGTGCCTGAAGCCTTCCGGCAGTCTGAAGCCGGCTTCGAGGTAGCGATGATTCACGGAGCGGATTTCCCACAGGAGTGTGCCGCTTTCCAGTTCCAGGTCTGCCCGGGCGAAGCCCGTCATGCTGTTAATCATCTGTTTTTCCTTGTATTGCTTGGTTTTCCAGCCATGCATGGTCAAATTGTGCGTATCGGATGGCGTGAGCGGTTGACATGCTGTCCCCGGGATGTGAACTGGTTGGTAGGCGTTGCAGCCAACTCTTATGGCAGAATCCGCAAAGCATTTGCTGTTGGTCGCGGTTTCTGTCATTTGTCTATTGTAAGCAGGCAACGTGTCAGTCACCAACACCGACGTGAATAATCTGGAATACAGAGGCAACAGCAGCGGGTTGGTGCCCTGACCACAGAATCAAGGAAGGCTCTTGGAAGTTGATACAGCACAAATAAGCTTGTTGGGTAATCGTGAAGAAAATCAGGACCGTGTTGCTATTGTCAGTAAGGCCGGGGCTACTCTCCTGATAGTTATTGATGGCATGGGTGGTCACGCTGGTGGCGCTGAGGCTGCGCGCCTGTGTGTTGAGGTAATTAGCAGCGAATTCAATGAGGTTGAGCTGCCTGTATTTGATCCACAGGGCTTTATGCATCGCGCTATCGGGCATGCTCATACTGAGTTGGTTGCTTTGGGCAATAAAATTTCAGTTGAGGCCCGGCCACGCGCAACCTGCGCGATTTGTCTGGTGCAGGACGGTTATGCGTACTGGGGGCATGTTGGCGACAGCCGGATCCATCACTTACGCAACGAGGCCGTGGTCGAACGCAGTCGTGACCACAGTCATGTTGAAGTGTTGTTGGAGGAAGGCCTTATTACTGAGGATGAAATTTCGACGCATCCGATGCGTAACTTTGTTGAATGTTGTTTGGGTGGAGATTCCTCATTACCCGCTATGACAATTACCCGCTACAAGCGGTTGCTTCCCGATGACGTTTTGCTGGCGTGCTCTGATGGTTTCTGGTCGGGGCTTACCGACCCCGAGATGGCGTCAATCACTTCAGCCAAAGGACCTCTTGGCCCACAGCTTCGTGCACTGGGCGCTCAGGCGATTAAAACCACGTCGCCACACAGTGACAATACCTCGGCCGCCGCATTGCGTTTTATCGCGCAAGCCTGAGTCAATCCATATAGCATGGCGTTTATCCGCTCCCGGGCATCCGGGGCATAAACCTATAGATGACCTGCTCAGGGGAACGCACCATGGCAACTCGACCCAGTGGAAGACAGCCGGACCAGCTCCGGCCCATGCAACTAACCACCGATTACACCGATAACGCCGCCGGCTCTGTGCTGGCTGAGTTTGGTAACACCCGGGTGCTCTGCACCGCCAGTGTCGAGGCTACTGTGCCGCGATTTTTGAAAGGCCGGGGCCAGGGCTGGGTAACGGCCGAGTACGGCATGCTGCCAGGTTCTACGCACACCCGTGTTCGCCGTGAAGCTGCAGCTGGTCGTCAGGGCGGGCGCACTCTAGAAATTCAGCGCCTTATCGGCCGTTCGCTTCGTGCCGCAGTTAATCTCGATGCGCTTGATGGTTTTACTATCACTCTTGATTGCGATGTACTTCAGGCCGATGGCGGCACGCGGACTACGTCAATTTGTGGTGCTTGGGTCGCCTTAGCCATTGCGGTCGAAAGTATGTTGGAGCAGAAGAAAATCAAGAAAAACCCCTTGATGGGGCAGGTTGCCGCCATCTCTGTGGGTATTTATAACGGTATGCCGGTGCTGGATCTCGATTATCCCGAAGATTCCAACGCCGAGACCGATATGAATGTAGTAATGAATGAGGCCGGAGGTTTTATCGAAGTTCAGGGCACCGCCGAGGGCCATGCCTTTCAGCGAAATGAGCTGGATCAATTGTTGGTGCTGGCTGAAAAGGGCATTGCAGACATTGTCGTTGCGCAGGGCTCTGCGCTAAGTGATTGGCGCGCGGCGCAGTAACACAGGCTTGGTTGTTATGAATCAACGAATTGTTCTGGCTACCGGCAATGCAGGTAAGGCGAAAGAGTTTGCCGAAATGCTCGGCGGGCAATTCGATATTGTTCTGCAAACAACTTTGCAGTTAGCCGCTGCGGAAGAAACCGGCTGCACCTTTCTGGAGAATGCATTGCTGAAGGCGCGGTTTGCAGCGCTGCAATCCGGCTTACCCGCAATTGCAGATGATTCG